>JBDTUG010000001.1:0-89603 GCA_040007855.1 Caldimonas sp.
TGGCCTTCAGCTGCAAGCGGCGCGGGTTCCGCCCGTCGTGCGGCGCCCGCCGCATCGTGATGGCTGCGGCCTGCAGTGGCCGCAGGGTGCGTGCCTCCTCGCTGTCGGCGTCGGGGTCGGCCAGCTGGGTCTGCCCCATCTCCTCGATCAGCACGCCCTGGCGCGTGAGCATGCTTCCCGCCTTGTGGGCTATCGCATCCCGAGATTCTGACAATCAGCGCCATCCTTCCGCCCGCGCATCCGCACAAAGTAATTGCCGATTGCCAATACATCGACAGCCCCCTGCTCCAGCGTCCGTAACGCATCCTCCGGCGAGTTCACGATAGGCTCTTCGTGCACGTTGAAGCTCGTGTTGACGACACAGCCGATACCAGAACAGCGTTCATACGCTCTGAGAATCCTGTGGTAGGAAGGGTTTGTCTTTTCCCGGACGACTTGCGGCCGCGCGGTGTTGTCGACATGAACGACGGCCTCTATCTCATGCATCTTCTCCGGGCGAACATTGTAGGTGACCGTCATGAAATCGGCGGCGATGTGATCGTCGCGATATCCCATGAAGTAATCGCCGGCCCGATAATCCAGTACGCTCGGCGCGAACGGCATGAATTCGGTGCGCCGGAGACGCCGGTTGACTTCGGCGTTGATTCGTCTATCCGTGGGCCGGACCAGAATGGAGCGGTTTCCCAGTGCGCGGGGCCCCCACTCCAGCGGCCCGTTGAATCGTCCGACGATGTTCCCTTCATGTAGCAATTGGCCAATGAGTTCCTCGGCATTCTCATGCCGCTCCCAGACCACACGTTCCTTCCATTGCTCTAATACCGCAGCGGTCTCGCGATCGGAATAATCGGGTCCGAGGAACACATGCTCCAGAAAGTTGCGGACAGCTTCCGGTTCACTCCGGTGCCAGCAGAGTTGAGCGGCGCCCAGAGAAAGCCCGGAGTCTCCCATGGCCGGCTGTATGTAGATGTTGCGGACGCCGGGAACGCTTTCCCGCAATCTTTGATTAACCTTTACGTTGGCGAACAACCCTCCGGCGAGACAAATGTTCCGCGCTGCGCTTCCATGCAGGGAGCCCACATGCCAGCGGCACAGTTCGACCATCCAGTCTTCGACGGCCTGCTGGACCGCTGCCGCGACATCCGCACGCTCGCCGTTGCCGGTATTTGTTTCGAGCCAGGCTTGCAGTTTGCGCGCTCTGATTTCAAAATCCAAGTTGTCGGGATGATTCGACAGGACCCGCACCCTGTCTCTGAAGGTCATTCCTTTCCGCCAGTTCGCGTCATCCAAAACATGTGAGCGTTCGATCACGGGGTGGGTCCGGGCAACCAGGCCCCGGAAGGCGTCGATAAAGGTGGCAGGATTTCCGAACGCCGCCATCCCCATGATCTTGCCTTCATGACGATTCGGCATGAAACCCAGGAAGCGCGTGACTTCGTGATAGATCTGGCCGACAGAATCAGTCTGCGGTTGCCGCGCGATCGCCTTCAATATGTTCCCGGAACCCACAAAGACACTGCCTGAGCAGTTGTCGCCTTTCCCGTCCTGAGTGAGAACGAGTGCCTCCGCGAATGGGGAACTGTAGAACGCCGAAGCAGCGTGACTTTCATGGTGATCATGAAACTCAACGCGGGCCCGGTGAAATCCTCTGCGCCCCAACTCCGCCGATATGAAATCCCGGGTAGCTGCCATGGGGTACAAGGAGCGCCTGAGCCAGCCGGAGTTGAGACTCGCCGCGGCGGTGGCCTTGGCCCGGAACGCCAGTCCGTGGTCGGAATATCCGAAGTACCTGCGCACCACCTGATAGGGCATGTCGGCGCCCAATCGCATTCCGGGCACGGCCACGGCGTCCACAGCTTCCGGCGAAATGCCCCCCCTGCTCAAAACATATGCGATGGACTCTTTGGGGTAGCCCGATTGGTCCTTGCGCCGAGTGAAGCGCTCCTCTTCCACCGCTCCGATCACCACGCCATCTTTTGACAAGGCAGCGCTGGAGTGATGTCCCAAGTGAACGCCGAGAATGTACATGAATAAGGATAGGCGGTAGGGGAATTCGTTCGTAGGCTACGAGGACGGGAGATTGGCAGGCATCACACACCTTCCTTTCCGAAAGGGCCGGTTTTTGGGGCAATGAGTATGGAGCGCAACCGGGAAGGCCGCAATCCCAAGTCTTGTCCAACGAGGTATGAGCCTGGAGCCGGGCGCGTGATTCCAATGAGGAATGAGCCCACAGCACGGACTGAGACCGTGCGGGCTCACCCCTCGGGAGCCCAGCGTGCAAGCCACTGGCCGGCAGTCCCAACGGGCGCCGGATGGCGCCCCGCTTCACTACGAGCGCCACCGCCCCGAGCAGACGACGCTGTACCGCCTGGTGCAACAGCACGCGGCCAGCTTCATCGCGCACACCGAGGCCAGCACCGGAAGCGAGTTGCCCCGATTCATCAAGGACGAGTTCGACGCCTTCCTCGAGTGCGGCATCCTGGCCCACGGCTTCCTTAGGCTGCGCTGCGGCGAATGCGGCCACGACAAGCTGCTGGCCTTCAGCTGCAAGCGGCGCGGGTTCCGCCCGTCGTGCGGCGCCCGCCGCATGTCGCAGACGGCGGCACACCTGGTAGATCACGTCATCCCACATGTGCCGATGCGGCAATGAAGGCCACGGCGGCGCCGTCACGCTCATCCAGCGCTTCGGCTCGGCCGCCAACCTCAACATCCACCTGCACTGCCTGGTGCTGGACGGGGTGTATCGGTGCGGCGCTGATGGCGCGCCAGCCTTCGTCGAGGCTGCTGCGCCCACCGACGGTGAGTTGCACGGTTTGCTGCTGGCGATCATCACCCGACTTATGAAGATGCTCACGCGCCAGGGCGTTCTGATCGAGGAGATGGGGCAGACCCAGCTGGCCGACCCCGACGCCGACAGCGAGGAGGCACGCACCCTGCGGCCGCTGCAGGCCGCAGCCATCACGTACCGCATCGCCTTCGGCCCCCGCGCTGGGCAGAGGATGCTGACCCTCAGGGGCGCGATGCCGCGCGAGGACCTGGCGCGCCAGCCCCTGTGCGCCGACATCGACGGTTTCAGCCTGCACGCGGCGGTGCGGGTCGAGTCGAACGACCGCAAGCGTCTGGAGCAGCTGTGCCGCTACATCACCCGACCGGCGAACGTACCGGACATCGCGCAGAGCGAGCGGCGATGGCGTCGCCGTCCGATCGGAGGTTGTGGGCAGACAAACGCGAGCACAGCGGGCGCCGTTCCGCGAAATCGATCGATCAGTGTCTGCCGCTCAGGCCGGCGAACTGGGGCGCTCGACTCCTGTGCACAGATCTCAACTATGCGTAGTTGCCCACCGCAGGACGGCTGGCGATGAGTCAGGACGCGGCCTCTGCGAGCCCGATGCCGTGAGCCTCCATACATAGTTCTCGCCCCCAGGTGCACTGGTGCACCGGCGGTTTCGCCACCCTGGGCCTGCTGCAAAGCGGCGTGCCGTTCAACATCATCGCCTGTGGCTGGGCCACGAGAGCACCAACAGTCGGACCAGGTCCTCGCCTCGAGCCCCCAGGCCTGGGCTCGAGACGGCGAAAAATGGATTGCGGCCGAACGTTGGTGGTCAGTCGCCGAAGCTCGTCCGAGCGCAATGCTAGACAGTTGCCCAGTTGGGCGATTGCAATGGCAAACTCGGCGCGCATATGGCCTCTGGAAGTCGAAATCGCGCGCCCATGCGCCTGCGGCATGTCGAGATCTTCCACGCCATCAAACGCTCGGGCTCGATCAGCCGGGCGGCCGAGTTGCTTTTCATCAGCCAGCCGGCGGTCAGCCAAGCCTTGAAGCAGGCCGAGGCCCAGCTCGGCTTCAAGCTCTTCAAGCTCGAGCGCGGCCGGTTGCGGCCGACGCCGGAAGCGGAGATATTGGCCGAAGCGGTCGAAAAGGTCTTCCAGGAGGTCGATGCGCTGCAGCAGGTTGCGATGAACCTGCAGCGCGGCGCCACCGGCCGGATGCGGATCGGCTGCCTGCCGGCATTCGGCCTCAACCTCCTGCCGCTCGCCGTCGCCACGCATCGAAAGCGCTACCCGGGAATTGCATTCGAGATCGGCACGCGGCACTCGAGCGAGCTGTACCGCTCGCTGCTGGTGCACGAATTCGACCTCGGCGTCGGCTTCGCGGTCGACAACCTGGAAAAAGCACCCGCCGGACTCAGCGCCGTGACGCTGGGCGATTGCGAGCTCGTCTTCATCGACCGTGTCGAGAAGGATGCGGCCAAGGGCTCCGACCGGCCGATCCGCCTGAAAGACATCAATCTGGAGCGGTTCATCGGCCTTTCGACGGAGCCCTCGAGCGACATCCTGGGCGCCGCCTTCGAGGAGAACAACTTGCAGGTTGCGCCGCTCGTCCAGGTGCAAACCTACTACATCGCGAAGTCGCTGGTGGCAGTAGGCGCCGGCTGCGCGATCGTCGACGAATTCACGGCGCGCGCCGAGCCGACGAGCGGCATAGCGATCCGTCGGCTCGACCCGCCGATCCGGATCCGGGTCAAGGCCTACTACTCCGCATTTCACTCGACCGGCGAATCCGTCGATCACTTCATCGAGCATCTCGGGATGGCGTACCGGTCGATGTTCGGCAAGGCCGGGCCACCCGACGCCTAGCCCTTCATCTCGAAGCGGTCGCGCGTGCGCCCGTAGAGGTCGGCGCCGAACCGCCCCACCGGCGAAAAGCGGTCGAGGTTGACGTGGAATCGCGCCAGGTCGACAAGACCATCGCGCGCGTGCAGCCAGAGGACACGGCCGATCAGGACATGGCGCGTGCCGGACTCGAGCTGCTCGTGCAGCACGCACTCGAAGGCTGCAGGTGCCTCGATGCGTCACGACGCGGCCGGTCTCAGCGAGCGACCGGCAGGTGGCCCTCGATCGCCGAGGCCGGTGGCGAGTTCTCGGGGTCCATGCAGCGCTGGACGTAGCCGTCGCGCATGGGTTCCCAGAATTCCCACAGGCGTCGCAGTTCGGCGATCGGCGTGTCCGAGAAATCGACGCGCAGGTCGACCGGTGCAAACGGCACGCCGGGGTGGGCGATCTTCATCGAGGCCGAACGAAGCGGGAATGCCTCGCCGCCGGCCCGCAGGCCGTACTCGAGCGCCATCAGCAGTCGTTCGCCGAGCGACTGTTCCGGCGCCGCCTCGAAGCCTTTCAGGATCGCGGCGGGTACGACCGCGCTGGCCAGGCCGTTGCCGATGCCGATCGCGCCTTTGCCGTGCGCCGCGCCGCGCTCCACCGTGCAATGCGAGCCGGTGAAGGAGGCGACTCCGCCGTGGCGATCTAGCACGGCGAGCTGACGCCACTCGGCATGCGGTGTCGAGGCTCTCATGTCGGCAAGGGCCTCTTCCGCCGAGCGCCCGCGTTCCAGCGACGCGAGACCGAGAGCGCCCAGCCGCGGATCGGAGCGCGCCTGCGAGAGGACCACGCCGAAGCCGGGGCTGACGAACGGCGCGCGCCCGCCCGCCGCCATGCTGGAGGTCGCCAGCGCGCAGCCGGCCTGGCCGGTGCGCGAACAGAGTCCCACGATCGAGAAAGTCATGTCGTTTAGTCCTGAAGGGGTTGCGAGCAAAGCGATCGATATGCGCGCTATGCGAAGGGTCAGGCATCGAGCCAGCGAAGACCACCGGGCGGCGGCGCGATGTCGGGGTTCTCGGCAAGCATCCGTGTCCAGACCCGCTGCGTGGCAGCTTGCGCTTCCTGCATCAACGCCTGCTCGTCGAACGCCAGCACCTTGCGCTCGCGCATCAGGAACGTGCCGTCGACCATGACCGAGTGGACGATGCCCGGGTGCCCGTAGTGCACCAGGTTCGAGACCGGGTTGACGAGGGGTCGCATCGCCGGAACGTTCAGGTCGATGAGGGTCAAATCGGCCTTCTTGCCAATCTCGATGGAGCCGATCTCGGTCTCGGCGCCGACACTGCGCGCGGCGTTGCGGGTGATGGAGTCGAGCAGAGCCTGCGGGTGCGGGCGAACGCCGCCTTCCTCGGCCCGGCCACGCCCGCCGCGATGCAGGATCATCCCGATCTTCATGGCGTGAAACATGTCTTCCGTCATGTTGTCGGTGCCGAGCGCGATGTTGACACCGGCATCCTGGATCCTGCCGATGAGCACCCGATGCGGGCCCTTGCGCGACGAGTTGGCCGGGCAATGCACCATCTGCACGCCGCGGGCCGCCAGCAATTCGATGTCGCTTGGCGTGCAGAAGGTCCAATGCGCACCGACCAGATCGGGCGCCAGCCAGCCCTCGCTGTCCAGGTACTCGGCCGGCGTCATGCTGCGCGCCGCGCGAACCACGCGCACCTCCTGCTCGCTTTGCGCCAGGTGCACGGTGCGCGTGAGCGAGTAACGATTCGCAAGCTCCTTCAGGCGCTGCAGCATCCACGGCGAGCAATTGTCGGGCGCGTGAGCGGCGACCTGGCATTGCACGCGGCCGTCGTGACTGCCATGCAGCGTCTCGATCATCTCGATCGCGCGATCGAGGAAGACCTGGCCGAACGCGCGGTCCTCGGAATAGTCGCCCTTGCGGATACGAAGGGTGTTGATGTCCGCGCAGTTCTCCGAGAGCCAGAGGCGCAGCCCGGTGCTCGCCATCGCCTCGCCGTAGGTCGGCACATGACGGAACGGATCGACGAGGGTCGTGCAGCCGGAGCGAATCGCCTCCAGACAACCGAGGCGGACCATCACGGCCCGCTCCTCCGCATTCATGGCGTACGAGACCGGCGACATGTAGCCGTAGATCACGTCGCCGCCGAGGTCCTCGACGGTGCCGCGCAGCACGGTCAGGGCCGTATGCGTATGGGCGTTGATGAAGCCGGGAAAGACCGCGAGCCCTCGGCCCGACAGGGTCGGCAGGTCGCCGTGATCCCGCTCGAGATCGGCGCTGGTACCCACCGCGACGATGCGGTCGCCGCGCACGGCAACGGCGCTGCGCTCGAGCATGCGCCCCTCGTTGTCGCAGGTGACGACCAAGGTGTCGGTGATCAAGAGATCCATGTGTGCTCCGCCTCTGGCTACTCGGCCCGCTCCGGGGACTCCGGCCCGCGCAGCAGCTCGACGCCGACGAGCACGACGATGGCGACCAGCGTCAGCATCGACGAGATCGCCGTGAGCGTCGGGTCGATCTCGAAGCGGATCGTCTCCCACATTCGCTTGGGCAGCGTGGTCGTGTCGGGACCCGCCACGAAGATGGCGATGACCACGTCGTCGAACGAGATCAGGAAGGCGAAAGCCGCAGCGGCGACGAGCGTCGCCTTGATCGAGGGCAGCGTGACATAGAGCAGCGAGCGCCAGAGATTGGCGCCCAGACTTCGCGCCGCGAGATCCATGTCCGGGTTGGTGGTGCGCAATGCCGCGCGCACCATGATGATCACCAGCGGCGTGGCGACGACGGTGTGCCCGAGAAAGAGCGCCCACGCCGTGTTCAGCAGCCGGTAGCTGGAGAACAGGAAGTAGAAGCCGAGGGCGATGACGACGATGGGCACCACCATCGGCGACACGAAGAAGGCTTCCAGCGCGCGCTTGCCCCGGAAGCTGCCGCGCACGATGCCGATTGCCGCTGCCGTGCCGAGAACGGTCGCGGCCACCATCGTCGGCAGCGCCACCCGCAGGCTGAGAATGGCGGTCTCGTACCAGTGTCGCGACTGAAAGAAGTTTGCATACCAGCGCAGCGACAGGTTCTTCGGCGGAAACTCCATATAGGTCGAGCCGTTGAACGAGGTGATGACGATGACGATGATGGGCGCGACGAGAAAGATCATCAGCAGAACGCCCAGCGCCCAAAGCGCCATCCGCGTCGGCTTCACCGCTGTTCCTCGGCCCCGACCAGGCCCATCGCGCCGCTGAAGACGCCGAAGATGAGGCCGACGACGGCCAGCAGCAGGACGCCCAGCGTCGCCGCGAAGCCGAAGTTGAGAAAGGTGCTGATCATCATGTCGATCATCGTGGCCAGCGTGATCTGCCCCGGCCCGCCGAGCAGGGCCGGCGTCACGTAGAAGCCGATCGCCAGCAGGAACACCAGGATGCAGCCCGACGCGACGCCGGGCAGGCTGAGCGGCAGGAATACGTGCCAGAAGGCCCTGCGCGGCGGCGCACCCAGGCTGCGTGCGACACGCACGACGTTCAGGTCGATGCGCGACATCACGCCGTAGAGCGGAAAAACCATGAACGGCAGCAGCACGTGAACCATGCCGACCTGCACGCCGACCATGTTGAACAGCAGCTTGTGCGGCGCGTCGACCAGGCCGAGGCCGAGCAGGGCCCGGTTGACGAGGCCGTTGTTGCCGAGGATCACGAGCCAGGCAAAGGTCCGCACGAGGATGCTGGTCCAGAACGGCACCAGGATCAGCACCGTGAGGATGCGCCGCGCCCGCGGCGTCGTCGTCGCCATCAGAAAGGCGAGCGGGTAGCCGAGCAAGAGCGAGATCAGCGTGACCAGCACGCTGATCTCCAGGGTGTTGGACAACGCCGTGAAGTAGGACGGCTCGGCCAGCAGCTCCCGATAGTGCTTCAGCGTGAAGTCCGGGTCGAAGAAGCTCCAGCCGACGATCCGCGACAGCGGATAGAGGTAGACGAGCACATAGAAAACCAGCGCAGGCAGAACCAGCGCCCCCTCCCGGGAGCGCCAGAACCGTGCGGGCTGCGCCATCGCCTAGCCCTTGAGCATCCACTTGGCGAAACGCTCGCCCTGCGATTCGCGCGGCGTCTTGCCGTCAGGACCCGACACGTTCCACCAGTCGGTGTTCCACCAGAACTGCTTCTTGATGTTCTCGGGCGAAGTCGTCAGGTCGGCAGCTTCCTGCGGCGACAGGAATTCGAATGAACCGGAGTTGCTCGGACCGTAGGGCACCTTCTGGGCGATCAGGGCCTGCATCTTCGGGTCGAGCGCGGTGTTGATGAACTCCATCGCCACCTTCTTGTTGCGCACGCCCTTCATCAGGCACCAGTTGTCGGAGGCGAGCTTGCCCTGGTTGTAGTCGACGTCGATCGGCGCGCCGGCCCGCCTTGCGGTGATCGCGCGCGAGCCGACCGTGATGCCGACGCTCGCCTCGCCAGCGCCGAGCAGCTGCACCGCCTGGGCATGCGAGGTGTACCACTTGCCCACCAGCGGCCTGAGCTTGTCCATCGACCGCCACGCGCGCTCGACATCCAGGGGATAGAGCTTGTCGAGTGGAACACCGTCGGCCAGCAGGGCGACTTCCAGCTGCGGAGCCGTGCCGCCCTGAAAATTGAAGGTGCGGCTGCCGGGGAAGGCCCTCGCGTCCCACACCTCGGCCCAGTTGCCCGGATGCTTCGCCTTGGGCAGCAGGTTCGTGTTGTAGACGATGTTGAACGAGTAGATCCGCTGCCCCAGGGCATTCGGCAGCTGCAGCTCGCGCGGAATGCGTGCCAGCTTGGACTTGTCGACGGCGCCGTAGTCGAGCGGCTCCAGGAGATTGTTGTTCAGCAGGGCCTGAACGCCGGGGATGTCGGTCATGAGGACGTCCCAGCTCACGTTGCCGCTCTGCACCATGGCCTTGGCCTTCGCCAGCTCCGGAGGCGCGTCGAGCTTCACCGTGTAGCCGGTCGCCTTCTCGAACGTCGGGAAGACGAACTCGCGCATCGCCGAGTCGTAGTCGCCGCCCCAGCTCACCACGACCAGCTCGCCCTTGTCGGCGCGCGCGGGTCGGATATGGAAGAACGGTGCCAAGACCGCCCCGGCGGCAACGATCCCGCCGCCCTTGATGATTTCACGCCTTTTCATCGCTCACTCCTTGGTTCAGGTTCGATAACACGCGCGCGTCGCCCGGGTTCAGGAAGACGCGGACTTCCTCCCCTACGCCGGGGCGCACGGCGCTCCGGTTGTTCTGCACCTTGATTGCAAGGTTGATGCCGCCCTCGACGACGACGCGATAGCGCGTGAAGTCGCCGACGTACACCTGCTCGCTGATCCTGCCCGCGATGCCCGGATCGTCTGGCGCCTGCGGCACGAAGGAGAACTTCTCGGGTCGCACGGCGAGCCACCCCGACTCGCCGGAGCGAAGGCCGGTGTCACCAGCCACTCGGAAGCGCGTGCCGCCGGTGCTGGCGAACCCTCCGTCCTCGAGCAGGCGCCCGTCGATGAGATTCGACTCGCCGATGAACTCGGCGACGAAGCGGTTGATCGGCTCCTCGTAGAGCTCGCGAGCGGTGCCGAGTTGCTCGATGACGCCCTTGTTCATCAGCGCGACGCGGTCGGACATCGTCAGCGCTTCTTCCTGGTCGTGCGTGACGTACACGATGGTCACGCCGAGCTCCGCGTGCAAGCGCTTCAGCTCGAACTGCATCTGCCCGCGCAGGCTCTTGTCGAGTGCGCCGAGCGGCTCGTCCATGAGGAGGAGATCCGGGTTGAAGACGAGGGCGCGAGCGATGGCGACGCGTTGCTGCTGGCCGCCCGAGAGCTGCCGCGGCAGCCGCTGCTCGAGGCCTTCGAGCCGAACCAGGCGCATCGCGTCGCCAACGCGGGTGGCGATGTCGGCGCGCGATTGGCGGCGCATCTTCAGCGGGAACGCCACGTTGGCGGCGACCGTCATGTGCGGAAAGAGCGCGTAGTTCTGGAAGACGACGCCGATGTTGCGGCGCTCGGGGGCCAGGCTGGCGATCGATCGCCCATCCAGAAAAATGTCGCCGCTCGACGGTGTCGTGAAGCCAGCGACCATCATCAGCGTGGTCGTCTTGCCTGATCCGCTCGGGCCGAGCAAGGTCACAAACTCGCCGGAGGCAACCTGCAGGTCGACCGAGTCGACCGCGAGGAGCTTCCCGTGCCGTTTCGTCAGCCGCGACAACTCGAGCCGGCCACCCCGCCCTCCTTGCGGCTTGTCAATCATGCGGCGTACGGGCGGTGGCAAAAGCCAAGGCTAGCAGTCTCGCGGGCTTGGACATATCGATTGTTCGCGGCGACCCATAAGCGGACGTTATTGCGGGCGCCGGTGGTTGTCAGCCATCCAGGCCGACGAGCGCCTTCAGGACGCGCCCGCGCGGGCGCCCCGGCACCTCGGCAGCCAGCGGTCTTTTCATGACGGCCGGCGTCGCCCTGGCCAGGTACTGCCCCGAGCCACGCTCCGCGTGGAGCTGGCCGTCGGCCACCACGACCCGGCCGCGACTGACGACCACCTCCGGCCAGCCGGTGAGGGTGCGACCCTCGTAAGGCGTGTAGCCGACGTTGTCGTGCAGGGCCTCGGCCGTGATCACCGTCCGGCGCTCCGGATTCCAGACCGCGAGATCGGCGTCGGCCCCGAGGGCGATCGCGCCCTTGCGCGGCGCCAGCCCATAGAGGCGGGCGTGGTTCGTCGCCGTCAGGTCGACGAACCGGTGAATGTCGATCCGCCCCTTGAGGAAGCCCTCGCTGAAGAGGAGCGGCATGCGCAGCTCCAGCCCGGGGACGCCGTTGGCCATGTCCCTGAACGTCGTGGCATCGCCCTTCGGCAGCTTGCCCGTCGCATCGAACCGATACGGCGCATGATCGGACGAGTAGGTGGCCAGCGTGCCGTCGATCAGCCCGTTCCAGACGGCCTCCTGGGAGGCGCCGTCGCGCGGCGGCGGCGAGCAGCAGAACTTGGCGCCCTGAAGCCCCTCGCGATCGAGATCGTCGGCGGTGAGGAAAAGGTATTGCGGGCAAGTTTCCGCCATCACCGGCGCCCCGAGCTGCTGCGCGCTCCGGATCACCGACACGGTGTCGCCGCCCGCAACGTGGACGATCAGCACCGGCGTGTCGACAAGACGGCTCAGCGCGATGGCGCGATGGGTTGCCTCGGACTCGGCCAGGGGATCATGAGCGACCGCATGAAACTTCGGCCCCGTGTGACCACGTTCCAGCAGGCGCCGTGCCAGCCACTTGATCATGTCGTGGTTCTCGGCGTGGACCATGACGAGCGCGCCTTCCCGGCTCGCGACCGACATGACGTCGAGCAGTTGGCTGTCGTCGAGCTTCATCCGGTCGTAGGTCATGTAGACCTTGAGCGAGGTGATGCCGTCGCGGATCGCCCGCGGCAGATCCTGTTCGAGCGTCTGCGCGTCGGCGTTGGTCAGGATCAGGTGAAAACCGTAGTCGATGACCGCCTTCGCCGCGGCCCGTGCCCCATAGTCGGCCAGGACGTCGGGAACCGTCATCTCCCGGTGCTGGGCCGCGAACGGAATGATCGTCGTCGTACCGCCGAAAGCCGCGGACACGGTACCGGAATAGAAATCGTCCGCGCACATCATGCCCATGCCGGAGAGCTGTTCGATGTGACAGTGGCTGTCGATGCCGCCCGGCAGCACCCAGTGGCCGGCAGCGTCGACGTCGCGCACCCCGGGCGAAAGGCGCGCCTCGACCGCGGCAATGCGGCCGTCGCGCACGCCGAGGTCGCCTTCGACGATGCGGCCGGCGGTGACGACCCGACCGTTGCGGATCGTCAGATCGAAGCGCTGGTCGAGGCCCGCGTCGCGGCTTGATGTGGACTGGTTCATTGGGTTCACTGTCGAGAGCGAAATGAGAATGCCGATGCGGGCGAAAGCGAAGCATCGCAGCCGCCGAAGTGGCGGATCGCGGCGAGTGCCAGCGCGTCGATCGAATCGCTGAGCGGTACGTCGAAATCGCTCATTTGGCGATGCATCACGGCCAGCGGAAACTCGGTGCACATGAGCACACCGCCGGGGCGCCGCGTTTGGCCAGGATGCGAATGCCGTCGGCGGTCGGTCGAACGCGTCGTTGAGCCGGATTGGCCTTCGCGGCCTCGATGGCAACGCCGCAGCAGCGCTCCACTTCGTCGAGGCGCAGGCGCGCAGCCGACCGATCGGGAATTCGCGGATCGTTGCGCAGAAGCACGGGAATGTGGTCCTGATCCGTCGCCGCGCGCGTCAGCTGGGTCAGCCGAGTCACGGACGCGGCGCCGGCCAGCTGCCCCATGCCGCCGAGAACGGCCAGCGTGCCATCGGTCCGAGCGGGCGAAGCAGACCTGGGCATTGACTGCTCCTGCTCCGCTAGCTCGCGGCGGACGCCATGCGCAGGCGCAACAGGGCCAGGTGCGCCGCCGCGGCGCAGGGATCCACGACCGGGATGCCGAGCGCTTCCTGCAGCGGCGCGCACAGATCGGCCATGCCGGCGCAGCCGAGCAGCAACACGTCAGCGCGATCGTCGTCGCGCAGCGCTGCGCCGACTTCGCGCATGCGCTGGAAGGCCACTGCCGGATCGCCGGACTGCTCGACGGTCACGTCGATCGCCCGCTCGCCGGCCACCCGATGGTCGAGCTCGAGCAGGCGCCAGTAGCGAAGGTGGCGAGCGATCGCTGCCCGGGCTATTGCGATCACTCCGACCCGATGGCCCGTCGCAAGCGCGGCGAGCATGCCGGCTTCGCCCAGTCCGATCACGGGTTTGCGCGTGCGCTCGCGCGACGCGGCAATGCCCGGGTCGCTGAAGCAGGCGATGACGAAGGCCGACGCCTCCTGCTCGTGATCGGCGATCCAGCGGGCGGTGAGCGTCGCCGCCAGGTCGGCGTCCGACTGGGTCACGACCCCCGACGGTCCGTCGACCATCGTGACGCAGTCGAAACGCGTCTGTGCCGAAGCGCCGCACGCATTGACTGCGCGCTCGATCGCCAACGTCACGAGAGCAGACGAATTCGGGTTGATGACGGCGACCGTCGCAGACGCCGCACGCGTTGCGGTCTTCATGGCGTTCATCGGTCAGCCGGGATCAGGCCACCGGCTCGCCGGCACCGGTGCGCTCGACGATCAACCCGTAGAACTCCGGACGCCGGTGCTTCGCGAAGTTGAAGACGTGCTCGCGGAAGTTCGTGCCGATCTGCAGGTCGGCCCGAGCGACGATCACTTCGTCTTCCTCGGTCAACGCCCGCGCCGTGATCTCGCCGGTGGGCGCGACGATCACCGAGCCGCCGATCATGTGAAAGCCGTCCTCGGCGCCGCACTTGGCCGCGGCCGCCACCCACTGTGCATTCTGGTAGGCCCCGGCCTGCACCGACAGCAGGTGGGTCGACATGCGCAGATGGATGGGCTCGTTCCAGTGGATGTTGACCGACGGCGTGTTGTAGCCGAGCACAACCACCTCGGCACTCTGCAATGCGAGCACGCGGTAGGTCTCGGGCCAGCGCCGGTCGTTGCAGATGCACAGGCCGAAGCGCGCACCGAGTGCATCGAACACGCGAAAGCCGAGGTCCCCGACTTCGAAGAACTTCTTCTCCAGGTGCTGAAACGTCGCATCCGGCTTGTGATCCGCGTGCCCCGGCAAGTGAATCTTGCGGTACCGGCCGACGATGTGGCCGACGCGATCGACAAGAACTGCCGTGTTGAATCGGCGACCTTCCGGTGTGAGTTCCGCATAGCCGAGGTGAAAACCAACCCCGAGCCGCTTGCTCTCGTCGAAGAGCGGCTGCACGTGTGGGTTCGGCATCGTCTTCTCGAAAAAGCGCTCGACCGCCTCTTCCTCGGTCATCCAGTAGCGGGGAAAGAAGGTGGTCAGCGCCAGCTCGGGGAAGACGACGAACTCGGCGCCGCGGCCCTTGGCCTCGCGCATCATCTCGATCAGGCGATCGACGACCGCTTCGCGCGAATCGCTCAGATGGACCGGACCCATCTGGGCGACCGCGAGATGGATGGCGCGCTTGTCAGTCATCATGTGCCTTCCGTTCGAGAGGTCGACAACGCTGGCGACGCCTCGTGCGCAAACTTGCAAATCCGCACACTCGATTGTCGCCACTGCATCTCCGCGTTCGCATCAGATTTCATGCGGCAGCGTTAATCTGAAGTTATGCGTGAGCGGAAAGGGCTTGTCGAAGAAGGCCGTGACTTCGTCGCCGAGCTGCTTCAGGAACGCATCACGATCGAAACCCGGCGGGTTCGCGGCGACGTCGCCGTCCGGGCTGGGGATCGGCATGCTGGGCGGATCCATGAAGGCGAAGTGCCAGGCGTTGGGCAGCCGATGCAGGGTTCGGTGCGGGCAGATTGCTGGCGACCCATTCGGCATGAAATCGCGGCACCCAGGCCGCAGTACGCGACGCCGCCTCCAGACCCTTCGCGTCATCGGCCGATCGCGACCCGGGCTCGTCAGGCGACGGGCGCCGGCTCGCCGAGGTTCTGCATCAGCCGGTTGGCCCAGCCGAAGATGGCCACGGCGTGCAGCAGGTCGATGATTTCCTCGTCGTTCATGCCGACGGCGCGCAGCGGCGCGATGTCTTCGGCGGCCAGCGCCTGCGGCCGCACGGTGACGGCGATCGCGAAGCGGGCGATGGCGCGTTCGCGCTCGGTGGTGCCCGCGCTGGCCGGATCTTCGAACACCTGCTCCACCGTGTCGTGGCGCCGTGCCAGTTGGGCGAAGCGCTGTGCGTGCACCGAGGTGCAGTAGACGCAAGCGTTGGTCACCGAGACGAGCATCGCGCCGAGCTCGCGCTCCGCGCGCGGCAGGCCGCCGGGCGCGTACATGATGGCGTTGTAGGCCGTGGAGCGGTGGCGCAGCATCAGCGGCTGGTGCGCGAGCGTCAGGTAGTAGGCCGAAGTGCGCGACTGGGGATGGCTCTCGTCGAGGACCTCGAGCTGCAGCGGGCTCGCGTTGGCGATCTCGAGAGGCTGCAGCCAGGAGTGCCACTCGAGCGACTCGTTGGTGAAGCCGTTGCGCCGGATCGGCGCAGGAGCTTGTTCGGCGGTGGCAGCGTCGCTCATCGCGTTTCTCCATGGCTCGCACGCAGCGCCTGCAAACCGGCGACGACGCGCAGCTGGTACGACAGGAACGCGACGAGCTGGGCGAGCGCGACGATCGCCACGTCGTCGAGCCCGGCGCTCTTCAGGGACGCGAGGACGGCGTGGTCGCCGCGCCGCGGGTCGGCGATCAGCGTGGCCGCGAACTCGAGCATCGCGGGCAGGGCGCGCGAGGGCGATGCGTCCTTTTCGGCAACGCCTGCCAGCAGATCGGCGTAGTGGGCAGCGAGGCCGGCCGCACCGGCGACGGTGCAGGCACGGATCGCGACGCGCAGGCGATCGGCCGTGGAAAGACCCGCCACCGGCTGCAACAGCAAGGCGTCGTGGCTCGCCTGCGTGGCCTCGACGACCTTGGCGCGAAAGCGCCGCGCGGCATGCAGCGGATCGCCGGGCGCAAGGCCGGCGGCGAGATCGATCACGTCGGTATCGGGCATGGCAGAGGAGTCTCTCATTCGGAGGGCAATGGCAGCGGCGAAGCGACCCATTCGTCGCCGAAGATCTCGGGCTCGCCGAAGGCCTCGATGCGCGCGAAGTGGACGTCGATGTCTTCGACGTACAAGAGCGCGGCGAGCTTGTCGGCGAGCAGAAGCGCGCCTTCGCTGATGGCCGGAATGTCGCCGGTGATGACGCCGAGCGAGAGCGTGGCCGGGTAGCAGAAGCAGTGCACGCGCTCGAGGCCGGGGCAGTCCGCGTCGAGGCGCGGCTGGAACTCGAATGCCGCGCCGAGGTCGGGCGACCCGGCGAGCTCGTCGTCTTCTTCGCCGGCGGGCGGCTGGTAGCGGTCCTTCCACAAGCGGATGTGCGGCGCGATGTGCCGCAGCATAGGCCGCTGCCGCCAGTCGACCCTGAATCCGGTGGCGAAGATCAGGAAGTCGAGCGCGAGCGACCCGGCCGAGGTGCGCACCTGCAGCGCCCCGCCCTCCTCGCTCACGCTCTCGATCGCGACGCCGACGTGAAAGTGCGCGTTGGCATGACGCGAGACGCGCAGCGTGCTGTTGCGCGGCGGCGGCACCTGCTGCTGGTTGATGTAGTGGCGAATGCGCCACTTCCAGTCGTCGGGCAGGCGGCCGTAGCCCTGCACGAAGCCCGGATGCGAGGCGCCCTTGCCCTTGTTGACGCGCGGAATGTCCGGCCGCCGCACGAGCAGGTGCACCTGGGCGGCGCCTGCTTCGAGCGCGGTCGCGGCGCTGTCCATCGCCGAGGCGCCGGCGCCGACCACGCCGACGCGCAGCCCGGCGAGCTCGGCATAGTCGTTGTCGTCGGCCGAATGCGCCCAGCGCTCGGGCGGCAGCACCTCGGCGAACGCCGGCACGCTCGGCCCGCCGAGGCCGGCGCGGCCGGTGGCGATGACGACGCGTCGCGCCCACGCCGTGAAGGCCCGGCCCTCGGCCTCGACGTGCAGCTCGACGCGACCATCGCCATGCGGCAGCAGGTCGGTGACGCGATGGCCGTTCAGCACGGGCAGGGCCAGCACGATGCGGTACCAGCGCAGGTAGTCCATCCATTGCAGGCGCGGGATCTTGTCGAGCTGCTCCCATGCCGCGCCGCCGAACTGCGCCTCGAACCAGGCGCGAAAGGTCAGCGAGGCGATGCCGAGCGCCGGCCCGGCGAGCTGCTTGGGACTGCGCAGCGTTTCCATGCGCGCGGTCGTGGCCCACGGACCTTCCATGCCGGCAGGAGCTTCGTCGTACGCGACGACGAAGAGGCCGCGCTGCACCAGCGCCGCGGCCAGGGCCAGGCCGGCCATGCCGGCGCCGACGATGGCGACGTCGGCGACGCGCTCTCCTTCGTGCCCGAGCGATGGTGTCCAGCGCGGCGCGGGCAGCTGCAGGCAGGCGAGCTCGTAGGCGAGGCGCACCTCGAGCGCCGCGAGGCCGCCGGCTGATGCGGTCATTTGCGTCGAGACTATTGCGTCGAGGTCATTGCGTAGAGATGTGCGCATCCCGCACCAGACGACCCCACTTCTCGGTCTCGGCCGCCAGGTGCTCGGCGAGCTGCTGCGGCGTGCCGCCGAGCGTGGTGGCGCCCATGTCGGCAAGGCGCTTCTTCACGGCCGGATCGGCAAGGGCCTCGTTGGCCGCGGCGTTCAGGCGCGCGACGACCGCCGGCGGCGTGCCCTTGGGTGCGAGCAGCGCGAACCAGGTCGACGACAGGAGGCGAGGCTGCCCCAGCTCGGCCGTGGTGGGCACGTCGGGCAGGGCCGGCGAGCGCTGCGGCGCCATCACCGCGATCGCCCGCACCTTGCCGCTCTTGACCTGCCCGGCGATGCCGGGGATGAGCTGGAACATGAGCTGGATATCGCCGGCGATCAGGTTGGTGGTGGCGGTGCCCGGCGCGTTGTAGGGCACGTGAACCATCTGCGCGCCGGTCTCGCGCATGTAGAGCTCGCCGGCCAGGTGCATCGAGCTGCCGATGCCGGTGGAGCCGAAGTTGAGCTTGCCCGGATTGGCCTTGGCGTAGCGCGCGAACTCGGCCAGGTCGTGCGCCGGCAGGTCGTTGTTGACGACCAGGATATTGGGCACGTCGGCCACCAGCAGGACCGGCACGAAGTCCTTCTGCGCGTCGAACGAGAGGTTCTTGTAGAGCGCCTTGTTCACCGCCAGCGTGCCGGCCCAGCTGAACAGGAAGTGGTAGCCGTCGCCCGGCGTCGCCGCCGCCGCGGTGGCGCCGATGTTGCCGTTCGCGCCGGCCTTGTTGTCGACCACGAAGCTGGCCTTCAGGCGCGTCTGCAACTCTTCGGCGAGGACCCGCGCGATCGTGTCGCCGGTGCCGCTGCCGCCGGGGGCGGGAACGATGAGCTGGATGGGTTTGCCGGGGGCGGGCCAATCCTGGGCGAGGGTCGGACTTGGGAGAAGGAAGGGCAGCAGCGCGGCCAGCGCTGCGGCGAAGGAGGAATGTCGGGACATCGTCAATGCCTTGGTGGTAGGGCGAGGCGCTATCTTTGCATGATGACGTGTGGCTGGTTTGGTCCGCGACGCAGGACTTGCGCGGGGGAGGTGGCGTCGACAGGTTGCGTCGCCCTTCGACCCATTGCAGGCACCCACCCATCGAGCGCCGCGGATGCCTTTGGCCTCGAGCTGCTGAGCAGCGCTTCAGCCCAGAACTTCCAGAGCCGTCTTGGAACTGGCCCGCCCGACAGCACTTGCACCGCGTCGCTGCATCACGCGTCCGGCTTTGGACAACGAACGCGTGCAAACCGACGCTGCGGATCAGCTGGTGCTCGAGCTCAAGACCCCTTGGTGCGACGGCACCACCCACCTCGTGATGTCGCCGCTGGAGCTCATGCAGCGGCTGGCTGCCCGGGTGCCACGGCCACGCCTGCAACTCATCGCTTCCATGGCGTTCGCGGTTGGCTTGAGCGAAGATCCTGGCGCGGCGCGGCCATCGCGGTGGTTCAATGCCGAGAGGCGCCGACCTGTCGTCGCGAGGACGCCCGTCGCCGCCGCCGAGGACCCGATGAACGAAGACCTGCAGCGAATGCACGACACGCTGGTGGGCGCCTTCATGGCGCTGTCGCCGGCCCTGTTCGTCGCCATTTTCGCCATCCTGCTCGGCCTGCTGCTGTGGGCGCTGCGCCAGGCGCTGCGCAACCTGCGCATCGGGCAGGCGGTGGCCAAGGCCCCGCTGGTGGACCTGCGCTCGACGGCGGCCGGGCTGGTGAAGATCCGCGGCACGGCGCAGCCGCCCGAGCCCCGGCCGGGCCGGGCGCCATCGTCGATCGTCTGGTACTCGCGCCACCGCCGCAGCGGCAGCGACACGAGCACGTTCAGCACCACCGACAACTTCGTCATCCGCGACGCGCACGGCGACTGCGCGGTGAACACCGGCAAGACCACGATCCTGCCCTCGGCCTCGCTGGCCACCCAAGGCTTTCTCGACAAGAGCCGCTCTTCGGTGGAAAGGGCCTTGTACACGGGCGATGCAGTGTTCGCCCTGGGCGCACTGCGGTCCGGCCTGCCGCCGCTGTCCGGCGTGGGCCACGCGCGCTGCCAGCTGGTGCGCAGCAGCGGCGTGCTGCTGGTCTCGGGCGCCTCCGAGCGCGAGGCAAAGGTGCTGCACGCGCTGTGGTCAATCGTCCAGGCGCCGCTGGCGCTGCTGTGCCTGGGGCTGCTCGGCTTCGGAACCTGGGCGCACCTGATCGGCTACCCGCCAGGCAACGACGGCCCCGCAGCCACCTTCCTGGAAGCGCTGCGCACGACACCCTGGAAGGGTGAGGCCGGGCCAGACCACCCGCTGTGGCTGAAGACACCGGCAGTACCCGCTTCGCGTCCGCCGCCCTGAACACCGGTGGCCATCGCCGACAGCCGGCTCGTCGCCATGGACGAGCACGGCGTCACGCTTGGCTGGAAGGACTACAGAGCCAAGGGTAAGACGCGCCACAAGACGATGACGCTCGGTGCCGACGAGTTCATGCGTCGCTTCCTGCTGCACGTCTTGGCCGGCGGATTTCATCGCATTCACCACTACGGGCTGCTCGCCAACGGCAACCGCAAGACCAACAGGCGCCACTTTCGTATGCGGAAGCGAGCCGGCTGAGGCCAGTCCGTTCCTGTTCCTTGGACAATCACGCCGTCCAGGGTACGGCAGGAATCCTGGAGGCATCAGGCACTTGCCAATGGGCCATGCAGAGTTTCAGCCGAGGAGAAGCCGCTTGATCGAAAGGCTCGCACGGCGACTGCCGTTCTACTACGGGTGGGTTGTCGTCGGGGTTGTCTTCGTGACGATGGCGATCTGCGTGAACGCACGCACGGCTTTCTCGTTGCTCTTTCCGCCGATCCTCGACGAGTTCGGTTGGGAGCGCGGCGTGACCGCCGGCGCGTTCTCGTTCGGCTTCATCGTCTCCGCCGTGCTGAGCCCGCTGCTGGGCCGGCTCATGGACCGTCGCGGGCCGCGCTTCGTGATGGAGGTGGGCGTCGCCGCCACGGCTGGGGGCCTGATGTTCGCGACCTTCGCGGGCGAGCCTTGGCATGTCTACCTCACGTTGGGCCTGTTGGTTGGCGCGGGCACGACGTTCACCGGTTACACCGGCCAGGCACTCTTTCTGCCGAACTGGTTTGTGCGGCGCCGCGGGCTCGCGATGAGCATCGCCTTCGCCGGAGTGGGGTTCGGCTCCATCGTGCTGCTCCCCGCGCTGCAGACACTCGTGGAGCGAAACGGCTGGCGTGCCGCGTGCGTGCTGCTAGGCCTGGTGGCGCTCGTCGTCCTTGTGCCGCTCAACCTGCTTCTCAGGCGGCGGCCCGAGGACCTCGGCCTGGCGCCGGACGGAGACGCGGACACGCCCGCGGCGGCGAAAGCCCGACGGGTGAACGTGGTGGACCCCGCCTGGGCGGCCATCGACTGGACACTCACACGCGCGATGCGCACAGCGCGGTTCTGGTGGATCGCGGTGGCCTACTTCGCTGCGCTCTTCTCGTGGTATGCCGTGCAGGTGCACCAGACCAAGTACCTCACCGAGACCGGCTTCAGCGCCCAGGAGGCCGCATGGGCCCTCGGCGCCGTCAGCCTTGCCGGCGTGCCGGGGCAGATCGCACTCGGCTGGCTCTCGGACCGTATCGGGCGCGAGATTGTCTGGGCGATCGGCAGTGCCGGGTTCTGCATCACCTATGTCGCGCTGCTCGCATTGCCGTCGTATCCGGGTATCCCACTGCTTTACACGATGGTGGTCGCGCAAGGCGCGCTGGGCTACGGCCTCACGTCGGTCATCGGCGCCATCCCTGCGGAGATCTTCGAAGGCAAGCACTATGGGCCGATCTTCGGGACGCTGATGCTCAGCGCACTCGTGGGTGGCGCGGTGGGCCCGTGGTTCATGGGGTTCGTGCACGATCGAACCGGCAACTACACGCTGGCGTTCTGGGTCGCCATCGGCTGCTCGGTGCTGTCGGCGTTCGCGATCTGGCGTGCTGCGCCCAGCGGCGTGCGAGTCGTTGCCGGCCGGGTGCGGGCAGTGCAGGAGTAGGGCGAATGCCGGGATGTCCTATCGTTGCCGGTGAGCACCCCGGCGTGCGTCCGCACCGCTGCCCCCGGAGTTGCGCCACGTGAAGCGCGGCCTCGAGGATGCCGGCATGACGACGAAAGAGCATCGAAGACCACGGCTTCTATGCCTGCGATGCCCATCTGGAGGACGAGCCGATCCGCGCCCTGGGGCGAGAAGTGCAGCGGCGTCGTCCATGCCGAGCTTCCGACAAAAGGCGCGCCGTACTGGAAGGGCCCCCAGTCGTCGCTGGCAGCCTGAGATCTCCTCCATGTTTACCAGCGTTCCGCGACCCAGTTTGCCCGGCGATACTCACCGTGCGGGCTCGCGCGAGACCATCGAACCAGCCCTTTCACACCAGACCACGAGGTGACCATGCGATCTATTTTTCTCATCTCAGCTTTCGCGGCCAGCCTGTTGTCTGTGCCGTCGGTCAGGGCGCTCGAGACCTTCAAGGTCTACGACCTGTTCAGTACGTTTCCGCTCGATCCCGAGCGGTGGGCCGATACGGAGCGAGTGCGGCTGATCACAGGCGACGGAAGCGTGCGCTTGATGCAGCGCACCTGGGGAACCCGCAGCTCCGACGCTGGCGTTACTGCGCAGAGCTGGTCCACGAATTTCTCGAACCCGGCCACCATCAATGAGATGAAGGCACGGATCACGGTGAACGCGATCGACGTCAAGACCTGCGCGAGCAACCCTGCCGTCACTGAATCGCGGGCCCGGATCATCGGAGGCTTCTTCAACGTCGGCACGCCGACGCCCGGCTCGCAGGCGAACGACGTGATCGCTCAGGTTCGGCTGAGCCGGGCCTCCAACTCGTCGGATCCGGCCGGCCTGCTCCATGTCCAGGGCATCCTGTCGCTCTGCGTATCCGCCGACTGCAACAGCGCCTCCACCATCGGCAACATCGTCGACCTGGGCACCGTCAAGGTCGGCGCACCAGCCACGGTGCAGATCCAGTGGGACCAGCCCGGGAAGACGTTCCACTTCGCCCGCAGCGGCAGCACTACCGCGGCCGGCACGGTGGCATACGCGCAGAGCGACGCCAGCCCGCCCAGCGTGTTGTTCAGACAGCTATCGACGCGCGTCACGCTGGCGAACTGCCAGTCGGCCCCGCGGGTCAAGGGCATGGTTGACGCGGTTTTCGACAACGTCTACGTCAACCAGTCGGCGCTGCCTTGAAAAACCGGCCGCGTGGAGGAACCCCTTGACGTAACGCCGTCAACTGCCCGCTGGAGGGCAGAGTCGCCCATTCGGCTGGGTCCAGTGCAGGGGCGTTCCGGGCACGGGCGGCGCCGCACGAACCGTATGACCAGCTCGCCGCGTGTGTACGGAATCGCGACGCGATCGACGCGGCGACGCGGAATGCCTACTTGGAGGATTGCAGCAGGGCGCGCTGTTCACCCGGGAAGGGCCAGTGGCCCTGGCCTCGGGTATGGTCTAGCGTCACAAGTCGTGTATCGCGAGGTCTGTGCCGAAGCCCACCGCGAGGCTGTCCAGCGCTGGTAACTAGGGGAAGGTCTTGTCGAAGAAGGCCGTAATTTCGTCGCCGAGCTGCCTCAGGAACGCAGCGCGATCGAAACCCGGCGGGTTCGCGGCGACGTCGCCGTCCGGGCTGGGGATCGACATGCCGGGCGTATCCATGAAAGCGAAGTGCCCGGCGTTGGGCACCCGATGCAGGTTCGGTGCGGGCAGATTGCTGGCGACCCATCCGGCATGAAATCGCGGCACCAGGAAACGATCGAGCTCTGCCACGTAGATCATGGTCGCCGGCCGAACCGTGGCGAGCGATTCGGCGGTGAGCAGCACACCGGCCGGGGCCATCGCGACGATCGCCCGAACGCGCTCGTCCCTGAGCGCGGCCGTGGTTTCGGGTAACGGCGACATCGCCCCCACCGAGCGGCCCACGCCGCAGAAGATCGGGTCTTCGGATGCTTCGGCCTGGCAGTGCTTCCTCATCCGGGACAAATCCGGCCTGGCTCCCGCCAACGCCAGCACCGTGTAGCCGCCGGCCGAGTGTCCAAGCGCACCCACGCGAGGCCCCTGGCTGTCGGCCGCAATCCGATCCTTCCACCCTGGATCGGCCAGGATCGCGTCGATGACCCGGGAAGCTTGCCGCGGCCGCTCGTCGAAATAGCGCTCGTGGCCGTTCTCGATCAGGGACCGATCCTGCCAGTTGTCGCCAGGATGACGGAGTGCCGCGACCAGATAGCCGCGCCGGGCGAGGGCTTGCGCCAGGACGCTGTGCCCGAGCTCGCTGCCGCCGATGCCATGACTGAGCAGGATCAGCGCCGTGACCTTGTCTGCGGGCTTGCTGCCGATGGCGGCGTCGAGCGCGAACGGTCCCATGGCGATGGCTCGCGGCGCGGCCGTCGTGGGGTAGTACAGCGCGACCGTCGTCGTGGGCGCATCCGGTGTCGTACCGGCCACCTGGATCTGCATCCAGCCGGCCTCGTAGGCGTGCGCGTGCGCTGCGACAAGCAGGGTGGCCAGCGAGGCCAGGAGGCACCGAAGAAGGCAGGTCATGGGGTATTCCAGATCGTCGTGGTGTTCCATTGTCGGAACCGGCTGCGAGGGAACAACATGGCTTGCGACGAAGCGCGGGCCGGGAAGCGCGAATCGACCGCCGGTGGTCGCCGGCAGCGTGCCTATCCGAGGTGCTTGCCGAAGTGGTACAGCGAGCGTTCGAGCGCGGTCGCCGCGGCGCCGGCGTTGTAGGAGCCGCGCTGATCGCAATTGAAGCCGTGATTGGCAGCGTAGAGATGGACTTCGACTTCCGGATGCGCGCGCTGGAGCGCCTTCACGCTCTCGACCGAAATGTGGGCGTCCTGATCACCGAAGTGCGCCATCGTCGGTACCGCGGGCCTGCGCGACGGCTCGCCGCCGACCGTCATGCCGCCGCCGTAGTAGCACACCGCCGCGGACAGGCCGCGCACTTTCTCGGCCGAGCGCCAGACCAGCAGGCCGCCCCAGCAGTAGCCGACGATGCCGACCTTGCCAGCCCTGGCGGCGTAGTCGACCGCAGCCTGGATCTCCTGCAGCACCCCCGGCGCCGGAAGCGCCTCGACCGCGGCCTTCAGGCGCGATCCACGGGTCACGTCGTCGGCCGTGTAGCCGAGCTGGACGTTGCGCTCGATGCGGTCGAACGTCGCCGGCGCGATCGCGAGGTATCCGGCCGCCGCGTATCCGTCGGTCACAGCGCGGATGTGGGAGTTGACGCCGAAGATCTCCTGCAGCACGACGACCGCGCCCTTCGGCGCGCCCGACGGCTCGGACAGATAGGCGGATGAGCTGAAGCCGTCGGCGGCGGTGAGCGTCATGGGGGAAGAAGACATGGCGAGAAACTCCTGGTTGGTCGAGCAGCGGCAGGTGGTGCCGCTTCGGGTCCCCCGACTTATACCGTTCGCATGGCCTTATCGCTTGTGGCATTGGCGATCTCGGCCGGGAACGCGATCCGGCCAGCGATCCGCGCGCATCGCCCTTGTCGGTCGAGGCCGCCACCTCTTGCATCGGGCGCGGATCTCAACGACCTGACAGCCTGGACTCCGAAGGTCGAGCGGCGGCTCGGGCGAGTCTCGAGTCATGTCGGCGCCGATGCCAGCGCCTCGCGAAGCTCGATGATCTTGCGGCCGAGCTCCGAGTCGGGACCCGCTCCGGTCGTGGCGGCGAGCGTTGCGGCCTCGGCGAGCGCGGCGCGGGCGGCGCCAAGGTCGCGGGCGGTGATCTCGACCTTCCCCCAGGCGCAGAGGAGCTTGGCGAGTTCCACCCCGTCGCCGACTTCTCGCAGAAGCGCGTCGCCCGTCCGGAACGCTTCGACGGCTTCTCCGGCATGTCCTTGCCTGGCCAGAACGTCTCCCAGACTTCCGAGGACGGAGCCCTGGACCCGGCGGTCGCCCACCTCGCAGGCAATGGCGAGCGCGGCCTCGAAGTGCGCCCGCGCGTCGTCCATCTCGCCCTGCTTCAGGTGCAGGTTGCCCAGATTGACGAGTACGGCGCCCTCGAAGCGTCGGTTGCCCATCTGGCGGTCAATGGCGAGCGCGGCCTCGAAGTGCGCCCGCGCCTCGTCGAACCTGCCCTGCTCCAGGTCGAGGTTGCCCAGGTTGCCGAGTACGGCGCCCTCGAAGCGTCGGTTGCCAACCTCGCGATCAATGGCGAGCGCGGCCTCGTAGTGCGTCCGCGCCTCGTCCATCCTGCCCTGCTCCAGGTCCAGGCTGCCCAGATTGCCGAGTATGGCGCCCTCGGTGCGGCGGTTGCCAATCTCGCGGGCAATGACGAGCCCGGCCTCGCAGTGCTCCCGCGCCTCGTCCATCCGGCCCTGGTCGCCATGCAGGATGGCCAGGTTGCCGAGCACGATGCCCTCGAGGCGTCGGTCGCCCATCTCGTGGTGAATGGCGAGCGCAGCTTCGTAGTGCGCGCGCGCCTCTTCCATCCGGCCCTGCTCCATGTGGAGGTTACCCAGGTTGCCGAGTGCGCTGCCCTCGAAACGTCGGTCGCCGACGCCGCGGTGAATGGCGAGCGCGGCCTCGTAGCATGTGCGTGCCTCGTCCATTCGGCCCTGCCCACGGTGCAGGTCGCCCAGGCTGCCCAGGGTGTGGCCTTCGCCGTGGTGCTTGCCCAACTCGCGGTGAATGGCGAGCGCGACCTGCAAGTGCGCCAGCGCTTGCATCACCTGGCCGCTCTCGCAGCGCAGACTCCCCAGGAGCCGCAGGACGGTGCCCTCCGGATGCCGGTCACCGGCCTCGCGCGCGAGAGCGAGTGCCTGTTCGTACCCGGTCACGGCCTCTTCCGTGCGTCCGGAGTATTCGCAGGCCCGCGCCCGAGTCGCGAGTGTTGCGGCGCGCAGCGCAGAGCCGAGCCCCTCGAGGGCGAGCACCTGCGCGCCCAGGCCCATTCCTAGCGAAAAGGGGCCCTGAAGGCCCAGCACCTCCCAGGCCGCGCGGTAAGTGGCGACCGCGATCGCCCCGTCATTGCGGCCAATCGCCCTTCGGCACGCGGCGACAAGGTTGTCGAGCTCGATGGCGATTGCGTGGCGTCGCCTGACGCCACCGTGGGCATGTAGCGCCTCCAGCGCCTCCTCCGCCCCGAAACGCGCGAAATAGCGCCCATGCCGCTCCTTCGCCGCCGGTTCCGCAGCGGGCCCGTTCGCCTCGAGCTTTTCTGCCGCGTACTCACGG
This sequence comes from Caldimonas sp., assembly GCA_040007855.1. Lineage (GTDB taxonomy): Bacteria > Pseudomonadota > Gammaproteobacteria > Burkholderiales > Burkholderiaceae_C > Schlegelella_A. Next base: position 26,872 of record JBDTUG010000001.1, read on the forward strand.
ATGCTCACATACATCCCGAAGTACGGCTCGTCGATGTCGTAGCGGCTCTGCGCGGCCGGGACCCAGGTGCGCAGCAGGCTCTTGTCCACCAGCGCCTGCACCGCGTCGAGTGTCGGTGGAGCGGCCGGGCATCCCGAAAGGTCCAGCACCGCCTCCGCCGCCTCCAGCGTGAAGCCGCCCTCGAACACCGAACACTGGCTCAGGGCAGCCTGCTCCCACGGCGTCAGCAGATCCCAGGACCAGTCGATCGCCGCGCGCAGCGTCGCCTGGCGCGCCACGGCGCCGCGGGCTCCGGCAAGCAGGCTGAAGCGGTCCTCGAGCCGTTCGACGATTTGTGCGGGAGACAGAACCCGCACCCGCGCCGCGGCGAGCTCGATCGCCAGCGGCAGCCCGTCGAGCAGGCGCACCACCTCGGCCACGGCGGAGCGATGGGTCTCGGTCAGCACGAAGTCGGGCCGCTGCGCCCGAGCGCGGGCCACGAACAGCTCGATCGCTTCCTTGTCGAGCGACAGCGGCTCGATCGGGAAGATTTCCTCGCCCGCGAGGTGCAGTCGCTCGCGACTGGTAACGACGAAGGCGGCGCCGACAGCGCGGTCGAGCCAGCGGCCGACCGTGGTGGCGGCGTGTGGAAGAACCTGCTCGAAGTTGTCGAGGATGAGCAGGCAGTGGCCGCGCCCGGCGATCGCGTGGCCGAGTTGCACCACCGGGTCGTCCTTGCCCAGCGGGACGTCAAGGGCAGAGGCGACGGCGAAGCAGATGCCGTCGAGCGAACGGGCTTCGGAGAGATCGCAGAAGTAGATGCCGCCGGGCCAGTCGCCGAGCCAGCTCCAGCCGTACCGGCGCACCAACCGCGTCTTTCCGATGCCGCCCGGGCCGAGCACGGTGAGCAGCCGCACGCCGGCGTCGACCCGTGAGGCAAGCATGCGCAACTCCCCGGCCCGGCCGACGAAGGCGTCGCGCTCGGCGGGCAGGTTGTGGCGCACCTCGCGCACCGGGCGCCACAAGTCCCCGGCGGGCACCACCCGATGCGCCTTGTCGGCATCGGCCGGCGCGACGAAGGCCGCAATGCCGCTCACGCCCAGTTCGAACACCTCGACCGGCGCTTCGATCCCTTTGAGCCGGTAGTGGCCGTGGCTCTCGATCTCCGCCCCTTCGGGTTGCTTGTCGCCGAGCGCCGTGCGCGCGGCGGCGCTCAACAGCGTCTGGCCGCCGCTGGCGAGCGCCATGATGCGTGCTGCGAACGGCTTGGCCAGGCCCTCGACCTCGACCGGCTTGGCGCCCCGGGCGATGTCCTCGGGCGCGTTCTCGCGCAGCGTGACCGTACCGACGTGCAGGCCGGCGCGAGCGCTGAACTCCAGGTCCGCCAGTGCCCGGTGGTATGCAAGCGCGTAACGGGCGGCGTCGCCGGCGTCGTCGAACAGCAGGAAGAAACCGTCGGTGCGGTCGATCTCGCGGCCGCGGTGGCGAACGAGCAGGTCGCGCGCGCAGCGATCGTGCTCGGCCCACGCCTGCGCAGAGCGTGCGTCGCCCATTTGCTCGGCCAGCAGCGTGCTGTCCACCACGTCGGTAAAGAGCAGGGCACGGCGGGTCATGCGAGCGCCTCTGGCGTGAAACCTGGCGTTGATCTCCGGAACGGCGCGTTCGTATCGGCTTCGGTACGTTTGGAGTCGCGCACCTGGAAGTGACACTCTTGCGCGGCGCTGTGCATAGGATTCTCAAACGCCATGTTCGGTCGTGTCCCGCCTGAGGGTGCAAGTCCACAGCCCGGACAAGGCCGAGAAGCGCGGCTCTCAGCGGGCCACAGCGGACGGCCGAGAGGGAACAGTATCGCTGAGGGTTTGCAGCCGCTCAAGTTCATGTAGCGACGGTTGAGGGACCCCGTTCGTCGTTCTCCGCGAGCACGCGCCGACGAGGCGAGTGATCGAAGCGTCGTCGGGGAAGATGCCGACGACGTCGGTCATCGCGGATTCGTGCCAGGCGGCGCGGCGCTCGTGCTGGCTGTATGCCGTCGACAACGAGGTCGTGTGGCAGGCCGATGCGGGGCAGCGCATCGGCAGCAAGCAAGCACTGGGCACTCTGCCGACCGCGAAGCCGTGAGTCTCCGGCGTCGCGTCTTCAGAACGACCAGGTCCGGGCCAGACAGACGATCCGCCGCCTCGACACCTCGCAAGGTCTCGAGCCCGTCAACGCGTCGCAATCAGGAGCACTCCGCGTCAGGTCGGGTTCGCGGACGCCTGAACGATGCCCCAGTCTTCCATCACTTCCTGCAGCGTCGCCGCGCACGGCGGGCGCGGCTGCTCCGCGGGCGTGCGCGAAAAACGCGGCGCCGGCGCCGGCTGGACGATGCCGTCGACGGCGACGAAGGTCCGGCGGGCCTGGTTGTGGGGATGCTCCGGCGCCTCGTCCCAGTCGAGCACCGGGGCGAAGCAGGCGTCCGTGCCCTCGAGCAGCGCGCACCATTCGTCGCGGTTGCGGGTGCGGAAAATGTCGGCCAGGCGCAGCCTGAGCAGCGGCCATCGCCTCGTGTCCATCTGCTCGTCGAACAGGGGATCGGCGATGCCGCAGCGCTCGCGCAGCTCGGCGTAGAACTGGGGCTCGATCGCGCCGATCGCCACGAAGCGCCCGTCGGCGCAGGCATAGGTGTCATAGAAATGGGCGCCGCCGTCGAGCAGGTTCTCGCCGCGCCGGTTGCTCCAGCGGCCCTGGGCCTTCAGGCCGTAGGTGAAGGCCGACAGCAGCGAGGCGCCGTCGGTCATTGCCGCGTCGATCACCTGGCCGCGGCCGGATTGCCGGGCCTCGTGGAGCGCGGCCAGAAGCCCGACCGCGAGCAGCATGCCGCCACCGCCGAAGTCGCCGACCAGATTCAGCGGCGGCACCGGCGGCGCATCGGCCCGGCCGATCGCGTGCAGGGCGCCGGTGAGGGCGATGTAGTTGATGTCGTGGCCGGCCGCGAGGGCCAGTGGCCCGGACTGTCCCCAGCCGGTCATCCGACCGTAGAGCAGGCGAGGGTTGCGCTGCAAACAGACGTCCGGGCCGAGGCCGAGGCGCTCCATCACCTGCGGCCGGTAGCCCTCGATCAGCATGTCGGCGCGCCCGATCATCGCCAGCACCGCCTGCACGTTGTCGGCCTGGCGCAGGTCGAGGCCGATCGAGCGGCGGCTGCGCGTCGTCACCTCGGCCGGGTCGACCCGGACGCCCGGCCGGGTGATGCTGATCACGTCGGCGCCGAGATCGGCCAGGACCATGGCGCAGAACGGCGCAGGGCCCAGCCCCGCCAATTCCACCACCTTCACGCCTGCCAGGGGGCCGTTCATCTCACCAACTCCTTCATCCGTCGACGGCGACGATTTCGACTGCGCGACGGGCCACGCCCGCCGCCCGTGCAGCGAACCGATGATGCGGCCTCGCCTCGGGCACGGGTTGGATTGTCCGCCGCCATCGGGCACGTGCCAGGGATCAGCGCCGCGCCGTCGCGCGACGGGCTCCATGGCTTGCAATTGATGGGGATCAAGGCTGATCGCCTGCACTTGCCTATCGTTGGATCGGTCGCTGTGCAGCCGGGGCTGGCGCCGCGGCTTTCCCCATGCACGAAGAGCCCATGCACGCTGTGAGGATCGAGTGACGACGCCCAACACTCTCGGAGTCCTGCCGGTCAAGGTGCCGCCCGAGGTGCTCGGAAAGGTCGGCGAATGCTTCGCCGTGTCGCTCTCTTCGCTGCAGCGGATGCTGCAAGCCACGGGCGCCCCGCCCCAAGACCTTCCACACAGGCTCGATGCGGCCCTGGCCGAGATTTCGCGCCTGGAGCGGTTCGGGGTCCAGATCCAGCAACTCGCCCGGGTGCTCGGCGGCAGGACGACGCTGACCTACGAACGTGTCGATCTGGCGGCGGCGGCGCGGGCGGCCGCGAGCGAGTGGAACCGGATCCTTCAGCCCTCGGCCACGGCGACCGCCGCGACCGGATTCGCTGCTCTCGACGTCGACGCCGCGGCCCTGTCGCAGCTGCTCGACCTCGGGCTCGAGTACGCGTTGCGCTCGGGCCCGTCGGTCGCGGTGGGGGTCGATTCGCAGGGAGAGCCGGCACGGCCGATGCTCACGATCCGGACGCGGCGCTCCCCAGAACGGGAACCGGGCGCCGGGGAAATCGACGAGATCCACTGGCTTCTCTTCGTTCAGCTGGCCAAGGCGATGGGCCTGACGCCGAGTCGCACGACCGTCGGCGAGACATTGACGCTGACGCTGGGCTTCCCCGACCACGAGGCCGAGGGCGCGCAGAGTGCGGCGCTGCCGCATACCGCCAGCCCCGCCGGTCGTCGCGTTCTGCTGGTCGAGCCGCACGACTTCGTGCGCGAGCACGCCTTCCGCCTGCTGCGGGACATCGGCGTCCATGTCGATGCCGCAAGCTCGATCGAACAGGCCCGTGCCGGGCTTCACGACGCGTGGCCGGACGCGGTGATCACCGGCATTCCGGTTGGGGATGCGCGCTGCGCGATGCTGATCGAGGAAATTCGCGCGCAGCGACCGCGCCTGCGAGTGATCGAGCTGACCGACGACGAATACGCCTTCTCGATGTCGGTTCCCGGTTCGGACAGTCCCGCCCGGGTCGGCCGTGACGACATGGTGCAAACGCTTGCCCGCGCCCTGGCCCAGGAGCTCGATGCCGTCTGGCCCGAAGCAGCGCCGCCCTCGTCCCCCGGATAGCTGCCTTGCGCCTCGGCCGGCAGGCGCTCAATGCGCCATCAGGACCGGTACCGGCAATCGCGCAAGCGTCGAACGGGTCACGCCGCCGAACACCCGCTCCCTAAGGCGGTTGTGCCCGTAGCAACCCATCACGACAAGATCCGCGCCGAGCTGGCCCGCGAGAGACGCCAGCTCGTCGGCAACGCCGGAGGAAGGAGGACGCAGGTGGACCTTCGATGCAATCCCGTGTCGCTCCAGCCAGGTGGCGACGTCGAGGCGACTGCAGGGAGCCGCCGGCGGCAAGGCCGCCCAGCTCACGACGTGAACCTGTTCGGCCCGCTGCATGATCGGCAAGGCCGCGCGCATCGCGCCGGCTGCCTGTGCCGAGCCGTTCCAGGCGAGCAGCACGCAGCTTCCGATCGTCTCCAGGCGGTGCGCCGGAGGCAACACGATCGCCGGCACGCCGCTCTCGAGAATCACCGATTCGACGAATCCTGGCGGCGCGCCCCCCGCCGTGCCGGCATCGACCGGCTGACCCAGGATCAGCAGGTCCGCATAGATGGCTTCGGCCAGGAAGGCGTGCGTGACGGTATCGCCGACCACTTCGCACCAGAGGTTCCCGGACCGGGAACCGGCGAACAGGTCGCGCAGGCGGGCCCACTCCAGTTGCCGTGGCGTGCCTTCGGCCCCCTCGGCCGCGCGCAGCGCGGCGCCGGCCGAGTAGGCGAATGCCGTCCGGTCAAGGTCGGGACGGACGCCGAACAGCGCGGTGAGTCGGGCGCCGTGACGCTCAGCCAGCGAATTCGCCAGGGCGAGACGCGCCGCGCTCGCCGGAGTGGCGTCGAGATGGAGCAGGACCGAGCGGATCGCCGACACGCCCGCCGATGCGCGGGAGGTCATCGGATCAGCAGCACCGGCACTGCGCACTTGGCGAGAACCTTGGTCGCCACCGAGCCCAGCACCAGGTTGACGATCTCGCCGTTACCGCGCGAGCCCATCACGAGCAGGTCGAACTTGCCTTCTTCGGCGAGCCCGGCGATCGACTCGGCGACCTGGCCGATCGTGTGCACGAAGGTCGCCTCGATGCCCTGCTGCGCGAAGAAGGCGCGGATCGGCTTGAAAACGTCCTCCGCATCGGCCTCGTAGAACTCGCGAACCGTCTTCGCGCCCACGAATGCGGCGGCGCGATGCGGCACCGCCAGCACGCCGTGGATCACGGTGTATTCATGGCGCGGCCCCAGCAACTCCTCATGGGCCGCCAGAAAAGCCAGCATCCGCTTGGTGTAGACGCTGCCGTCCGCTGCGACCAGGATCTTCATCGCTTGCTCCGCCTGGCTGTGATTGCGCAATGAGTGTCCGGCGCCGGAGCCGAGTCGACCTTGACCCCCGTCAAGGGCGCGGCGGCAGCGGCAACGCATGATCGTCCGGCAGAACCTGGCCTGGGCGCTCGCCTACGACGCGACCTGCATTCCGCTGGCGCTGCTCGGCTGGTCCCCCCTGGGCCGCCGGGCTCGGCATGGCACCAGCTCGCTCGTCGTCGTCCGGAACGCCATGCGCATCGATTTCCCGTTTGAGCCCCTCAGTCCCCCAGAGGAACGCCTTCATGAGCTACAAGACCCTCCTCGTTCACCTCGACGCCGGCCCACGCTGCGCCGCGCGGATCGCGCTGGCCTGCGACCTTGCCGCGAGATTCGACAGCCGGCTCGTCGCCGTCGCGCCGACCGGCCTGCCCGACCTCATCCTGAGTATCAACAGTGCCGTCCCGGACAGCCTCGAGTGCATCGCCCTGCCCGCGGCATCCTTGCGGGAACGGGCGCAGGCGCTGGCGCGCGACTTCGAGCAGCGGTGCAGCGCGGCCCGGGTGGGGTCGTTCGAATCGCGCGTCGTCGTCGACGAGGCGATCGATGCCGTCGTCCGGCACGGTCGATGCAGCGATCTCGTGATCGTCGGGCAGCGGGACCCCGGCGCACCGGTAGAGGGGGTCGCGTCCGACTTCCCGCAGCAGGTGCTGCTGCATGCCGGCACGCCGGTGCTGATCGTTCCCCACTCCGGTTCGTTCGCTTCGGTCGGCCAGCGGGTGCTGATCGCGTGGCAAGAGAAGGCCGAGGCAACGCGAGCGATTCGCGATGCCTTGCCGCTCCTGCGGATCGCCGAGCGGGTGGTGCTGTGCGAGATCGCCGAAAGCGAGGCCGACGACGGCCCGGCCGAGCGTTTCGAATCGGTTCTCCTGTGGCTTGCCACCCATGGCGTCCACGCCAAGGCGCAGCACGAGCCGAAAACGGCCGGAGTCGGCGACAAGCTCCTCTCGCTGGCCGCCGATCTCGGCGTCGACCTGATCGTCGCCGGCGGCTACGGGCACTCCCGGCTTCGTGAATGGGTGCTCGGCGGTACCACCCGCCACCTGCTCGAGCACATGACCGTGCCGACCCTGCTGTCGCACTGAGCCCGCGTGGACATCCTGTTCCTGCTCGCCCCCCTGTCGGTCCTGATCGTCTTCGCGCGCATGGGCGTGTTCGCCTGGGCGCTGCCGGCGAGCCGGTTCGACGATCTGCAACGCGAGGGCGGGCGCATCCTGGTCGGCTCGCGCGCCGTGCTGATTCTCGCGGCAGGTGCCTCGCCTGCAAGGCTTCGCGCAGACGAGACCGGTGCGCCTCTTTCGAACCCTGCCGGCCAGCGCCCGCGCCGGCCTGGCCGGTGCCTGCCGGGCGGCCGTGCCGTGCGGCTTCCTGCAATCGGCGCTGCTGGTCGCGGCCCTCGCCACCGGCCCGGTCACCGGCGCCGCCGTGATGGCGGAGTTCGGGCTGGCGTCGATGCTGGGCCTCTGGATCGCCCAGGGCGTCTGGTTCGGCTTGCGCCACGCCGGCGACGGGCAGCGGTGGGCGACCCTGTCGGTGCGCCTCGCGAGCGCCCTGCTCGCCGGCTCGTCCCTCTTCGCCCTCTGGCAGGGGCTCGGCTCGGCCCTGTGCCGGATCGACTCCTGAGGCGCGACCCGCCTACGCCGGAGGATGGGACTGGCGGAGGGCCTCCATCGCCGGCCCGAGCCCGAGCGGCGCCGGCAGCGTCATCAGAATCCGCCTGAACAGCGGCCGGAAAGGGTCGTCGCCCTCGCGCTCCGTGAGCGGGTCGCGGTTCTGTCCGAAGGCGGCATCGAGCCCTTCCCAGTCCCCCGCGGTGAGCACCTCGCGCGCCAGCGGCAGCACCTGCGTTTCCTCGACCGTGATGTGATCGAGGTAGGCGGCGATGTAGGCATGCATCGCCACTTCGAAGCGGACCAGGCGATCGGCAGCGTCGGCCCCCTCGCTCATCATTTCCAGGGCGAGCAGATCGTGCTCCAGGTCGAGCACGGCGCGATGGCTCTCGGCGTGGTCGCGGTCGAGGCGATCGAGGACGGCGCCGCGCTCGGCGCTGCGCTCCCTCAGCAACGGAAATAGCAAGCCGCTTTCCTTGGTGTGATGCACCTTCTCCGGGAACTCGTCGATGTAGAACAGCATCGCCCGCAGGGCCGCGAAGTCGGGCGCGATGCCGCGGCGGCGGCTTTCGGTCAGCAGCAGGCCGATCGAGCGCAGCACGGCTGAAAGGACGCTGTGCTCGTTGCGGATGATCTGGAGCGTGCGGGGGGTCTGCATGGTGTTCTCCTCGGTCGGGCCGCCGGCGGAGCCGAGGGCTGTGTTGCGCTGCCTGCGGTCGTGCAGCGCCCGCAGCGCGGCGAACGCGCCTTGCTCAGGGCGACGCTGGAACGAGCGACGCGGCGACGCCGGTCGTCGCATCCGTCGGCGCGGCGGGCCGGCCGGCGTCGAGGCCGTCGGGCCGATCCAGGGCCGCGGCGACGAAGACAGCGAAGGCACACGCGAGCGCAAGGGCGCCGGGAAGATCGGCAATCGGGGCGATGGACTTCATGGTGGATTCGGCTTTCGATGCGCCAGCTTGCAGACGCAGGTACCAGCCTACGGCGCAGCTGCCGGAACGTGCTTGATGCGCATCAAGTCCGGGGCGGCGCTGGCTAGTGGTCTGCGCCACCCACATTTGTGCTTTCGCTGCCCGGATCGGGCCGGCAGCGCCTGCCGGCGGCGTACCCGTCGGACACGCGCCGTTTACACACTGCGACCGAGCGACGTCGGGTGTTGTCACGGCGTTGTCGGTTGCTTCCTAGGATCGATCGCACGCCCACCTCCGGCCGCCCGCAAGGATCCCGACATGCTCAGCACCACCCGCCACGCCGCCCCGATGCAGGTTGCCGCCGGCCTCTGCCCCGCGCCGCCGCTGCCCGCCGAGCGGCAGGCGGACGAGCGCGCCAGCCAACGGGTCGCCGACACGCTGTTGCTGCTGAGCCAGCGGCTGGGCCCGCGCCGCCGCATCGTCCACGCCGGCGACGTCGTCTACGGCGCGGGCGAGCGCTTCGACATCCTGTACGTGCTCAACGCCGGCTTCTTCAAGATGGTCAACCTCAGCGCCGATGGCCGCGAACAGGTGGTCAGCCTCAAGTTCCGCGGCGACTGGCTCGGCTTCGACGGCATCGCCACCGGCGCCTACGCCTGCGACGCCGTCGCCATGGACACCGGCGAAGTCTGGGCGTTCAGCTACGACGAGCTGCTCGCCGCAGGCATCGCCTGCCCTGCCGTGCTGGCGGTGCTGCACGGCGCAATGAGCCGCGAGATCGGCCGCGACCGCGATTCGCTGATGTCGGTCTGCACCTTGCCGGCCGATGCGCGGGTCGCCGAGTTCCTGCGCTACTGGGCCGACTCGCTGGCCAAGAGCGGCCTGCGCTGCGACCAGATCACCCTGCGCATGACGCGGGCCGAGATCGGCAACTACCTCGGCATGACGCTCGAGACCGTGAGCCGCGCCCTCTCGAAGCTGGCGCGCGAGCAAGTCATCGTCTTCGCCAGCAAGGGTCGGCGCGACATCCGGATTCCGGAGGTCGGCGCGTTGTCGAGCTTCGTCCAGCGTTGCCTGGCACCGGCGCCGACGCTCCAGTAGGCTGGTTCGCCAGCCTCAGTCGACGCCGACGACACGGGCGATCGCCTGCGCGAGTTCCTCGCGCGTGCACGGCTTGGGCAGCAGCTCCCACGTCGACGGCGAATCGCGGTCCGCCTCGAGCAGCTCGGACGAGTAGCCCGACATGAGCAGCACCCGCATGGCCGCAAAGCGCTGCTGCGCGAGGGCGGCGAACTCCGGCCCGCGCATGCCGGCGCCGAGGGCGATGTCGGTCACGACGAGATCGAAGACACGGTCGGGACCGAGCACGAGCAGGGCCTGCTCGCCGCTGGCCGCCTCGCTCACCTTGCAGTGCAGGGCCTCCAGGAAACGCCGGATCACGGCGCGCACCTCGGCATCGTCTTCGACCAGCAGCACGCGCAGTCCCGGCGGCACGGTTCGCGCCGTGGCGGGCTCCTCCGGCGCCACCGTCGCCATCTCGCGCGGGCCGGGGATGTAGAGCGTGACGGTGGTGCCGCGGCCGAGCGCGCTGTCGAGCGTGACCGCCCCCCTGGACTGTTTCACGAACCCGTAGACGGTGCTCAGGCCGAGCCCGGTGCCGCGGCCCGCTTCCTTGGTCGTGAAGAAGGGTTCGAAGGCCCGCTCGAGCGCCTCGGCCGACATGCCGCTGCCGTTGTCGGCGATCGCGATGCGCACGAACGCGCCTGGCGCAGCCGGCTCGCCCGCCGCGACAGCGATCTCCTCCGGCATCGTGGTGCAGGGCTCGGCACGAAAACACAAGCTCCCGCCCGCCGGCATCGCGTCGCGGGCATTGATCGCGATGTTGAGGAGGGCCGATTCGAGCTGACCGGGATCGACCAGCACGATCAGGCCGTCGGGCGGCGCATCGACCTCGATGGCGATCCGCTGGTCGAGCGTGCGGCGCAGCATGTCGGCGAGCGAGTGAAGCATCGCCGCCGCATCGACCGCGACCGGCTGGAGGACCTGCCGGCGCGAGAAGGCCAGCAACTTGCCGGTCAGCTCGGCGCCGCGCCGGGCCGCCCGGCTGGCGGCGTCGACGAGCGGCCGGCGCTGGCTTTCGTCGGCAAGCGGCGGCAGGTCGCCGAGCACCTGCAGGTTGCCCTGGATCACCGTCAGCAGGTTGTTGAAGTCGTGGGCGATGCCACCGGTCAGCTGGCCGACGCTCTCGAGCCGCTGCGCATGGTTGAGCGCCTCTTCGGAGTGCACCCGCTGCAGGCTGCTTGCCAGCAGGTTGCCGAGCGACTCGAGGAAGCTGACCTCGTCGTCGCCGAAGCGCCGCTGGCCGCGCGACCGGACGACCAGCACGCCGATGATCCGGCCCCGATCGGAGAGCGGAACGGCGAGCCCGCTCGTCAGTCCGGCCTCCAGGTAGGTGCGCGGCACGGCGAAGCGTTGCTCCAGCGCATAGTCGTCGACGATGACGGAGCGGCCGTGCGCCAGGACGAAGCCGAGCGAGCTGTCGGGGCGGTTCGGCACCCGGTCGCCGATGCCCTCGCCCAAGACGCCGCCGACCGCGCTGGCGACGCGCAGCTCGAGCAGGTTGGCCTCGAGCAGGTAGACCATCGCGACGGCGAGCTTCAGACCCTCGGCGGCGGCGACCGGCACTTCGTCCAGCAGCGCCTGCGGGTCGCGCGCGTCGACCGCGAGCCGACCGACCTGGGCCAGCCGCTCGCTGTAGCGGGCGCGCCGCAGCGCCCGCGCCATGCGCGGATAGGCGCCGATGTCCCGGATCGCCGCCACCACCAGCGGATGACCGTGGTCCTGCAGGGGGCTCAGGGCGATCTCGACGACGACTTCGCTGCCGTCCCTGCGCCGGGCGACCAGTTCGGTCTGGCGCCCCATCGGTCGGGCCTTCGGCTCGCGGCCGAAGGCGGCGCGGTAGGCAGCGTGGCGCGGCCGGATGCTGTCGGGCACGAGGTCGTCGATCGCCATGCCGGCGAACTCCTCGACCGAATAGCCGAGCAGCGCGCCCGCCGACGGGTTGGCGAGGACGATCCGGCCGCCCGCGTCGGCGACGATCAGGGCGTCGGGATGGGCCGCGAACAGCGCCCGGAACACGTCGTTGACTTCCGGCGCTTTTGCGGGCGTGGCGGCCGGCGGCGTGGGCGTGCTCAACGAGTTCGTCTCAGGCGACGCTGACCGGCGGCACGAGGATGTAGCCGGCGCCGCGAACCGACTTGATGATCTGCGGCTCGTCGATGTCGGCCTCGAGTTTCTTGCGCAACCGGCCGACCTGGACATCGATGGTCCGGTCGAAGGGGGCCGCCTCGCGGCCGCGCGTCTGCTCGAGCAGGAAGTCGCGCGACAGCACGCGGCCGGGGTGGCGCACGAACGCCCACAGCAGCTCGAACTCGCCGCCCGTCAGCGCGATCTCGGCGCCGCTCGGATCGAGGAGGCGGCGCGCCGCGGGGTCGAGCTGCCAGTTCGCGAAGCGGTGCGAGCGCGGCCGGGCTTCGGCCGGCGCCGGAGCCGGCGCCGCCAGCGTGCGGCGCAGCACTGCCTTGATCCTGGCCAGCAGCTCGCGCAGGTCGAAGGGTTTGGTCACGTAGTCGTCGGCACCGACCTCGAGGCCGACGACCTTGTCGACGGCGTCGCCCCGCCCGGTGACGATCACCAGGCCGCAGCGCCAGTGCTCGCGCAGCTGCCTGGCGAGCGCGAAACCGTCCTCGCCGGGCAGGCCGAGATCGAGCAGGACGAGCTGCGCCGGATCGGCCGCCATCAGCCGGAGCAGCGCCGGACCTTCATGCGTCTGCGAGACCCGGTAGCCGTGGCCCTGCAGGTAGGTCGCGAGCAGCTCGGCGATGTCGGCCTCGTCGTCGAGGATCGCGATATGGACAGCAGGATGCACCGGTCGGGAAAAGGGCTCGCCTCGGGGGCGCCTTCGGCAAGGCGAGGGCCCTAGCGTATCAGTCTCGACCGGAGCGCGGCCCGCCTTCCCCGTCCTCGACCGGATGCTCGAGGAACCACTCGAGGACGGCGGCGACGACGAGCGCGGCCACGAGGAGCGCACCCGCGACGCCTCCGACCCAGATGGCGATCTCGAGCAGGGTCTGCATGGCGGGTCGTCAGAGCTCGACCGTGCCGGTGCCGCCGAGGAAGCTCTGGCGCATGCGAGACGCTCTGTCAGCCGATCGTGCTCAGCAGCACCGCCTGCAGGACCGACAGGCGCCGGCCTTCGCTCCGCCCCTGCGGCAGCCGCGCCGCCAGCGCCGAGGTCGGGTGCTGATCGCTCGAGATGGCATTGAAGACCGGGCCGCCGGCTTCCTGGCCGATCCGGCCGACCAGCTCGGCAGCCATGCCCTGGCACTCGATGGCGTCGTACAGGCGGGCGAGCATCCGGGCGGTCTCGCGCACCACGACCGGCGCGCTGAGTTCCGTGAGGCTGGGTCTGACGTGGGCGACGCGTGCGCCGAGGCTCTCTGCCGCCGTCCTGAACAGGATGGCGGCGTCTGCATCGGGGCTGTCGCACATGAGGCAGAGGTTCTTTCCTGCCAGGAGAGAGAGCGCCTGCAGCTCGGGCGCACGATGAAGCGCCGATGCGTTTTCGAGCAGCAAGTCCTCATCCGCCGGGGACAGTCGCTCGAGTTGTCGGGCATGCAAGGGGTGAAACACCAGGGCCATCGTTTCCGTCGCGCGCGGCGCCATTCGATAGCGGAGGGTACGGTCGCGCCGGCGCCGGACCTTGATGCCGATCAAGCGACGCCAGGGCGAACTGCGCGCTTGACCCGGTCTCAGGCCCGATTCCATCGCAAGCGCATGTCGACGAGGCGCGAGGCCGGCGCCGGCGAGGCAAGGCGGCAGCCGGGGCACGCCGCACCGGCCAGCGCGGCGCGAAGGAACGGCGCGTTCAAGGCGGACCACGGCGAGGTTCAGCGCCGCCCCAGCACCGCCTTGCGATGACCGATCTTCGAGCCACCTGAATTTCGACCTCTCCGTATATCCTGACCACCATGAATTCGGCCATCTCCTTCGCCGTCATCCGTGTGCCGCCGCTGCCGGCGGTTTCGCCGCCGACCTGGCTGCGCTCGCGCACTCGCCGCAATGCCGGGGCGGGCGCCGGCCGCGACTGCACGCGACCCGATCGGCCGGACTAGCGCGGCCGTGGATTTCGCCTTCACGGTCCACCCGGACGTCACTCGGGCGCGCACGCTGCCGAGCGCGTTCTACCTCGATCCTGCGATCCATGCGCTGACGCGCGAGCGCGTGTTTGCGCGCACCTGGCAATGGCTCGGCGACCTGGGCGATGTCGATGCGCGGGCCTCGCTGTCGCCGCGCGAGATGCTGGCCGGGCACCTCGACGAGCCGCTCCTGCTCGCGCGCGACGCCGCGGGCGAGCTGCGCTGCCTGTCCAATGTCTGCACGCACCGCGGCAACATCCTGGTAAGCGAGGCCTGCCGGGCCGAGCAGATCCGCTGCAGCTACCACTCGCGGCGCTTCGACCTCGCCGGACGCATGACCTTCATGCCCGGTTTCGAGAACGCGCAGGACTTCCCCGGACCCTCCGACCACCTGCCGCGGGTGCCGTTCGGCAACTTCGCGGGGCAGGCGTTCGCATCGCTCGCTCCGGCGGCACCGTTCGAAGCCTTCTTCGCAGACATCGGGGCGCGCATGGCGTGGCTGCCGTTCGACGAGCTGCGCCACGATCCGGCCCGCGACCGCGACTTCGAGGTCGCCGCGCACTGGGCCCTGTACGTCGAGAACTACCTCGAGGGCCTGCACATTCCCTTCCTGCACCCGGCGCTGAACCAGGTGCTCGACATGGAGCGCTACGACTACCATCTGGGCCGCTACTGCAGCCTGCAGCTCGCGCCAGCACGCGACGGCGATGCGGCGTTCGAGCTGCCTTCGGCCTCGCCCGACCATGGCCGGCGGATCGCGGCGTACTACTGGTGGGTGTTCCCGAACCTGATGCTGAACTTCTACCCCTGGGGATTGTCGTTGAACCTGGTGCAGCCGCTCGCGCCCGATCGCACGCGCGTGAGCTTTCGTGGCTACGTGCACGACATTGACCGCCTCGCAAGCGGTGCCGGCGCCGCGCTCGACCAGGTGGAGAGGGAGGACGAGGCGGCCGTCGAGTCGGTGCAGCGCGGCTTGCGCTCGCGCCTGTACCACGACGGCCGCTATTCGCCATCGCACGAGCGCGGGGTGCACCACTTTCATCGGCTGCTGTGCGAGTTCCTGGCGGAACCGGCAGCTCGCTCTTAGGCGCTGCGCGAATTCCCTCGTCGGGACGCGGCCTCGCCAAGACCGAAGTCAAGAGCTCGGACATTGACTGCAGGAGACAGCAATCGCATGTTCAACCCCTACCTCGAGTTCCAGGCTCCGCCCTACCGGCTCTCGGGTCTGGTCGTCGGCCCGCTGCTGAACCACGCTGCCGCGCTCGCGGCACTGGGGGGAGTGGTCCACGAAGCGCCCTACAAGGCGCCGCCCAAAGGGCCCATCCTCTACATCAAGCCGCGCAACACGCTCGCGGCCGACGGCGCGTCAGTGGCCGTCCCTTCGCCGTATCGGGAGTTGGAGATCGGCGCTTCCCTGGGTCTGGTGATCGGGCGCATTGCCTGCCGGGTGAGCGAGCGCGAGGCACTCGGACACGTCTCGGGGTACACGCTGGTCGCGGATCTGAGCGTGCCGCACGACAGCTTCTACCGTCCGTCGATCCGTTTCAAGGCGCTCGATGATTCGTGCCTCGTCGGTCCGCGGGTCGTGTCGCGCGCGGCCCTCGGCAATCCCGACGATGTCGCCCTCCGGATCCTGGTCGATGGCGTGCAGACGCAGGCAACGAGCACGCGCGGGATGGTCCGCCCGGCGGCGCAATTGGTCGCCGACGTGAGCAACTTCATGACGCTGAGACCGGGTGACGTCCTGATGCTCGGCATCGCCCATGGCGCGCCCCGCGCGCGTTCCGGTCAGAGCTTCGCCATCGAGGCCGAAGGCGTCGGCCGCCTCGGCGGACGCTTGATCGACGACAACGACGGGGGGCTGGCATGAGAACCGCCATCGTCGCCTACGGCGGCGCCATTCACCAGGCGACGCCTCACCCCGACGGCCTTCGGCTCGCCGATGGACGAGTGCTCGGCGAGGATGCCGTGGTCTGGCTTGCACCGTTCGAGGTTGGAACGATCATCGCGCTGGGGCTGAACTACGCCGATCACGTCAAGGAGTTGTCGAAGGAGCTCACGGTCACGTCGAGGGACGAGCCCTTGGTGTTTCTGAAGACACCCGGGGCCGCGATCGGCCATCGCGGGTTCACCCGGCGGCCACGGGACGCAAGCTTCATGCACTACGAGTGCGAGCTGGCGGTCGTGATCGGGGCGACCGCGCGCAAGGTGAAGCGCTCCGATGCGATGCGTCATGTCGCCGGCTACACCGTCTGCAACGACTACGCGATCCGCGACTACCTGGAAAACTGGTACCGGCCGAACCTGCGGGTGAAGAACCGCGACACGTGCACGGTGCTCGGACCCTGGTTCGTCGACGCGCAGGACATCCCGGACCCGCACGCTCTCGCGCTCCGTACTTCCGTCGACGGAAAAGTCACGCAACAAGGGACCACCGCCGACATGATCAACGACATACCGTCGCTGATCGAGTACCTGAGCGGATTCATGACCCTGCGCGCCGGCGATGTGATTCTGACCGGCACGCCGGACGGCGTCGTCAACGTCGACGTCGGCGCCGAAGTCGTGACCGAGATCGACGGCATCGGCCGCCTGGTGAACACCATCGTCGGCGACGACTCCTTTGGCTTGTAGAAGGAACCCGCACCATGCGCATTCAACATCTGATCGGCGGCAAACCGGTCGAAAGCAGCCGCTACTTCGAGACGATCAACCCGGCGACCCAGGAAGTGCTCGCGGAAGTGGCTTCGGGAGGTCAGTCCGAGGCGGACGCGGCCGTGGACGCGGCGAAGTCCGCCTTTCCGAAATGGGCTGGCCTTCCGGCCGCGGAGCGCGCGAAGCTCGTGCGCAAGCTCGGCGACCTGGTCGCCGCGCACGTGCCGGAGATCGCCCGAACCGAGACGATGGACTGCGGGCAGCCGATCGGCCAGACGGGCAAGCAACTGATACCGCGCGCGGCCGACAACTTCTACTACTTCGCCGAGATGTGCACGCGCGTCGACGGGCACACCTATCCCACGCCGACGCACCTGAACTACACGCTGTTCCACCCCGTGGGCGTTTGCGCCCTCATCAGCCCATGGAATGTCCCTTTCATGACGGCCACCTGGAAGGTCGCGCCGGCGCTGGCATTCGGCAATACCGCGGTGCTGAAGATGAGCGAGCTTTCGCCGCTGACGGCGGCGCGCCTGGGCGAGCTCGCGCTCGAGGCGGGAATTCCGGCGGGCGTGCTCAATGTCGTGCACGGCGTGGGCAAGGATGCGGGCGAGCCGCTCTGCCGCCACCCCGATGTGGCCGCGATCTCGTTCACCGGCTCGACAGTCACCGGCAACCGCATCGTGCAGGCGGCCGGACTGAAGAAGTTCAGCATGGAGCTGGGTGGGAAAAGTCCCTTCGTCGTCTTCGACGACGCAGACATGGACCGCGCGCTCGACGCCGCACTGTTCATGATCTTCAGCAACAACGGCGAGCGCTGCACGGCTGGTAGCCGGATCCTTGTTCAGGAGAAGTCGTATGCCGGGTTCGTTGCGAAGTTCGCTGAGCGCGCCCGGCGAATCCTGGTGGGCGATCCTCTCGACGAGAAGACTCTCGTCGGGCCGATGATCAGCCAGGCGCACCTGGCGAAGGTGCGTGGCTACATCGAGCTCGGCCAGCAGGAAGGCGCGACGATGCTCTGCGGCGGCCTCGAGGCTCCCGAGCTGCCGGCCCACCTGCGAAAGGGCAACTTCGTGCGGCCGACGGTTTTCGCCGACGTCGACAACCGCATGCGCATCGCCCAGGAAGAGATCTTCGGACCGGTGGCCTGCCTGATTCCGTTTTCCGACGAGGCCGACGCGATTGCCAAGAGCAACGACATCGCCTACGGCCTGTCGAGCTACGTCTGGACAGAGAACCTCGGGCGGGCCCATCGTGTCGCCGCAGCCATCGAGGCCGGCATGTGCTTCGTCAACAGCCAGAACGTGCGCGACCTGCGCCAGCCGTTCGGTGGCACGAAGGCGAGCGGCACCGGGCGCGAGGGCGGGACCTGGAGCTACGAGGTGTTCCTCGAGCCGAAGAACGTCGCGGTGTCGCTGGGCGGGCATCACATTCCGCACTGGGGCGGGTAGTCTTCCACCGGCAAGCGAAAGGTCCGCCATGAGCCTGTACGGGATGCAGAAGTTCCTCTACCACCTGAACCGCGACCCGCGCGTGCAGGCGCGCTACCGGGGGGAACAGGCCGCGCTGCTCGCGGAGTACCGGCTCGACGACGAGGAGCGCAGCGCCATCGAGCGCGGTGACCTGGGGTTGATGTACGTGCTTGGCACGAACGGACAGTTGTTGATGCACTTCGCTGCCTTCCTGGGCATGCCCTGGGCCGAGTACATCCAGGCGATGCGCGACGGCGTGGCCCGCCACGGGCCGGTGCGCGCCGGCGTCTATGCGATGACCACGGCGATGGACGAGAAGGTGGCGGGCGTATGAGCCTCGTCTTTGCCGGCGTCTGCAGTCACGCTCCCGGGATCACCGGCCGCGCCCACCTCGCCGATCCGGCGCTGCGCGATCCGTTCCACAGGGCCTTTCGTGCCATGGGCGACGAGATGCGGGAAGCCCGGCCCGACGCGGTCGTCCTGGTCGGCGCCGAGCACTTCGCGAATTTCTTCATGGACAACATGCCCGCCTACGCGATCGGCATGGGCGAGGAATACGAAGGGCCGATCGAAGACCCGGCATGGCTCGGCATCCCGAAGACCCGGATTCCCGGCAACGCCGACCTCGGCAAGCGCATCGTCACCGAGGTGATGGAGACGGTCGACGTCGCTTTCGCCGAGGAGTGGAAGTTCGATCACGGTCTGATCGTTCCGCTCCACTTCCTGACCCCGCGCTTCGACCTCGACGTGATCCCGGTCAACATCAACTGCCAGGGGCCGCCGCTGACCCCGCTGCACCGCGCCTGGGCCTTCGGCGAGGCGCTGCGGCGGGCGGCCGACAAGATGCCCGAGCGGATCGCCATCGTCGCCACCGGCGGCATCAGCCACTGGCCGGCGACCCCCGACTCGGGCAAGATCAACGAGGCGTGGGACCGCGACTTCATGCAGCGCTGGCAGGGCAACGACAAGGCCGCCCTGCTGTCGTACCGCGACGCCGACATCTACCGCGACGCCGGCCAGGGTGGCTTCGAGATCCGCACCTTCATTGCTCTCGCGGCGGCTGCACGCGGCCAGGGATCGATCCGCCACTTTCAGCCGATTCCGATCTTCTCGGTCACCGGCACCATCGGCGTGATGGAGGTGAGGTAGTGCCCCGTCCGACCCTCCTCGACCCGCCCGCCGCCCGGAACCCCGCGAGATGACCATGCTGTCCACCGAGCTCATCAATGCCCTGGCCCGCGAGCTTTACGACGCCCGCAAGAACCGGGTCCAGGTTCGCCACTTCTCCCGTCGTCATCCGGGCATGACGATCGAAGACGGGTACGCCATCCAGCGCGCGTGGGTCCGGCTCGAACTGGCAGACGGGCGCAGCGTCAAGGGACGCAAGATCGGGCTGACGTCGCGGGCGATGCAACAGGCCAGCCAGATCACGGAGCCCGACTACGCGCCGCTGATGGACGACATGTTCTTCGCGCAGGGCACCGACATTCCGATCGGCCGCTTCATTGCGCCCCGGATCGAGGTCGAACTGGCCTTCATCCTGGGAAAGCCGCTCAAGGGGCCGGGCGTCAGCCTCTTCGATGTCCTCGCGGCGACCGAATACGTCAGCCCGGCACTGGAGATCATCGACGCCCGGATCGAGCAGTTCGACCGCGACGACAAGGGCATGCGCAAGGTCTTCGACACGATCTCGGATTTCGCCGCAAACGCCGGGATCGTGCTGGGGGGTCGCCCGGTCCGTCCCGACGCCGTGGACTTGCGGTGGGCAGGAGCGATGCTCTTCAAGAACGGCGTGATCGAGGAGACAGGCCTGGCGGCCGGCGTCCTCAATCACCCGGCCACGGGGGTCGCGTGGCTCGCCAACAAGATCGCGCCCCACGACGAGCAGCTGAACATCGGCGATGTGGTTCTCGCGGGTTCCTTCACCCGGCCGATCACGGCAGTCGCCGGCGACTGCATTCACGCGGACTACGGCCCGCTCGGGACGATCTCGTTCCGGTTCGTCTGAGCAATCACGTGAAAATCTTCCCCGGCGTTTTGGCACAAAGAATGCCTGACAAGTCCCAGTTGGCAAACGCCAATCCCGTTGGGGAGGAACACCACCGGGATCTGCAGCGCTTCGGTCGAGGGCCTCATGGCTGCCATTTCGCGCGTCCATTTGATCCACCTGTCCGACACTCCACTCGAGGCGGGATTTCGTCTGGAATCTCCAGGGAGCGGCCAAGGTCAGTGCAAAGATCGCCGAGATGATCGAGATGGCGACCAAGCACGTCTGGATCAAGGCGCACGAGACTGTCATAGAGACCCATCGGATCGCGCTTCAGGATGCCGCGAAGCGCGGGGTGAAGATCCTGATCATCCTTTTCGGCGCCGACGGAGATCGTTTCCGATTCAACAAGAATGTTCGCGTCTATCTGCACGAAGGCAATGGGGTGCGCGTGGGCAATGCCGACAATCTCTTCACCATCACGACGGACTTCACGACCGCCCTGACGGCGAAGATGCAGGGGGATGTGTACGCCGCGTACACGCGAAGCGAGCCGATTGTCACGATGGCCGAATCGCTCATCAGGCACGATCTCTATCTCGCCGAGATCTTCCAACGGTTCGGCCCCCAGATCGATGAAGCGTTCGGCCCTTTCATGCTGTCGTTGCGGCGGGCCTATTTCTCGCCCGAGCAACTCACCTGTCTGGAAGGTACCCTGAGCCCTGAGCAGCATGGGAATCTCGCTCGAGCCGCTGCGATCTGCTAAGCAAGGGGTCCGTCTCAAACGACGATCGGCATCGCGGCTCCATCCATCGAAAGTACGGCGCCGGACACATAGCTGGCGCGTGAGGATGAGAGGAACACGACGACGTCGGCCACTTCCGCGGCCTCGGCTGGACGACCGAGAGGCAGCGACCCGGCGACGCGCCTGAGAATCTCCTCGGGTGTCAAACCGGTGTAGCCGCTCTCTACCGCGATGCCCTCCTTCAGCCTCTCGGTCATCGTCATCGCCGGGTTTACGGCGTTGATCCGGACGCCCTTCGGCCCATAGACCGAGGCTAGCCCGGCGGTCGCGAGCATCAGCGCGGCATTGGCGGCCCCTCCAGGCAGATGCAGTGGTACGGCCACCTTGCCGCCGATGCCGATGATGTTGACGATCACGCCATGGCCCCTTTCAGCCATCCGCTTGATCAAGCAGTCGATGACATTGATGTAGGTGAAGTACTTCGCCTGCATTGCATCGTGCCAGTGCTCCGGCGTCAACTCGTCGGCCGGCGTTCGCTTCGCCGCACCGGCGCTGTTGACGAGGACGTCGATCGGACCGCGCTCGCGCTCCACCGAAGTGACAGCGTCGCGCGCCAGGTCCGCATCGCGGAGGTCCGTGGCGTGAACGAAGACGGCCCCTTCGTTTGTCAGAGCTTCCTTCCCGAGGGCATCCGCCGCGCGACGCAGGCCTTCACCGTTTCGAGCCACAAGGCTGACCCTGGCGCCTTCCAGCAGGAACGCCCGGGCGCAGGCAAAACCGATTCCCTTGCTGCCGCCCGTGATCAGGACGTGCTGTCCTTGAAGGTGGAGATCCATGGTGAGTCCCTCGGTTCAATCTTGGTCGCGGGGGTCAATGACGGATGCCGCGATCCGAAGACGACAATTCGACACTACTCGCGGCGCTTCGCCCGGAAGGCTTCGACTGCCCTCACGCCGGCGAGCGCCTTCGCGGCGCTGGCGAGTTCGTCGAACACGGCGACACCGCGCTCGACTGCGATGCGCCGGTACTGGCGCTTGCTCTCCTCGATGTCGGCTTCGCCGTCCGACCGCAACACGAGGGCGATGTGCATGTTAGATGCCGATCTCTCGCGGACCTTGAGCGCCGCCTCGACGATGTTTCCCAGCATGTCGACGTGACGGAAGCTCATGATGACCGTCATGTTGACGTGGATCACGAGAGCGTCGGCCTGTCCGCTCGATGAGACGATATCGATGATCCGCTCGGCAGCGCGGCCTTCGTCCTGCTGCAGCGCACCGGCCGGCACGTCGATCGGATTCGTGAAGGAAGACCCAGCGGGCAGCTTCAGCGCCTCCAGCGACGCGACCGTGCGTGCATCGAACGGCGGCACCCGGAATCCGCTCCGGTCGAACGCATCGGTGCCGAGCACGCTGGTGCCGCCGCCATTGCCGACGAGAACGACGTCCCTCGAGGCCGTCGGACGAAGTGACAGGCACTGGAACGCGAGCAAGGCATCCAGGAGTTCGTCCAGCGTGTCGACCATCGTCGTGCCGGTCTGCCGGCAGAGCGCATCCCACGCGCGATCGCTGCCGGCAAGCGCGCCGGTGTGGGATGCCGCCGCACGGCGTCCCTGGCTCGTGCGCCCGCCCTTGAGCAGGACGACGGGTTTGCGCGCCTTGGCGGCTTGCAGCACCTCGAACAGCCGCCGCCCTTCGCGGGTACTTTCGAGATACAGACCGACCAGTGCGGTGTCGGGACTGTCGAAGAAGTACTCGAGCAACTCCGACGCGCCGACATCGGCCGAGTTGCCGATCGTGACCAAACCGCTGAAGCGCAGGCCCCTGTTCTGGCCGCGCCGGATGATGTCTATACCGAGCCCGCCGCTCTGGCAGACGATGCCCACGGTGCCGGCATCGGCGCTCGTCCTCTCGGTGAAGGTGACTCGCGCCTTCGGCGAATAGACGCCGAGGCAGTTCGGCCCGATCAGGCGCGTCCCCGCCTCACGCGCCGCAAGGACCAGTTCCGCCTCGAGGTCCGAGCCCCCATCGGTTTCGCCGAACCCGCTCGACATCACCTGCGCGAAGTGGACGTTGCCCCGGCCCGAACGCAGCACGTCGGCCGCGTTGCGCGCAGCCACCGCGACGTACGCATAGTCCACCTTCATCGGCACTTCGGCCAGTGAGCGATGCGCCGGCAGCCCCTCGATCTCCGGGGCCGACGGGTGGATGGGAAAGATCCGGCCAGCGTAGCCGAAATTGCGCAGGTGCCGAATGAAGCGGTTGCCGCCGCTGACGGACGTCGCCGATGCACCGACGACTGCGATGCTAGCCGGCTCGAAAAGCGGCTTGAATGCAGTGGAAGCGGACATGACATTCATGCGGGCTCCCGGAGGATGAAACGGGCGTCGACCGCGCAGGCGCGATCCGGCGTGACGATCATCGGGTTGATGTCGATCTCGGCAACACGATCGCCGCAGGCCAGCAAGAGGCCGACCTCGCCCCCCAGCCGCAGCATCACATCGACCAGCGCGTCGATCGAAACCGGCCTGTGCCCCCGTGCGCCGCGGAGCAGCGGACCTCCTCGCAACTCCTCGACCATTTCGACCGCGTCGAGTGCGGTGATCGGGCAGATCCGGAAGGCCACGTCCTTCAGCACCTCGACGAACACGCCGCCGAGGCCGACCATGACCATCGGACCGAATTCCGGGTCGAGGATCCCGCCGACCACGACCTCGACCCCGCCCGCGACCATCTCCTCGATCAGCCATCCGGCCGGTTCGATGCCCTTCTCGAGAAGGCTGGCCCGCAGCCCGGCGATCACGCCTTCGATTTCCTCGGCAGTGCACAGGCCGAGGCGCACGCCGCCGACGTCGCTCTTGTGGACGACCCCGGCCGCGACCACCTTCAGCGCGAACGGTGGTGACATCGCGCTGACCGCCACGCCGATCTCGTCGTCGAGGCGCACGACGCGCGAACGCGGCACGTCAATGCCGAAGGAGGCGAGGATCCGTTTGCCGGAGGGCTCGTCGAGCGCCTTTGCGCCGCGCTTGCGTGCCTCGGCCAGCACGGCGTCGAGATCGCTGATGACCATGCTGGCGCAGCCGCCGGTTGCTAGCGGCGGATCGAGATGATGGGGGCGCCCTCGGCAACCGGCTCGCCCTCGGCAACGAAGATCTCGGCGACGATGCCGCTCTCTGTCGCGAGCACCGGGATCTCCATCTTCATAGACTCGACATAGGCAACCGGATCGTCCTCCGCGACCGGGTCGCCGACCGCGACGAGGATCTTCCATATCGAGCCGTTGACCTCCGAGAGAACGCTGATCGGTGCCATCTGAAGCCTTTCGTTTCTTTATTTGGTCGCGGCCGCCGGTAGGGGGCCTGCGAAGGGTGGTCAGTAGCTGGTCGGCCAGTTCGAGAGCTGGTGCTTTCCCACCGCGCTTCCAAGCCGCGTCCGATGAACCTCGAGTAGCCGTGCGGTGCAGGCGCGCGTCTCGCGCGGATCGATGACCGCCTGGGTCTCGTAGAGCGAGGCGAGCCGCCAGGCCGATGTGTCGCGCGAGAGCTCCTCGACAAGCTTGTGGTACTTCTCGGGCTCTTCCTCTTCCTTGACGCCGAACAGCACGTTGACGCCCACCGTCGGAGCCATGAAGCCCAGGTCCGCGGTCGGCCAGCAGACAACCTCGTCGGAGTTGCGCCCGCCACCCATGTTCAGGTAGGCCTGCCCGTAGCTCTTCCGCATGATCACAGAGATCTTCGGCACCGTGACCAGCGACAGCGCATTCATCCAGTTGATGATGCGCCCAGGCGCCGCGCGCCGCTCGCCGTCGACGCCGATCAGGAACCCCGGCTGATCGACCAGGAACAACAGCGGGACGTTGAACGAGTCGCAAAGCACCAGGAAACTGACGACTTTGTTGCAGGCGTCGACGTCGATCGCGCCGCCCTTGAAGAACGGATTGTTTGCGACGATGCCGACGCTGCGGCCCTCGATCCTCGCGAGTGCCGTCACGATCGACTTGCCGAACCGGGACTTCAGCTCCATCACGCTGCCGAGGTCGGCGACGACCTCGATGACCTTGCGGATGTCGTAGACCTTGCTCTTGTCTTCTGGTACGACCTCGAGGATCCGCGCGCCCCGATCGGCCGAGCCTTCGGGCACGTCGCGGACTGGCGGCTCGGCATTCTGGTGGCTGGGCAGGTAGCCGAGGAAGCGCTTGATCGAGCCGATCGCCTCCTCGTCGCTATTGACGACGACGTCGACGAGTCCGGAGACTTCGGAGTGCATCTTCCAGCCGCCGAGCTCCTCGGAATCGACGGCCTGGTTGATCGCCATCGAGGTCACCCGGCCGCTGGCCACCGCCATGGTCGCGCCCTTGCGCATCACGACGAAGTCGGACATGCAGGAATACCAGGTCGATGACCCGTAGCAGGCGCCGAGCAGCGCGCTGGCCCACGGCGACTGCCGCAGGCGCTGGTACTCGTGCGCGTCCTGACCGAGGATCGCACGCCCTTCGGCGCCCATCCGGTCAGGCATCCGCGCGCCGGTGGATTCGCCGAGGAATACCAGGGGCATCCCCGCCTTGGTCGCCACTTCCCGCATGTGGCGCAGCTTCTTGCCGTTCACCACCGAGCTCGAGGCGCCCATCACCGTGAAGTCATTCGACATCACGGCGACCGGCCGCCCTTCGATCTTGCCGAAGCCGCCAATTTTGCCGTCCGCTGGCGTCCGATCACGCACCTCGGGACGGTGCGACGTCGCGAACAGGCCGCTCTCGTGGAACGAGCCGGCGTCAAGCAAGCAGTCGAGACGCTCGCGCGCATTCAGGTGCCCCTCGGCCTTTCGCCGGGCGACCTTTTCCGGGCCGCCCATGCCGAGCGCCTTGAGCTTGATCCGTTCAAGCTCGCCGAGCATTTCCTCGTGGGCCATGGTTTCTCCTGTTGACTGGCGCGCTGCTGGGCCGTTCGCATCACAGCATGTGCTGCATCGGGTGGCCCACGAACATCTTTTCCTTGACGAACCGGGTATCGAAGCTCCCGCCGACGAATTCGGGTTCAGCCAGAAGCCGCTTGTGGAAATCCACGGTCGTCGGCACACCCGTGATCTGGAACTCGTGCAGCGCGCGCTGCATGCGTGCGATCGCTGCCTCGCGGTTCTCGTCCCAGACCACGATCTTTGCGATCAGCGAGTCGTAGTAAGGGGGCAGCTCGTAGCCCGCGTAGGCATGGGAGTCGACCCGGACGCCAGGCCCCGAGGGGGCCAGGAACTCGACCAGCTTCCCGGGCTTCGGCATGAAGCCGCGCTGCGGATCCTCGGCGTTGATGCGGCACTCGATCGAATGTCCGCGGAAGCGGATATCGGACTGCTTGAACGGAAGCCGCTCGCCGCCGGCGATCCGGAGTTGGAGGCGGACGAGGTCCAGCCCCGTCATCAGTTCCGTCACCGGATGCTCGACCTGAATCCGGGTGTTCATCTCGATGAAGAAGAACTCCTGGCGCGCGACGTCGACGATGAACTCGAGCGTGCCGGCGCTCCGATACGCGACCGAACGGGCCAGTCGACAGGCCGCATCCGTCATGCGCTGACGCAGGTCTTCGGAGAGTCCGGGCGACGGGCTCTCCTCGAGCAGTTTCTGGTGGCGCCGCTGCACCGTGCAGTCGCGCTCGCCGAGATGGATCACGTCGCGCCCGTCGCCCAGCACCTGGACCTCGACGTGCCGGATTGGAGATAGGTAACGCTCGATATAGACCGCGCCGCTACCGAAGGACGAGGCCGCTTCCGACGAGGCCCGGTCGAGGTTCTCACGCAACTGCTTCTCGTTCTCGATCACGCGCATGCCGCGGCCGCCGCCCCCGGCGGAGGCCTTGATCAGCACCGGGTAGCCGACATCGCCCGCAATCGCCAGGGCCTCGTCGATCGAAGTCACCGGGTGCTGCGAGCCCTGCGCAACCGGAACCCCAGCCTCGAGCGCGAGCCGGCGTGCCGCCGCCTTGTCGCCCATCAGTCGGATCGCGTTCGCTTCCGGCCCGACGTAAGTCAACCCGGCCGCCACGCATGCTTCGGCGAATTCGGCGTTCTCGGACAGGAACCCGTAGCCCGGGTGGACCGCATCGCAACCGGCCATCGTGGCGGCCCCGATCAACGCGTTGACGTTGAGGTAGCTCGCGCTCGCCTGGGCAGCCCCGATGCACACCGAACGATCGGCCATGCGGACCGGCAGAGACTCGCGGTCGGCGCTGGAATAGCCCTGGACTGACTCGATGCCGAGCTCCCGGCAGGCGCGGACGATGCGGACCGCGATCTCGCCGCGGTTGGCGATGAAGAGACTGCGGATGGTCATTGGAGAGACTTCATGTGTGCTTCGAAAGTGCCAAGGACGAGGTCCTCGACAAACGGCCGCTGCCAGATCGTCATGGGACTGTGTTAGTAGTGCATATCATATATATGTTTACAGTCGAAGACGAGGCCTCGTGCGACGCGCCAGCCGTCAGGGCGTGCTCGACCCACCGGTGACGTCAACGAATTCGTACTTCTCGGTGTAGAGCAGTGATCGACGCAACTCGACCGGCCGTTCGTGGAAGGTGTGAGCGACGCGGACAATTTCCAGCAGCGGTGTCCCGCGCGCTATTCCGAGCTTCTTCGCCGTCTCGATGTCCGCCGAGACCGCGGTCAGCTGATCCACGGTCCTGACGATGCTGATACCGAAGCTGTCACGGTAGAGGTCGTAGATCGTGGCGTTGCGTCCGACGAACCGTGCCCTCGTGAGACCGGGGAAAATCGACTGCGGAATGTGCAGCCCGTCGAGCAGCATTGGGCTGCCGCCCATCAGCATCAGGTTGACGATCCAGTAGATCGGCTCGCCCGCGCGGATCCCGAGGCGCTCGGCGGTTTGCGCGCTCGCAATCGTCTCCTCGAACCGCAAGGTCTGCACGATCGGGACTTCGCGCACGCCGTCCTTGCGCACGATGTGCCAGAACGAGTTCAGCATCCGCTTCGAATCGAACGGGGCCAGGAACGTGCCTCGGCCCTGCTGGCGCACCAGAACCTTCTCGGCCACCAGATCAGAGAGCGCTCGACGCACGGTGCCGACGCTGACCCCATAGCGCTCCGAGAGCTCCTTCTCGGTCGGCAGCGCCATGCCAGTCTTGACCTCTCCGCCGCTCAGCGCCCGTGTGACTTCGAGCTTGATGCTCTTGTAGAGCGGGAGCGAACCGTTGCCCATGTCCACGAGCACATCGCGGCGGCTCGCCGGCTTGGCCACCGGCCGTTTGTGGACCAACGTCTTGCGCGCTTTCGCGGGCAACGACAGGGAGGCAGAGGACCTTGCCTTGGCAACCCCCATCGCATCAAGCCCCTGGCGTCGGAATGACACGTTCGGTCATCAGTCGACGCGTCTGCTCACGGAACATTGTTTCGGCGTCCGTCACCTCGTGCCAGCCCGCACGACGAGCCTTCGCAAGACTCGAGATCTGGTCGAACGAATTCGAATAGGACCAGTCGGCGAACTCCCAGCTCACCATTTGGGAGAGCCTGTAGTCTCGGAGCAGGTACTTCTCGCGCATCATGGCCCAGAGGGATTCCTTGTCCGCCATCATCCGCGTCAGGTTGATCGTCTGGATCCGCGCCGGCTGCATTTCGAAGCAATCCGCCAGCACCGGCCAGATGTTCTCCCAGCGAGTCGGCTCACCGTTCGTCATGTTGAACGCCTGATTCTCGCAGGCGCTGGTCGTCGCGGCCCAGACCATCGCGCGTGCGAGCAGGCGCGCATCGGTGAACTGGTACAGCGCGGCGAAGGCGCCGGCCGAACCGGGAAAGCGCAGCGGCAGGCCGATCTCCCGGGAGATGCTCGCGTACAGGGACAACGCCATCAGATGGTTCATCGGGCTGCCGACCGAGAAGCCGCAGATGCAGTGCGGCCGCAAAGCCGACCAGGTCCAGCGCTTGCCGCGCTGGCGCGCCTCGAGCCAGTCCTGCTGGTCGTAGTAGAAGTTCGGCGGCATGTGGCGCGGATCGTCTTCCCGGGCCGGGGTTCGATAGGAACCGAGGTGGTTGCCGTACCACTTGCTGCCCTGCACCAGCTGCACGTGGGCCAGGCGCGGCGCCACCTTCTCCAGCGTGGTGACGAGGTTGGCGACCATCGCGAGATTCGGCGCCACCTCCTCCGCCGCTGTCGGCCGTGGCGCGTAGGCCGAAAAGAAGACGTGGGTCGCACGCCCGAACTCCTTCAGCTTGGCGCCGCAGTCCTCGGCGTCTAGCAGATCAATCCCAACGAAGCGTGCGCGCGTCTCGAAGTCGGGAGCCCGTCGCGACAGCGCAATGACCTCCCACTCGTCGCTCGAATCGAGATGCTCGACCAGCGCCCGGCCGACGATGCCGAGCGCCCCGGCGACGATGCAAACTTTCTTTTCCATGTCGTTAGCTCCCGCGGCTCGCGCCGCGATCGAAAGATCGTGGCAGTGGATCGCTTGTCAGCTGACCTTGAGCAGCTTCGCAGCGTTGCTCCAGAGGATCTTCTGCACGATCTCCGGGCGCCAGCCCATGCCGAGAAAGTCGCGGATCGACTCCTGGATGTCCTTCACCGGATACGCCGTCCCGAACAGCATCCGGTCCTCGAGAAAGAGGTTCGCACCTTTGACATAGCTGTCGGCGCAGATCATCCCGGCGGTCGATGCGTAAAGGTCCGGCGACACGTAGATGTTCGGACAGGCGAGCGCGACGACCACCATCTCGTCGGCATAAGGCCATGCTGCGTGCGAGACGATGATCTTCAGGTCCTTGTAGCGCTGTGCGACGCGTTGAATCGACACGGGCCGCGACCACGTGATGTCGTGGCCCGCGAGCGCCGAGAGCAGCCCCGACAGCGAGATCGACACCGGAAGGTCGAACTCGAGGGCGAGCTGGTAGACCGGTTCGAGCGAGGCGTCGTCCGACCAGCGCGGGACCTTTCCCGAGCCCGGCTCGATCGAGATGCCCTTGATGTTGGGCGCCCGGGCGTATTCGCGGATCTCAGCGAGGCTCTCCGGGATCGCCTCCATGTCGACCCCGAGGAAGCCGAGAAAGCGGTTCTGGTGGGCGCCGACAACCTCGACGATCTCCTTGTTCGAGACGCCACCGAGGTTGCCGGCGCCCGAGGAGGCGCGGCCCATCGCGACGCCGTACTTGATGCCGGCCGAAGCCATCTCCTCGTACAGCATCTCAACCGACTCCAGCCAGGCCGACTGGGAGCCCTTGAACGTCACAAAATGGCGCGGATAGTGCATCGCGGTGCGGAAGACCGATCCCTTGGTCCAGGCGGGAACCGGGGGCCGCAATCGCATGTCGATGATCGGGGGCAGCATCACTCTGATCTCCTGTTCAGGTCAACGAAAGGATCCGTCCGTGCTTCAAGGAAGGAAACCGACTGGTAAGAGAGGGTGGCATTCATACCTCCTCGACCGGACCGACGTAGCGGCCGATCTGGAACTGGCGGAACTTTGCGCTGTCCGCGTACGCGACTTGACGGGCAGGCGAACGCAAAGCGATCTCGAGGCTCGGGCGATCGTCAAAGTACATCGTGCTGATGAAGCAGACCGCAGGCTCGACCGCAGCGCCGCCTTCCGCCTCGACTCTCGAAAAAGTCATGCGGCGCAGAGCCGGAAACTGGTGGACCAGCGGAATGTGGACGTCCCGGTAGTGGCGCTCGAACGCCTCCGGATCGTCCGGCCGTCGATAGAAGGCTACGAACTGCCACATAGTTCTCGCGCTCCCGCTCCTGTGGATCGACACTCCGTCATCCGCTAAGGGTCCAGCCGCCGTGGATGGCCAGGCTCGCACCGGTGATGAAGCGCGCCCCGTCTGACGCCAGGAACGCCACCGCGGGAGCAACATCTGGCGGCGCACCGAGCCTGCCGAGCGGCGTCGCCGCTACCACCTGCCGTGACGTCTCGTCGTCTGCCAGCCGGTCCCGGTTCAGATCGGTCGCGATCGTGCCCGGTGCCACGGCATTGACCCTGATCCCGTACCGCCCGAGGCTGACTGCGAGCGCCCGGGTCATCGTCTGAATCGCGCCCTTGGACGCGCAATAAAGCGCTGTCTCCGGCTGCGCGTGCGTCGCATTGACCGACGACACATTGACGATCGAGCCGCCCTCGTTGCGCGCCACCATCGCCTTCGCCGCCGCCTGGGCCGCGAAGAAGGCCCCGCGCACGTTGGTTCCGAAGATCTCATCGTAGTCGGCTTCGTCGAAATCGACGAAGGCACGCCGCCGCTGCACTGCCGCGTTATTGCCCAGGATGTCGAGCCGGCCGGTCCGGGCGACCAGGTCGCAGACATATTTGCCGATCGCGGCCGGGTCCCTCATGTCGCAAGCACGGACATCACCCTCCTGCGCGCGGTCGGTCACGTGGACGGAGGCCCCGGCGTGGCGCAGCTCCGCGGCAATCGCAGCGCCGATGCCGCGCGAGCCGCCGGTCACCCAGGCCACCTTGCCGGCAAGGTCACTCATACCGAGGCCGCCCGGCCGCCGTCCACGAGCAGCGTCGCGCCGGTGATGAAGCTCGCGCCCGGCGAGCCAAGGAAGATGACGGCCGATGCGACGTCGGTCGAGGCGCCGAGCTCGCGCAGCGGCGTACGCAAGCGCATCGCGTCTCGCTCCGCCGCCTGCGCCCAGCGGGTCGGCTCGAGCCGGGTATCGGCGATCGCGCCAGGCGCGACGTTGTTGACCCGAATGCCGTGCGGCGCCAGCGACAGCGCCATCGCGCGCGACATGGCCTGGAGTGCGCCTTTCGACGTGCAGTAGGCGACCGTGTCGGCAAAGACCTTCTCGGCGTTGATCGAGCCGATATTGACGATGGATCCGCGGCGCCCAGCGGAGATCATCGAGCGCGCCGCGGCCTGTGCGCACAGGAACGCACCCTTGACATTGACGTCGAAGAGTCGGTCCCACACTTGCGGAGTGATCTCGAGCACGTCGTCGCGGCGCAGGATCCCGGCGCAATTGACCAGCGTGTCGATGCCGCCGAGGCGGTCGCACTCGGCGATCACGGCTTCGATCTCGATTGCGGACGTCACGTCGCACGTGATCGTGCGAATCCCTGGGACCGCTTCCCAAGGCCGCTGGTCGGTCGCGACGACCTTCGCGCCAACGCGCGCGTAGGCGCCGGCTATGGCCGCGCCGATGCCGCCCGCCGCGCCAGTGACCCAGACCACGCGATGAGTGGAGGGGCGCATCCCGTCATCGTTGTCGCTCATGCCGTGCTTCTTCGCACCTGGCGAGGCACGATCTCGATCTCCCGGACGATCGTGGCAGTTTCCAAACCGAGTCCGTCGGCTGTCGCGTCGCCCCACGCTACCTCGGCCCTTCGGTGGGCCGCCCGGGCATCCTTGAGCGATCCGTAGTAGGTCTGCACGACGACGTCGACTGCTCGGGGCATCGCGCCGCCGACCGAATCGACGAGGTATACGATCGAGCACGCGGCCTGGCTGTCGCACAGCCGCGCATCGTTGAGCCAGCCTTCACGCTCGCGCGGAGCCACCGCGATGCGCCGGTTCGACAGGAAGAGCGCGAGCTTGAAGGCATTCGACACGGGGGTGCACGCCAACGGGCAGCGACGGGTCATCAGGAAGGTGCGTCGAGAGGCATCCAGCAGCCCCTTCTCGTCGGTCAGGATCGCGTCCCGGTAGTACGGGCTGCAGGCCACCCTGTCGAGCTCCGCCGCACTCTCGAATTCGACCTCGGCAAAGATGTCGAAGCCCGGGTCGCCGAGCACCGGCTCTTCGGCGCCGTCGAGCACCGCGTGATTCTGCACGTACGAGATCAGGCCTGGCAAGGCGGCGAACAGGCGCGCATGCTCGCCGCGCCATTGGCGCTGGGCCGCGGACCTCGACAGCCCCGGGGCACGCGGCGCAAGTCCGATCCGTACCAGGCTCACGACGGTGAACGGCTGACGAGGTGGAGGGTCTGCCAGCGGATCAGGCGGCGCTTGACCATCTGAAAGATCGCGGCCAACACAGCGCTGATCAGCACGAGCAAGAAGAGCGTCGCGAAGTAGCCTTTGGTGTTGAAGATTCCGGCGTCGCGCTGCAGGCGGACGCCAAAGCCATGCTCGCCGACGATCATCTCGCCCGACACCGTGCCCAGCATGCCGAAGATAAAGCCGAGCTCGAGCCCAATGAAGATCGAAGGCAGCGCCGACGGGACGATGAAGAGCCTGAACGTCTGCCACCGTGTCGCGCCCTGCAACCGCGCCAACAGCAGGTGGTCCTGGTCGACACTCTCGATGCCTGCCATCGTATTGGCGAAGACGACGAAGAACGTCAGGCTAGCCGCCATCATCACGTGGGAGAAGAGACCGATGCCGAACCACATCACGAAGAGCGGCGCCAGAGCGACGCGCGGCAGGCTGTTCAGCGCGGTGAAGAATGGATTGAGCAGCTTGCGAAGATAGGCCACCTGCGACAGCAAGAAGGCCACGCCGACCCCGGCGATCGCCGCGCCCGTGAAGCCGAAGAAAACCGCGAGCAGCGTGTAGCGCGCATCGAGCGTCAGCAGGTCGCCCCGGATCCCGTCGATCAACGCTCCCCAGATCGCAGATGGATAGCTGAAAAAAAGCGGATTGAGCCGCCCGGTGACTCCGCCCCACTCCCAAGCGCCGATCATCACGCCGGCGAGCACGATCCACCCGGTGACCACCGCCCAGGGGCGATCAGCGAACGGCACGCGCCGCCGCGGCTGGTCCGGTGCTTCCGGCGCAGCGGTCGACTCAGCGACCGTAGCGGGAACGACTTCAACTCTGCTGCTCATACGTGCACCTCGTCGCGCAAGACGTTCCAGACGCGCCGGAACAGCTCGTGGAAATGATCGGTTCCCTGCAGTTCGACAAGAGATCTGGGCCGCTCGAGATCGATCTCGAATTCGGCGCAGATCGCGCCAGGACGCTTCGAGAAGACCAGCACTCGATCGGCCAGCAGGATCGCCTCGGTCAGGTCGTGGGTGACGAAGATGACCGTCGACCTGACCCGCTCCCACAGTTCGAGGAACTGCTGCTGCAGGCTCAGGCGCGTCTGCGCGTCGAGCGCGGAGAATGGCTCGTCCATCAGCAGCGTGTGCGGGTCGACGACGAGGGTTCGCGCGACCGCCACACGCTGGCGCATTCCGTGCGACAGCTGCGACGGATACGCGTCGAGGTACTCGCCGAGACCGACCTCGGTGAGGATCTTCCGGCTCAGCGCTTCGCTCTCGGTCCGGGCGACACCGCGCACCTCGAGCGGCAACATCACGTTCTTCAGCGCGGTTCGCCATGGCAGCAGCGCGTCGCGCGCCAGCAGATAGCCCACATCGCTATCGCCGACGCGCGGGGCCTGCCCGTCGAGCGTCACGCCCCCCCGAGTCGGCTGGATCAGCCCAGCGACCATGTTCAGCACCGTCGTCTTGCCGCAGCCGCTCGGGCCGACCAGTGCGACGAACTGCTCGCCTTCTATCCGAAGGCTGGTCGCGCGCAACACCTGCTTGCGCGCCTCACCCGGCCGATGGGAATCGAAGTAGTGCTCGACCTTGTCGAGCACGATGGTCTTACCGCTCATTCCTGGCGTCTCCTTCGCCTCCGCGAATCAGTGTCGGGCGCTGCCTCGGCCTCCTTCATGACGCGGAAGTGCCTGTCGTCACGTCGTCGCGGCGGCAGCCCCGCTCTCAGGGGACGAGCATCTCGCGCGCGGTCTCCCAAAGCAGGCCGTCGACGTCGGCGGGTTTGGGGATCCGCTTCATCGTCACATCCCAGTCACTCCAGGCCTTCAGCGCGCGCATGCTGCCGCGCGAATTCTCTTGTGGGATGTAGCGCTTCACGCGCTCGCGCAGCAGCCCTTCCGGATCCGACACGCCCGGGGGAGACGGCGCCTTCTCGCGCACGATCTTGACAACGGCCTCGAAGTTCTTAGGATCCTTGATCCAGTCGATTGCCTCATTGTTCGCCTTGGCGAAGCGACGGATCAGGTCGGCGTTCGCCTTGACGAAAGTCGACTGCGCGGCCCAGAGCAGCGAAGACCCACGCAGGGCGGCAATCTGCGCAGATGCCTTCGTCGACGGGTCGCGCAGGTCGCCGACGATGGTTCCGCCGGTCGCTGCCGCGGCGATGTCCATGCCGTCGCCGAAAAACATCGCGGCGTCGAGCGATCCGTTCTGCAGAGCGGCAATACCGGCGACCGGCGGACCATACGCGATCCAGTTCGCCTGCTTGTAATCTAGCCCGGCGGCGTCAAAGTTGGACTTCGCGAGGATGTCTGTGGTCGAGCCGAGCGCGTTGACGCCGATCTTCTTGCCGACCAGGTCCTTCATCACGGCCGGGTAGCCCTCGGCCTTGTGCGGTAGGGGCACGTCCTTGCCGACGACGAGCACGTAGTGGACCGTGTCGTTCATGAACGCGACGATCTTCAGGTCGAAGCCTTGACTGACCGGCACGTAGACGGTATCTGGCGCCAACGAGATGAAGTCGAGGCCGCCCTGCAGTGACGCTGCGAGAGCGGCGGGTCCGGACGCGAATTGCGTCATCTTCGCCTCAAGGCAGTACTTCTTGAAGAGTCCCTGGTCAATCGCGGCCCAGGGAACCAGGTTCTGGATGATGCCCGCGTACTCCTGGACCTTGATCACGTCGATCTTGGCGCAGCTGGCAGGCGCTTGCGCTTTGGCGGTCGGCACCATGGCCAAGACCGCGACGCCGACTACGAGGCCGGCGCGTGTGAGCGCACTCGACGCACGTTGGAAAAGATTCATCTGAGTCTCCTTTGTTGCAAGTGCGCGAGGAACGCGCGGTGGGTGCGGCTGGATTCGCCTCCCGTCTTCTCGAACCCTTTCCGTCGGGACGCTCAAGCTTCGCCCGGGGCGCTGCTGTAGATGCGCCTGCACACCACCGCGTAGCGATTGCTGACGCCCCGGGCGTTCGCCTCGGCCTGCGAGCGCGCACCGTCGGGGCTGCTACGCCAGGCGATCGTCGCCTCAATGTCGTCGCTTTCGATCAGCGCGATGTACCTGCGGCAGCCGGCCGGCCCCTCGAGTACCTCGTAACGGCGGACGGCGGTGACACCCGTCGTGGCGTTCACCTCGTCGTAGTGCGGCCCGTGCATCCAGGCGTCGGCTTCCGCCGGGGCGTCATACATCACCACAACCGTGCCCTTCGTTCTCATCGCAGCTCTCCTTGGCCTATCGGGACCACCACCTGTGGAGGTGAATGGCGGGTTACCGAAACCCGGGTGCCCTTCTGCTCGAGCTCGAAGTGCTGGACGCCGGCCCGCCGGCCGATGGCCTCAATCAGGCGCGACAGGGGCCCGTCGGCAGGCGTCGAGACTTTCAGCACGCCGGCCGCGCGGATCTTGTCGACCTCGTCGCCCGGAAACATGAAGCGCAGCAGGCGCTCGTCGTCGCTCATATCGGGATAGGCCCTGCGCAGCCCAGGCAGTGCTGGCGCCAGCGGCTCCTGGTGCAACGGCACCTTGTGGGAGCCGTTCGCGACGATGCGGTCGAGAACGTCAGGATCGACCGGGGCCAGTAGCTTGCCGAAGTGCCCCAGCGCGTACATCTTGACCTCGTCGGGGACCGAGCGGTAGCGCTCCCCGCCAACGACGTTCAGCATCGCCTGGACGGCGATGATCTGAGAAAACGGCGTCACCATGATCGGCCAGCCCAACTCTTCCCGAACGCGCGCGATTTCCTCGAGGATCTCGTCGAACCGGTTCTCGAGCCCAGAACGTTGCAACTGGTAGCGCCAGTTGGCGAGCATGCCTCCCGGCATCTGGTGGCGGTAGTGGAAGGCGTCGTACTCCATCGGGATACCGCGCGGAAAGTCCTCGCGTTCCGCGAGCTCTTCTAGATAGGCACTCACCTGGTCTATGCAGTCGCTGCGGACCCGCGTACCGAAGCCGATGAGGCCCAGGTTCCTAACCGTGCTCTGGGTGGCCGGTTGGGCTGGTCCGTTGGCCAGCGGCGCGATCGACGCGTGCAGCTGGTCGACTCCGAGCTTGACCGCCTCCAGGTAGACCAGCGGTGCGAGTCCCGTATTGCAGTGGCTGTGAAGCTCGAGCGGGCACGAGCCCATCACCGCCTTCAGCGCGGGAACCAGCGTGCGAATCCGGTCCGGCGTCAGCAGCGCACCGGAGTCCTTGATCATGATCGCGTCGACGCCGCAGCGCGAGACCAGTTCGAGCGCTGCGCGCGCATACAACTCATCGGTATGGACCGGGCTCTCGCAGAAGACCAGTGCGCCGACGGAGTAGACGCCAAGTTTCTTGGCCTGGCGGATGCTGACCGCCATGTTGGCGACGTCGAGCAGCGAATCGAGGGTACCGACCACGCGAAATCCGTTCGCCGCGAGCCGCTCGATCCAGAGCTCCACGATGTCGTCGGGGACCAGGCCAAACCCGACCAAGCTCTTGCTTCGGCAGTATCCGCGCAGCGGTGTGCTTGCGAACTTTTTGCGGAAGAAGCGGGCCTTCTCCCAGGGATCTTCCCGCAGATAACGGGCGCAGACGTCGAACTGCACCGGCGCCATGAAGTCGATCTGGTCGAAACCGGCAATGTCCATCGTCTCCGCGATCGGGACCATCATCCCGGCGGTCATCCGTGTCGTCCACAGACATTGCTGCGCGTCACGCAGCGTCGTGTCAATGATACCGATCATGTGGGGCAGCGCGGGCCGGGCGACACGCGTCTTGGCATCGGCTCCTTTCGGCAGCCGCTCCAAGTCGTTCCGCATCACGCCCATGGCTTGGCCGCCCGCTTGTGATGCACGGGAGTCCTCATTCGGGTTTCACCATGAACAACACGGCGTCGTGCTCGACCATGGCACCGTTCTCGACCGCGACTTGAACCACGGTGCCGCGGACGCCAGCGTTGACGGTGCTGAAAAGCTTCATCACCTCGATGACGCAGACGGTGTCGCCCGGCTCGACTCTCGAGCCAACCTCGACATAGGGCTCATCTGTCGGCGCGGCCGCACGAAAGAAGCGCCCCAACATCGGCGAACGCACCGCCATGAGCCCCGACTGATCCGCTCCGGGGGCGGTTGCGGCGAGCTCAGGCTCGTCAGCCCCGGAAGCTGGCTTCTCGGCCGCGACCGGAGTCGCGATCCGCGCGGGCAGCGGCGCGCTCGGCGCCAGCGTCGAGGCCGGCGCAAAGGTCTCGAGCTGTACTGTCGGTGCGATCGAACTGCCAGGCGTGCCAGTCGCTCCGGCGGCGAATTTGCGCACATGCAACTTCATGCCCTCGACCTCGAGGCGAACTTCGACATTGCTCAGCTGGTCGACGATCTGCAGAATGCGCGTAACGTCCCCGTGGGAGAGATCGGAGGAAAGACTCATGTAAATCCTGATTCAACAGGGAAAATCGGAAATAGACTTGCGCTCTAGACAACCGCGCGGACGATGTCGCCGACGTCGCGCGAGTGCCTCAAATCCCTGAGCAGGTCGATCGAGCGCGCGACCTGCGGCTCGGACAGGAGGTCCTGGACGCAGCCCCGGTACTTCGTCTCGCAGGACTCGAACGACAGTAGGTCAGGCGGCTGGCCGCGGGCAGAAGGCGGCTCGCGCACGATGGTCTCGCCGTTCTTCAATCGGTACGTGATCCGCGGCGTCCAGCCTGTCGGAGTCCAGCCCCAGTCCTCGCGAACAACCGTCCTCACCTTCGGCCGGAACTTGCGGAATCGCTCGTCGTTGATCGCTTCCTTGGCGAACCCGCGCGGCAAGACCCGGCCCTCAATCATCGCCAGCGAAACCGCATGGGGCAGGCTGAACTGCGCCTCAATCTCGTCGTGCGGCTCGGGATGCTGGACGACCGTCGGGAAAAAGGCGTTGACTTCGACCTGCACCTCGGCGATGTCGTCGGGGGTGAGCCCGAGCTGCTGCCGAATGTCGAGCGTCGCCTCGATGATGCGCTGCAGGTGATAGCAGCACGGAAAGTGCTTGATGCCGACTTCGAGCACCCGGAAAGGCCGCCCCCAATCGGAAAGAATCTTCTCAGGCGCGTCGACCTTGCCGGCCGTGATGATGTGAAAGAGCCCCCGCGGCGCTTCTAGCACATCCGGCTGGCCGGTGATGCCCTCGGCCGCCAGCAATGCGGCCGAAATTCCGTTGCGGCAGGAGAATCCCATCTCGACGATGTGGGCCATCGATCCAGTCTGGTAGCCGATGCCGCCGCCCTGCGACGCGGCGACACTGATGGCCATCGTCGTCTTCTTCTCGTCGAGCCCGAGCAGCTTGGCGGCGGAGACAGCGCAGCCTATGGAGCCGGCCAAGCTCAGCACCATGTAGCCGAGGCGGCGCGCCTCCCGGCATGCAAGACCGATGCGGGCCTGCGCCTCGTAGCCGGCGACGAAGGCTTCGATAACGCGCTCGCCGGAGGATTCGAGGTGCTCACCCATCGCAAAGATGGCCGGAAAGAGCGTGTAGCTGGAAACGGCCTCGGGGAAGCTGTCGTCCTCGTATTCCGTCGCGTGTGCGAACGTGCCGTTGGCCATCGCGGCCATCTCTACCGAGGTCTTCAGGCCCGCCCCGAGGACCGTGGCCTGCGGCGATCCGCCAAGGCGCTTTACGTACTCGGTCATCGCCGGGCCGACACTGCAGCGATGCCCCGAGACCATCGCACCGAAAGCGCTCATCGCTAGAGTGGTCGAATAGTCGACGACGTCAGTCGGCAGGTCGGCGATCCGGGTGGCCACGACGCGACGCGCGATCTCCTGGGTGATGTTCACAAACTCCCGCCCCAAGCCACTAGTTGATTCATATCATATACATATTTGCTTTGCGGTCAACGCGCTTCCCATGAGGGGTTACCCGGCAACACTCGTCGGACCTTGTCGTGATTGCTTACCGCAACTACCCGCCGCGGCAACTCCGTCGAGCGGCTAATTTGATTCGACCTCCGACGCTACTTGCACGTCACGGATCGCTCTCGGTTCCCTGCGCCGTTCGCGGGCCGCGTGGCACGCAGTTCTATGGAGACCGCATCCACCCGAAACCGCCACCTGTACGGGCGTCGGCTCTTGTCCGCGTTCTCGCCTCCGTGTCGACCCGACTCGGTTGCCGCAACCGCTGAAGCGCGGGCAAAGCGCACTCCTCACCGCGGAGGCATGCTTTACCGGCTCACTGCCCCTACCCCTGCTTCGTCGCCAAGATGAAACCCGGCATGCGTGTCGGTCTAAAGCCTTGGCTTGGAAGCCGTGTCGACACGAGAAGAGCGATTCTCTCCAAGGGGGCAGTCCTTCCGACCTGCCTGCAGTCGAGCAAGCGCCACCGGCATTGATCCGGATCGAACCGCGCACATGTCAAGAGGCCTACCGCCATCGACTAGGCAGTGCGCCGAGTCTTGCGCTGCATGCCTTCCTCTTCCTTGCTGCGGCGATCGAGCTCCGCGAGCGCGGCGGCACGATTCGCCTGCGACAAATCCCGGTGCAGCGTTTCCGCCAACTCGGCCTCACCGGCAAGGATGGCTCGCATCAACTTCTTCCAGTCCCTGAGCGATTGGCTGCGTCGTGCCGCGGTAGTGAATCCCAGTCGCGCATATCGCCCGATGTGCTGGGCAAAGGACCTGATGTGCTCGGACAGCTGCGTGTTTCCGGAGAGCTCTGCGATCAGAAGAGTAATAGCCGCGCTGGCACGGGCGTATTCGTTCGCGTCCTCCCGCGCATCCTCGAGCCTACCGAGGGCTTCACGCAGCTGCCGCTCGAGCTCCTGGTTGACGCGGCGCGCGAGCGTGCGCGACGCCAGCCCAAGCAACACAATGCGAATGTCGAACATGTCCTCGAGCTCTTGCCGCGAAAGCTTGGACACGTGCGCGCCGTGCTGCGGGAGGATCGAAACAATGCCCCGCTTCTCGAGGATGCGGAGCGCCTCCCGAATGGTCGCCCGACTGACGCCGAATGCGACCGCCAGCTCGACCTCCTTGAGGCGCTCCCCTGGAACGAACTTCTCTTCGACGATGCTTTGCGCAATGCGATCCGCAATCTGCAACGGGAGCGTCAAAGTCAAGGGCAACGGCGAAAAGCGCTCGCGCATATTCATGTCTCCTAGGCAAAAACCCTGTTGACGTGCCCACGTTCCAGTTAGTTAATATGTCGACAGTCAGGCAATCCGTTAGGCGTTGAATGGGGTTCGCCCGGCCTTCGGCAATCGTACCCGATGGTCGGCGGCAAATGTCTTTGTCGATGGCGCCGGCTTGTGTTGGCTCTAACTGCTGAGAGGTCCAAATGAGAATCAGCTCGTTGAAATGCATGCTGGCGTTTTTTGCGGCGACAGCGCTCGCTCTCGGTGCGACTTCCGGCCACGCCCAGACTCAGCCGCCCGTGACCCTCAAGTTGGCGCACGGGGCCACGGCGGATCAGGCCATCGGCCAGGCGATGATCAAGTTTGCCGATCTCGTCGCCCAGAAGACCAACAACGCTGCAAAGGTCGAGGTGCACCTCGCCGGGTCGCTCTACAACGAACGCACGGCACTGGAGGCAGTGGTCAACGGAGCAGTTGACTTCGGAGGCGCCTCGAACGCGAACTGGGCCCCCTTCACGCGGACCCTGCTCTTCATGGACCTGCCCTATGTCATCACCGATGAGGCTGCATTCAAGAATGTGACACACGGCAAGATCGGCGACGTTATCCGCAGCCGGTTCGAGAAGGATGGCTTCAAGCTGCTGATGATCCTCGACAACGGCGGTTTTCGCGATGTCGTCAATACCAAACGTCCCATCAGAGTCCCGGCGGACCTCAAAGGACTGAAGTTCCGGACCACCGCATCCCCGGTCGAGATCGCGATGTTCCGCAAGTGGGACGCAATTCCCACCGCCATCGACTGGGCAGAGGTCTACAACGCGCTGAGCTCCGGCGTCGTCGACGGCGAGTTCGTGATGGGCACCTGGCTGGCGACCGCCAAACACTACGAGGTGCTCAAGTACGCGACGAGGAACAAGGCGGCAATCGGGGTGCAGACCCTTGCGATGCGCAAGGATCGGTTCGACAAGTTGCCCGCCAACCTGCAGACGGCCATCCTTGCAGCCGCCAAAGAGGCGGAGACTTACGGCAACAACCTGGACGCGTCCCTGGCCGAGAAGGCTCGCGAGTACGCCAAGTCCGTCGGCGTGGTCACTTACACGCCGACCGAAGACGAGATGAAGCTATGGCGCTCGACCGGACGCGAGACGTGGAAAGAGTTCGACAGCAAGGTCGACAAGGAGCTTCTCAAGCTCGTCCTCGAGAACCAGGCGAAGTAGCAACAGGCGGCTTTACTCAACTGAACGGCCGACCGCATGTCGGCCGTTGTTGTTTGCTTGAGTAGTTGGCGATGACATATTGCGACCGGAGGACTTGAAAGTGCCGCGCCTCTTGCTGCGAATTCCTGAAGCCTTCATCGCCGTCCTACTCGCCCTCCTTATCGGCTTCCTGGTCGCCTCGGTGGTGAGCCGGTACATCATGGACATCGGCGTGCCGTGGTCGGACGAAGTCGCGAGGTTGCTTTTCATCTGGATTGTGTTCATCGGCTTTGCAGTGGCAGTCCGGCAGCGCTCCAACGTGGGCGTGGACTGGCTTGTCAACAAGCTTGCCCCGAAAAGGCGCTGGGTCGTGACGTTGCTGCAAGACGGAGCGATCCTCGTCTTCGCAGGCTACTTCACATGGCAGAGTCAGGTCACAGTCGGCTTCTCGCTGATGCAACGCATGCCGGGCCTCGACATCACGATTGCCTGGCTCTACGCCAGCGCACTGGTCTGCGGCGCACTGATGATTCTCTACGCGGCATCAAACCTGATCGACACACTCAGTGGGAAGGATGTGGCAGCCGGGGGCACCCATGCAATAAGTGCCGAAGACGCCATCACACACATCGAGTAAGAGTCTCCACACATGACCATGCTGATTCTTGCCGTGTCGTTCGTGGTCCTCGTGCTGCTCGGGTTTCCAATCGCCTTTGCGATGGGGATCTCATCCCTGGGTGCGATCCTCTACCAAGGCGACCTCCCGCTCAATCTGATCGTTCACCGGACAGTACTCGGCGTGGATTCCTTCGTGCTACTGGCCATTCCCCTCTTCATCTTCGCTGGCACGATCATGGAGCAAGGCGGCATCTCCGAGCGCCTGGTGCACTTCGCCAACACGCTGCTCGGGCGCTTCCGCGGCGGCTTGCCGATGGTGGTCGTGGGCTCGACGATGCTGCAATCGGGGATTTCCGGCTCGACGGTGGCGGATGTCTCGGCGATGGCGGCGATGACGCTGAAGCCGCTCGAGACCGCGGGCTATTCGCGGCCGTACAGCTTGTCGGTGATCGGCGCCTCCTGCGCCTTCGCGATCCTGATTCCGCCTTGCATCCTGATGGTGATCGTCGCGGCAGTTGCCAACGTTTCCGTGGTCGCGGTGTTCGCCGCCGGCATTCTGCCCGCCACCGTCATCGGGCTGATGTTCATCGTCTTCCTCCACGTTCAGGCACGGATCCAGAACTTGCCGGCCGGCGAGGCGCACTCGTTCATTGACGTCATGAAGGGCTTCAAGGACGCGCTGCTGGCTCTCGGCGTCCCGATCGTCATCTTCGGCGGCATTCGCATGGGCGTGGCCACCGTGACCGAAATGTCGGCATTCGCCGTGCTCTACGCCCTCGTCGTCGGCGGTGTCGTCTATCGCCGTCTGAGCTGGCGGGTCATCTACGAGTCGCTGGTCCAGACCGCGGTGGCCACCGGCATCATCACGATGCTGATCGGCTTCGCGATGATCTTCGGCTACTTGATCGCCGTCGCTGGCATCCCCGAAGCCGTCGCGAACTGGATGCGCGCCGCCCATGTTCCGGGTTGGGGAGTGCTCGTGATCACGGCCCTGATCTTCGTGATCGCGGGCTCGGTGCTCGAAGGAGCGCCCGCGGTTCTGATCTTCATCCCCATCCTGCTGCCTGTCGTACGCTCGCTCAACATCGACATCGTCCACTGGCTGACCGTGGTCGTGCTGGCCTCGGGCATCGGCTTGTTCCTCCCGCCGACCGGCCTCGCGGTGCTGGTGGCATGCAGCGTCGGCAAGGTCCGCATCGAGCAGATGATGCGGCCCCTGATCCCCTTCCTGATCCTGCTGATGGTCGGACTGATGGTCATCGTTTTCTTCCCGATCATCACCACCATCGGCCCGAAACTCCTGGGCCTGCCCTACTCTTGAGTTGGGTTACGCGGCCCTTTGCTGGGTCGGGTCGCGATGCTTGAATGAATCGCGCCGAAAGCTGTAGAGAGCGTCTGGATCGACCATCACGTCGACGATCGCGTGGCTGCCCCAGCCGATAGCCTCGGCGAGGACCGATTCGAGCTGGTCC
Source organism: Caldimonas sp. (assembly GCA_040007855.1). Taxonomy (GTDB): domain Bacteria; phylum Pseudomonadota; class Gammaproteobacteria; order Burkholderiales; family Burkholderiaceae_C; genus Schlegelella_A. Next base: position 70,747 of record JBDTUG010000001.1, read on the forward strand.
GCGCGCTCGACCCTGAACCCCTTGGCTCCCCAGAGTTCGGCGAGCCGGTCATAGGGCGGGTTGGGCACGTCGGCGCCCAGGTAGCGCCCGCCGAAGAAGTCTCGCTGGTAGGCCTTTTCCGCGCCCCAGCATCCGTTGTTCATGACGATGCACACCGATGGGATTTTGTTGGCCACGGCGGTGCCGAGCTCGCTGCTCGTCATCCCGAAGCCGCCGTCGCCCATCAGGCTGATGACCTTGCGCTCGGGGCAGGCCAGCTGCGCCCCGAGGCCGCACGCGTAGGAAAAGCCGACCAGGCCGAAGTCGAGCGGCGAGAAGAGCGCAGGCGGCTGGCGGTAGTTCATCGCATCGGTCGCCTGAAGGCAGAGCGTCCCCGCGTCCATCGTGTACATCGCGTTGGCCGGCGCAACCGCGCGCAGCGCCCGAAACAGCCGGCCGGGCTGAATCCGCTCGGTCGACAACATGCTCTTGGTCTCGCGCTCCGCGAGCAGTGCCGCGCGCTCGGTGCGAAACGCCGCGCCCCATTCGTTGACCGTGGCGCCGGCCTGGTGTCCTGACAGCGCCTCGCACAACGATCCGGCGACCGTGCCGGCATCGGCGTGTATGCCAAGCGCGACCGGGAAGAAGCGCCCGATCGCGGTCGGCTCGATCTCGACCTGGATGATGCTCGCCGAGGCGCTCAGATAGTCGTTGGTATAGAAGGTCGTGTTGAATCCGAGGCGAGTGCCGAGTGCCAGGATCACGTCGGCCTCGCGCATCAGCCGAGTCGCGACGATGTTCCCGCGCGGCCCGACCTGTCCCGCGTAGAGCGGGTGATCGCACGAGATCGCGTCCCCGTGGCCCGGCGACGCAGCGAGCGGCGCACCCAGCAATTCCGCGAGCCGCTCGGCCACCGCGTGGGAACGCCCGTTCTTGACACCGCCGCCGACCAGAATGACGGGGCGCTTCGCCTTTCGCAACAGATCTGCCGCCGCGTCGATGGCTGCCGCGCTCGCCGCACAGGCTCCGGACAGCGCCGAAGAGGCCCGCACGGCGGGCGGATCGAACTCGGCCGTCTCGGCGAGAAGGTCGCGCGGAAGGTTCAAGGCTACCGGACCCCGGCGCGGCGTCAAGGCGGTCCGGAATGCTTCGCCCATGAACTCCGGAATACGCTTGGCCTGCGTAGCGGTCCAGGTCTTCTTAGTGATCGGGCGGAACAAGGCCTGTTGGTCGACCTCCTGGAATGCGTCGCGATAAACATGGGCGGACGAGAGCGAGCCGACCAGCGCAACCACCGGTGAATAGGCCGCGTTCGCCTGGGCGAGGCCGGTCACGAGGTTGGTGGCTCCAGGTCCGTTCTGCCCGGCGATGATGACGCCGGCGCGGCCGCTCGCACGTGCGAAGCCGTCGGCCATGTGCGTCCCGGTCCTCTCGTCGCGCACGCCGATGAAGCGGATGCTTTTCTCGTCATGGAGGGCATCGAACAACTCCATGCCCGCTGAGCCGATCAAGCCAAACACGTGATCGACACCCTCGGCTCGAAGAGCGTCGGCCACTGCCTTGCCACCGGTTGCCTTCATGACTGTTTCCTTTGTGTTTGCCCTAGACTGCAATCTAATGTCGACATCTCGACATGTAGTATAGTGGGTTCAGAATTGGATGGGAAGCGGGTTGCGTTTGGCTTTGGTCACGCTAAATTCTCGGACACGGACATGCGGGTTGCGGTCGTGGGCGCAGGGGTCATCGGCGTGACTTCGGCATACCTACTTGCGCGCCGGGGATACGATGCCACGCTGCTCGACAGCTGCGAGCAGGCTCCGCTGGCGGGCAGCTACGCGATTGGCGGCCAGCTCAGCTACAGCTATGTGGCGCCGCTGGCCGGCCCTGGGGTGCTCGCGCGCTTGCCGTGGCTCCTGCTCGCCGGGGAATCGCCGGTTTGCTTCCAGCTCCGTCTCGATCCCCGTCAGTGGCGCTGGTGCGCAAACTTCCTCCTTGCGTGCCGCAAAGTCGGTGGCGGAAGCCACGACGTCGCACCTGCTGGCATTGGCCGAGCTGAGCCGGCGCACCCTCGACGCGCTGCTGAGCCGTGAACACCTGGAGTTCGAACATCGTCGCAACGGCAAGCTGATCGTCCACCGAAGCGCGGCGGAGTTGGACAAGGCGCGAGAACTCGTCGACTATCAGGCCGCGCTGGGCGTGGACCAGCAGGTCCTGACCGCGTCCGAGGCGCTCGCGCTCGAGCCGGCGCTGAGCGCGATGGCCTGCAGCCTCGCCGGTGCAGTCTTCACCCGCAGCGATGAGGCCGGCGACTGCAGGCAGTTCACGGAGGCGCTGCTCGAGCGGCTGGGACATTTCGGCAACGTGGTGCTGAGACTCGGCATTCGGGACAACGCGTTGCAAGGGTGTCGACATTATGTCATGCTGGCGAAATTGACGTCACCTCAAAGGAGACAGGATGAAGACGAAAGAGATCGAAGCCATGTCTTCAGCGGAACTGTGGGATCGCGCCCGCGCCTCCCTAGCAGGCGGGGTATCGCACGACGGACGCTTTTTGCCTCCTTATCCGTCCTATATCAACAAGGCCATGGGCGCTAGGAAGTGGGACGTCGAGGGTCGCGAGTACATCGACTACGCGATGGGCAGCGCCGCGATGATGCTCGGCCATTCCCACCCCGACGTGGTTGCGGCCATCAAGGCCCAGGTTGAGCTCGGTACTTTCTTTGCCACCGTTCATCCGCTCGAGATCGCCTGGGCGGAATTGGTCCAGGAGCTGATTCCATCGGCCGAGAGAGTTCGCTTCGTGGGTACTGGCACCGAAGCCACGATGCTCGCGCTTCGCGTGGCACGTGCGTATTCGGGCCGCGACAAGGTCCTTCGCTTCGAGGGTCACTTCCACGGCTGGCACGACTATGTCGCGCTCGGCATGAAAGCACCCTACGACAAGTTCGCGAGCCTGGGCATACCGGACGTCATCCGACAGACCATGGTGGTCGCTCCGACGGATGCGGACCAGGTGGAGGCCCTGTTGAAGGCCGATCGCCAGATCGGCACCATCATCTGCGAGGTGTCGGGCGCAAACTGGGGCAGCGTGCCGATCAGCGACGATTTCCTGCGCAACCTGCGCCGGCTGGCCGACCGTTACGAGTGCGTGCTCATCTTCGACGAGGTGATCACTGGATTCCGCTGGTCGCCCGGTGGGAAGCAGGCGCTGGTTGGTGTCACGCCGGACATGACGACGATGGCGAAGATCGTCGCCGGCGGCATGCCGGGGGGAGCCATTGGCGGTAGGGAGAGCATCATGCGCATGCTCGATCCCGCCATCGAGCAGGGCGGATTCAAGCCCGCCGTCACTCACAAGGGAACATTCAACGGCAGCCCGATCGTCTCGGCGGCGGCGGTGGCTGCGCTCAAGGTGATCAGGACCGGCAAACCTCACGCTCAGGCCAACAAGATCGCCGCCCAGATCCGCACCGGAATGCAGTCGATCCTGGATGAACGGGGCATAGATGGGCTCATCTACGGCGAAGCCTCGACCTTCCACGCCTACTTTGCGAAGGGGGCCCGGAAGTGCACGGTCGACTCGATCTCCCCGGTGTCGTTGCGAGCGCTGAGTCGCGACACGCTCGACATGTACACCTGCGGCCTGCGCAAGCGCGGCGTCGACTTCATGTCATATACCGGCGGGGTCACCTCGCTCGCTCACGTCGAGAAGGATGTCGGGCCGACCCTCGAAGCCTTCTCGGGGGCCGTGTCCGACCTGCTCGAAGCAGGCCGGGTTCCTCGGGCTTGAAGAATCACGCGGAACACGTGCAGGTAGACAAGATGAATGCCATTGGTCGTCTCGAACTGGTCCGAGAGTCGCTCGTTGCGGTCGTGAACGAGATGCGGGCGAACATTATTCACAGCTCGTATTCCTCGATCATCTATGAAGGGCATGACTTTTCATGCGCCCTGGTGGCCGCCGACGGTCGTCTCGTGGCTCAGGGCCTGGACGACAACCCGATCCACATCTTCGCGGTGCCGTACTCGACCGCACGGGTGCTCGACGCCTTCGGTGACGACATCCACGAAGGTGACATCTTCCTGCACAACGATCCGTACACGGGAGGCACTCACCTCAACGACGTGCTGATGCTGTATCCGATCTTTCACGACGGCAAGCTGGCGCTCTTCGCTGCCTCGCGCTGCCACTGGGGCGATGTCGGTGGGATGACGCCGGGCAGCCTATCCGGCCGAGTACGGGAGATATATCAAGAAGGGATGCGCATCGAACCCACCCGCATCTGCGAGCGCGGGAAGATGAACGACGCATTCCTCACCCTCCTGTTCGCCAACATGCGAATGACGCATGAACGCAAGGGTGACTTCAACACGATGCTCGGCACGTCGCGCAAGGCCGCCGAGCACGTGCAGCGGCTCTTCAAGCGCTTCGGCAGCGATGCGATGCTGGATGGGGTGGCCGAACTGATGGCGCGTGCCGAGGCTGTAATGCGCAAGCGTATCGGCGAAATGGCCGACGGCACGTACTACGCAGAAGGCTATCTCGACAGCAACGGCCACACGCCGGAACCACTGATCGCGCGTCTGAAGCTGGAGGTGAAAGGTGACCGCATCATCGCCGACTTCTCTGGCTCGTCGCCGCAGACCGAAGGTCCGACCAACGTGGGTCCGGCGATGGCCTTCAATGCCGTCGCGCTGACAGTCAAGTCGTTTCTCGACCCTCACTCGCCGGTCAACCACGGCTCGTTCGAGCCGCTGGAAATCATAAATCCCCTCGGTAGCTTCCTCAATGCGACGCTGCCTGCGCCTTGCGGCGGGATGGTCGAGTGCCGGGCGCTGATGGTGGCCCTCATCGCATCTGCGCTCGGCCAGGCGCTGCCCGAGCGGATGGTTGGGGATCTGAAGGGCGGCGCGAACCACGTCTACCTCTCGGGCCCGATGCCGGACCGCGGCGACATGTTCCTGATGTACGAATATCCAGCCGGCGGTACCGGAGCTGCTCCACGCACTGACGGCAACCACGGCACCCGCGCCTATCCCGACGGCGACTTCAATGCGGTGTGGGGTGCCGAGGTCGTCGAGTCGCAATGCGCGATCGAAGTCGCGAGCTACGGTATCCGCGATGGCTCCTTCGGCGACGGCGAGTTCCGCGGCGGCTGCGGCATCCGACGCGACCTTCGCGTGCTCGGCGACGGCGTCAGTCTTTCCGTGCTCTCCGACAAGAACGTGATCCCACCCTACGGCGTTGCGGAAGGGTGCAGCGGCGCGGGCAACCGTTTCGTCGTCGTTCGCGACGGCAAGGTGATCCAGCCCTCGTCGATTCCCGGCAAGGTGGGCGGCTTCCCGTTGCTCCGTGGCGATATCGTCCGCATCGAGACCGCGGGGGGCGGGGGGTACGGTGATCCGCTCGATCGCAACGCACAGCGCGTGCTCGACGAGGTCCGGCTTGGCTACCTCACCACGGCGCAAGGGCATGATCGCTTCGGTGTCATCGCGGATGGAGCGGGATCGGTAGACATGGATGCGACCCGAACGCGCCGCGCGCAGATGCGGGAAGCGCGAGTTCTCCTGCCGGTCCGGCCTGTAACCGAGGATGAGTTCGCGGGCACTCGCCGCGTGATCCGTCTTTCGCGCGAAGTTGCCGCGCGCATCGGTGTCACGGTCGACGGATTGCTGGAACTCGTCAGCCCCGGCTGTGGCGCGGCCTTGCGGGCCTGGGCGGCGATCGATGGTGGCGACAGCAGCCTCTCGCTCGGTCCGACGGGCATGGCCATCCTCGGCGCCCAGCCGGGCGATCTGGTCGGAATACGGACGCTCGATGTCGTACCCGCCTGAGCCGGGGATCCCATGACCAGAAAGCGGTATCTGATTGGAATCGACGTCGGCGGCACCTTCACCGATGTGCTGGCGTACGAGCCGTCAGAGGGGCAGCTCCTCTCGGCGAAGGTTCCGTCGCTCCCGGGCGCGCAATGGCGAGGCGTGCTCGATGCGCTCACGGAACTAGGCCTGAAGCCGCAAGACATCCGCGCCTTCGTCCACGGGACGACGATCGCAACGAACGGCTTGCTCGAGCGCAAGGGCTCGAAGACCGGGCTGGTGACGACTGAAGGGTTCAAGGATGTGCTGGAAATCGGCAAGGGCAGGCGCCTGATCGGTGGCTTGTTCGAATTGGCCTGGCAGCGCCCGGATCCGATCGTGCCGCGCGACCTTCGTATGGAAGTGCCCGAACGCACCTCGGCCAGCGGTTTCGTGCAACGCGGTCTCGACGCATTCGATTTCGGCCCGATCGCGCGCCGGTTTGCCGAGGCCGGGGTGCAGACCGTCGCGGTGGCATTCGTGAACAGTTATGTCGACGATTCGAACGAGCGACGAGCGGCCGAGGAGCTGGCAAGGCTGATGCCGGGCGTGCCGGTCTCGTACTCGGCAGACCTGGTGCGGGCGCGAGGCGAGTTCGAACGAACGTCGACCTGCGTGTTGAACGCCTATCTCACGCCGATGATGAGAGACTACCTTGAGCGCCTCGGCGCCGAGCTGCGCGACCGCGGCGTCAGCTCGCCGGTCAACATCATGGGATCGAATGGCGGGGCCATGACGCTGACCGAGGCGGCCAGGCGAGTCTCCGGCACATTCCTATCCGGTCCTGTCGGGGGGGTGAACGGCGCCATTCACGTCGCACGACTGACGGGCCTGCGCGACCTGATCACCCTCGACATGGGTGGAACAAGCACCGACGTGGCACTGGTGCACGAGCTCGAGCCGCGAATGTCTTTCGACAACCAGGTCGATGCCTTCCCGCTGCAGATGCCGCAGCTCGACATCTATGCCATTGGTGCGGGTGGCGGCTCCATCGTCTGGATTGGAACGGACGGCACCATGCAGATCGGCCCCCGCAGTGCGGGCGCGCTTCCGGGCCCGGCATGCTATGGGCGCGGCGGCGAAGAACCGACGCTGTCCGACGCCAATCTTCTTTTGGGACGCCTACCGGCCAATCACGCTTTGAGCGGAGGCTTGCTGCTGAAGCCCGAGCTGGCGGAAAAGGCCTTTCGCGAGCTTGCCGATCAACTGGACGAGCCCGATCTTTTCAAGCTGGCCGCGAGCTCGCTGAAGATCGCGACGGCCAAGATGGCCGGTGCCGTACGCGAAGTGTCGGTGCACCGCGGCTTCGATCCCAGGGACTTCGCGCTCGTCGGATACGGCGGGGCGGGGCCGATGCACGTTTTCGACGTGGCCGAGGATCTTTCAATCAAGCGAGTCGTCATACCGCGTTTCCCCGGGCATCTATCGGCACTGGGGCAGATGATGGCCGACTTGCGCCATGACTTCGTGAAGGTCTGGGGCGGGCGCCTACGCGATCTCGACATTGACGACCTGCGACTTCAGATCGAGGCGATCACGCTACAAGCGACCCGCCAACTGAAAAAGGACGGTGTTCCCGCCGATCGTCATCGGCATGCCTTCACTGTCGACATGCGCTATCGCGGTCAGTCGTTCACCCTGCCAACACCGTACGACGCCGACGACGACTGGTCGACCCTGAGAGAGAAGTTCGATCGGCGCCACGAAGGCACCTTCGGCTATGCCGACAAGGCCACTGACGTGGAGATCGTCAACGTCCGGCTCGTCTCGCTCGGCGTTGTCGACAAGCCTGAGCTCCGGTTCAGTGGGCCTGTGGGCGCCGACCCCTTGATCGACCAGCGGCAAGTCTGGTTCGATGGCTGGGTTCAGTGCAAGCTCTTCGATCGGGAGCGGATGGGCGTTGGCTTCAGGTTCGAGGGGCCGGCGGTCGTCGTCGAGGCCGGTGGAACCTCCGTCGTGCCACCCGGCTGGACTGTGTCGGTGCACGAGAGCGGCGCGCTGATGTGTGGATTCGAAGGTTCATCGGCGTGAATCTCGACCTCGATAGGCGGGTGTGCATCGTCACCGGCGCCAGCAAAGGGATCGGGCAAGGCATCGCGCGCCTGCTGGCCGCCGAGGGTGCGCAGACTGTCGTCGTCGCGCGACGTGAGGCGCTGCTCGAATCGCTGGGTACCGAAATCGCCGATTCCGGGGCGCCCCCGCCAATGGTCATTGCTGCCGACCTGCACGACCGTGCGGCGCCTGCACTCATCGCCACTCGGGTGATCGAGCGATTCGGGCACGTCGACGCTGTCATCAACAACGCCGGCGGCTCCCGCAACCTCTCGATCGAATCCGGCGATGACGAATGGGATGAGGCGCTCGCGATCAACCTGACCGCGGTCCGCAAGATGACGCACGCGGTGCTGCCCTCGATGCTCGAGCGCGGATGGGGCCGTGTCGTCAACGTCACTGGATCGTTCGAGCCGCTGGTGATCAATGGGGCCAACGTCGCCAAGGCTGGCGTGCACGCCTGGGCCAAGGGCTTGGCGCGCGAAGTCGCGGCGCATGGAATCACCGTGAATTGCGTGATGCCTGGGAGGATCCACAGCGAGCAGATCGACGAACGCATGTACCCGACCGAAGAAGCTCGCCGTGAGTTCGCGAAAGCCAACATTCCGGCGGGCTATTTCGGTGATCCCGGCGACGTTGCGCATTTCGTCGCCTTCCTGTGCTCGACCCAGGCCCGATACGTGACGGGCCAGCGGATCTACATCGACGGCGGCATGCATCGAGCGATTTGAGCGTGAACTTCGCCGCCGATGCGCCGGAACGCATGAATCCTGAAGGAATCGACTACATCGTGATCGGAGCGGGGTCCGCGGGGTGCGCGCTGGCGGCCCGCCTGTCGGAGGATGGACGCTTCAGCGTGATGCTGCTCGAGGCAGGAGGGCGAGACCGCAATCCGTGGATCCACTTGCCCCTCGGGGTCGGCAAGCTTCTCACCAACGAGCGGTATGCGTGGCGTTTCGAGACCGAACCGCAGAAGAACCTCAAGGGTCAGCGCATCTACTGGCCGCGCGGCAAGGTGCTGGGCGGCTCCAGTTCGCTGAATGGAATGGCGTATGTCTGGGGGGATCCGGCGGAATTCGACCGCTGGGCCCGAGAAGGCCTCCCGGACTGGTCCTTCGATCGCGTCCGTCCCTTCTTCGCGAAGCTCGAGGCCAATCCGTTTTCGACGGATCCTGCGCGCGGCAAGGACGGTCCGGTGCGCATCACCGACCGAAAGGTACGCGAGAACGACGTGCTCTCCAACGCCTTCATCGCCTCCTGCCTGGAGGCTGGCATTCCCGAGACGCTCGACTACAACGTCGGGCGTTACGAGGGTGCACGCTACCTTGAACAGACTGCCCACGCTGGCCGTCGGTGGAGCACGGCCACGGCCTACCTCCGGCCTGCGACGGACCGGCCCAATCTACAGGTGATCACCGAAGCGATGGTGACCCGGGTCAACGTCGAGGCCGGACGGGCGACGGGAGTGCACTTCCACCGTCCCGAAGGCTCGCACTACGTGCGTGCGCGAAGGGAGGTCCTGATCTGCGCGGGCGCCATCCAGTCCCCGCAGTTGCTCGAGGTCTCGGGGATCGGCGATCCCCGACGGCTTGCAGCGCTGGGGATTCCGGTCGTCGCCGCTGTATCCGCTGTCGGGGAGAACCTGAGCGACCACCTCCAGGTGCGCTGCACCTACGAGACCGACGAGGCGATCACCATCAACGACCTGATGCGAAGTCCGCTGCACAAGGTGAAGGCGGGCCTCACCTATCTCTTCGCACGCAGGGGCCTGCTGGCCAACACGTCTTCGACTGCGCACGCGATCGCCCGGACCTCACCCGCAGCAGCACGCCCCGACGCCATGGTGCGCATCTATCACATCAGCGGAAAGGACCGCTATTCGCGCAGTTCCGGGGGCGGCATCGACAGGTATTCGGGCTTCTCAATCGGCGGCTTCACCCTCTATCCCAAGTCACGTGGTTCCGTTCACGCACGCTCCATCGACATGGCCGAGCCGCCGGAGATCCAGCCCAACTACCTTTTGGAACCCGACGACCGCGCTGCCACGCTGCGTCTGCTCAAACTGATTCGGAAGATCGCCTCGCAGAGTTCGATGCAGCGTTACATCATTGCCGAGCGCCGACCGGGCTCGCTCGCACTGACCGACGACGTGCTGATGGACTATGCGCGGGAAACCGGACAGACCGCATGGCACACCGTCGGCACCTGCCGCATGGGGTCGCGGCACGATTCCGTCGTGGACTCCCGACTTCGGGTACACGGTATCAACGGATTGCGCGTCGTCGACGCGTCCGTAATGCCGACAATCGTGTCCTCCAACACAAACGCCCCTGCGATCATGATCGGCGAGCGCGGCGCGCACTTCGTGCTCGAGGATGCCCGACAAACCTGAGACCGAGGATTCCATGTCCACATCCCCGAAGAAGCCGAACGGACGAGGCGCGACGCCGATCACCGACGCCTACATCGCCAAGGGCGAGTGGAATCCGCTGTGGGACCAACTGCGCGGCCTGGACCCCGAGTTCATGGAGGCCTATCTGGCATTCCGCGATGTGCCGCATCGCAATGGTCCCCTCCCTCCTCACATCAAGGAGTTGATCCTCATCGCGATCAATGCCGCGACCACCCACCTGTACGCGCCGGGCGTCCGGCGTCACATGCAGAACGCGCTGCGGCTCGGCGCGTCGGCCGAGGAAATTCTGGAGACTATTCAGCTTACGACGATCATGGGCATCCATTCGTGCAACCTCGCGATTCCGATCCTGGCCGAGGAACTTGCCAAGTTCGACGCCCCACGTGGACCCGCGGTGACCGCGACGCTCCAGGCTCGCAAGGTCCGGGCGAGAAAACTGGCGTGAATTCCGACATGCGGATGCCCGAGGCTGCGGGCGCATGGAGCGTCGAGCCACTAGAACTCGCGCGGCGTACGGCGCACCGCGCATGGTTCTTCTACCTCTCCGACGATGGTAGCCCGCTTGAGATCGCCTATCGCGTGTGGCTGCTGCGGTCCGGGAACGAACGGATCCTCGTGGACACCGGACCCCCGCTGGACGAGGGTGCCCGGCGTGGATTGCGCGACATGCGAACGGTCGAGGGCGCGTTGCTCGGCGCCGACGTGCGTACCGAGGAAATTCGCACGGTGGTCCTGACGCACATGCACTGGGACCATGCATCGTCGGCAGATCGCTTCACTCATGCACGCTTCTACGTCCAGCGCGCCGAACTCGATTTCTTCATGGGGGTCGCGCACGATCATCCGGCCACGGCTCGCTTCTTCAGCCACCGGGACATGCTCGTGCGCCTGGTCGAATCGGGCAGGGTCGAGATCGTCGATGGGGATCACGATCTGCGCCCGGGCATTCGGCTGGTCCGCGTGGGTGGTCACACCCCGGGGTCGCAGATTGTGGTCATCGCCCGCCCCGAAGGGTGCGAAGTGATCGCCAGCGACGCGATTCCGCTGAATCGCAACTACACCGACCTCATCCCCAACGGGATCTTCGTGAACGTCGTCGACGCGATCGCAGCGCTGAAGACGGTCCGCGCACTCGGCCCCTCGAAGGTCTACACAGGCCATGACCTGGTGCCGAGCCTGCTCCTTCCTGCGGGTTAGAACTGCCTGGGTGGCGTCTCGCGAAGGACACAAATGACTCGACTGGGATCTACTCCACAGTACTCCGGCGATGCGGTCACGGCGGCGCGGAGCCAGCCTCCCACGGTGGGATGAGCATCTCGCTGGGCCTCACCGAGGCCGGTGCACTCCCAATCTCGGCCATCGTGGTCACCGTCTTCGCCGCGGGACTCTTGCGCGGCTTTTCCGGCTTTGGCTCGTCGTTGCTGCTGGTACCGGTGCTCGCGCCGATCGTCGGTACAACGCGAGCCGTCGTCATCAGCACGCTGCTCGAAGGCCTGGCCACGATCATGCTGATCCCGTCGAACTTCAGGCATGCGGATCGGAACCGGCTTGTGGCGATGGGTACGGCAGCATGCTTGGCCATCCCTGCCGGTCACTTTGCGCTGCTCACGCTCGACCCGACCTTCAGCAATCTCGCGATCAGCGCCGCGGTTGTCTTGATGGTGGGCGTCGTCTGGCGCGGGGCCACTTTGCGGCTGCCTCGAGGAACTTCCGGCGAGGTCGCTACCGGCTTGGTATCGGGATTCCTGACGGGCTTCGGCTCGATCGGCGGTCCGCCCCTTGTGCTGTACATCCTTGCGGGTCCCGGTGCGGCCCGGCAAAAGCGGGCGGACGTGATCGTCGTCGCCGGGTTCGCCCAAGGCGTGGCGTTGGTCTCGATGATTGTCTTTGGACTGCTGACTCTGGCAGGCGCAGGAGACGCAGCACTGCTCGCGCCGGTGTTTTTCAGCGGTGGTGTCTTAGGCGCTCGGTTGTTCAAGCGTGCGAGCGAACGAACCTACCAGCGAGTCGCGCTTGGCGCCCTTTTCGGCGCGGCGGTGGGTCTGCTTTGCATGAATGTGGTGAAGTTGCTTCGCTAGTAGCTAGCTAGCGAGCCGGCTCACCTTTCGTGAACTTCCCGGGCAACTCGTCAGCCCTGGCGTTCACGACACTACCTGGTAGTACAGATTTTGCGGATGCTTCGCCTGCGCAAAGAAATACCAACGGTCGGCAATCAGGCCCGGCAGTTGCAACAAGAATGCGATCTCCCACAGCGACGACCATGGGCCGAGCCAAGCCATGAGCATGGCTGCAAGGGGCGCCATGAATGCAAGGCCGATCGCGGCAAGCCGGATACGCTGCAACGCCATCCGTGACACGTGGTGAAAGAACTCACGCGTATTGAAGGAGCCGGCGGACATGCCCATCGAGGTCTGTAAGAGGTGTGAAGACCCGACCCCAGTTGCAGTCTGCAAAGTCGAGCGATGGCGGATGCCTGCATTGCGGCGGATTGCCGTCACGCGCGTGGCCCACGCTGTCAGCGTCAGCGCGATTGCGGTCGGACCACTCGCCGTCAAGAAAGCTGAATCGCCTGCAAAGACAGCCAGCGCGCTGGCAAGAACAAATCCCGACGACAACCCCAGCAGCACGAAGTTCACTAGCGTGAGGGGATGCGCCCACTCTTCGACAAAGCGCAGGCAGGCGTAAATCATCGCCGTGCAATACCAAAGCAAAGCCGCAAGCACGAAAGCAGCGCCGGGCATCAATACGCGCTGAAGAAAAGCGGCCTCGCTGGCGTGTGGCGCCATCCACCAGATCGCAACGAGCCCGATGAAGGTCGGCAAGATGATCACTTCGCGCGACAGCCACGAAGTGCGCCACCTCATTGCGGCGCGCCAAGCGCGCTCTGGCCTGCCGAGGTGCATGAAGGATGCACCAAGACCCCCAACAAGGAGCATCACTGCGACGAACAAACCGCGTGACAGGAATTCCGCCGACATCGATATGCCGGCCAAGACTGCCAACGCCAGCGCGACAACCAACCCCTGCGCGGCACCCGCCAGCACCGTAAAGGCGACCACCGAAAATGCAGGATTCATGCCTTCACGAGAGGTCGCGCACCGAGGGTGTCGGGGTCGTCGCACCCACGGTCCCGGTCAGTCGGCGCGGGAGGTACTGGTTGGCTGGTTCCGTGCCCCACTCTGGCATGAGCGAGTAGCCGCCGCGCTCCTTGATTGCCCTCGAAACTTCGGAATCCGGATCTTTCACGTCGCCAAAGAGGCGCGCGCCAGTCGGACAGGCCTTCACGCAAGCTGGTTGGCGGTCGCGCAGGGCAAGTCCTTCGTTGTAGATGCGATCGACGCACAGGGTGCACTTCGTCATCACTTGTCGCTCTTCGTCGATCTCGCGGGCGCCGTACGGGCATGCCCATGCGCAGTACTTGCAGCCGATGCACTTGTCGTAGTCAACCAGGACGATGCCGTCTTCGGCTCGCTTGTAGCTTGCGCCGGTCGGACAAACCGGTACGCACGGCGGCTCTTCGCAATGGAGGCAGCTCTTCGGAAAGTGGATCGTCTCGGTGTCCGGGAAGGAACCAGCCTCGTAGGTCTGAACTCGGTTGAAGAACGTACCGGTCGGGTTCGCACCATAGGCGTTCTCGTCCACCAAGGGTCCCGCCGCACCCGACGTGTTCCATTCCTTGCATGACGTCACGCACGCGTGGCAACCAACACAGACGTTGAGGTCGATAACGAGGGCCAACTGTTTGGCAAGCGTCTTGGAGGGGCCGCGATCGGTACCGATTACTGCCGGATCGACAGTGCTCGTCCGCGGACGCGGCGCGACGGCATCACCGACGGAATGCGCATGCGCCCCTGCCAGAACGTTCGATTGCAGCATGCGCTTCAGCCACTCGATCATGGGCGCTTCCCACGGGCGAAATAGGCGAGCGGGCTCTCTCGCACGCCGAAGACGCCCGGCGTCCTGGCTGGGGTCGGGATCTGCGGCGAGGTGAACTCGGGCTCTTCAGGTCCGGCGGGCCGGATGCGCACGCGCACGTCGTACCAGCCGGCCTGGCCGGTGATCGGGTCGGAGTTGCTGATCGTGCGGCCGCCGCTCTGCGGGAGCTGCTCGGCAATGAGGTGATTGAGCAGGAAGCCCTTCCTCGACTCGTCAGCGCCGGGCGCGAGCTGCCAGGCGCCGTCGGCCTTGCCGATCGCGTTCCACGTCCACACGGTGCCGGGCTCGACCGCCTCGCTGTGGCGGATCATGCAGCGCACCTTGCCCCACTGGCTCTCCACCCAGCACCAGCCGCCGTCGGCGATTCCCGCTTGTTGCGCCGTCAGCGGGTTCACGTGGAGATAGTTGTGGCTGTGGATCTGGCGCAGCCAGGCGTTCTGCGAGTCCCACGAGTGGTACATCGCCATCGGCCGCTGCGTGATCGCGTTGAGGGGGTATGCCGCGGTGTCGGTCGCTGCGTCTTCGAGCGGCGGGTACCAGAACGGCAGCGGGTCGAAGTAGGTGTCTATGCGCGCGCGCAGGTGCTCGGGCGGCTGGCGGCCCGTCGTCTTGCCCTGCGCGGCGAGGCGAAAGGTCTGCAGCGTGTCGGAGTAGATCGCCAGCTGGATGACGTCGTTCTTTTGGCGCCAGCCCTTGGCCTTGGCGAAGTCGAGGTATTCGCGGTTCCAGTTGCGCATGAAGTGCATCGACTCGGGCAGGTGGTACTGGAACACGCAGTTGTTGGCCGCGTACATTGCCCACTGCTTCGGATTGGGCGCGCCGCGCAGGTGCTCGCTGCCGTCCTTGCCGCGCCAGCCCATCAGGAAGCCGACGCCCGGCGCCGCTTCGAAGTTGACGACGAAGTCGGGGTAGTCCTTGAACTTGCGTTCGCCTTCGGGCGTCGTGAAGGCGGGCAGCTTCAGGCGCGAGGCGAGCTCGACGATCACCTCCTGGAACGGCTTGCACTGGCCGGTCGGCGCCACGACCGGCACCCGCACCGAGTCGCACGGCCCCTCGAACTCGGAGATCGGCCGGTCGAGCATGCTCATCACGTCGTGGCGCTCGAGGTAGGTCGTGTCGGGCAATACCAGATCGGCGAAGGCGACCATCTCGCTCTGGAACGCGTCGCAGACGACGAGGAACGGGATCTGGAAGTCGCCGTCGGCGTTTTTCGCGTTCAGCATCTCGCGCACGCCCATGGTGTTCATGGTCGAGTTCCAGGCCATGTTGGCCATGAAGATCATCAGCGTGTCGATCCGGTAGGGATCGCCGCGCGTCGCGTTGCCGATCACGGTATGCATGAGGCCGTGCGCGGAGAGCGGGTTTTCCCACGAGAACGCGTGGTCGATGCGCAGCGGCGAGCCGTCGGCGTGGATCGCGAGTTCGTCGGGGTTGGCCGGGAAACCGAGCGGCGCCGCGTTGAGCGGCGTGTTCGGCTTCAGCATCTCCGGCGAGTTGAAGGCGCGAAAATTCGGAACGATGTGGCGCGGGTAGGGCGCCTTGTGGCGAAAGCCGCCGGGCGCGTCGATCGTACCGAGCACGCTCATCAGGATGGCGAGGGCCCGGATCGTCTGGAAGCCATTCGAATGCGCCGCGAGGCCGCGCATGGCGTGGAAGGCCACCGGACGGCCGGGCGTGGTCGGATGCGATTTTCCCCAGGCGTCGGTCCACGGGATCGGCAACTCGAAGGCGCGATGCAGTGCGGTCTCGCCCATTTCGCGGGCCAGCCGTTCGATGCGCTCGGCGGGAATACCGGTGATCGCCTCCGCCCACGCCGGGGTGCAGGGCGCGACGCGCTCGCGCAGAAGCTGGAACGACGGCGCGACCCGGGTGCCTCCGGCCAGCGTGTAATGACCGTCGAGCGCCGGGTCGCGGCCGTCGGCGATGCCTTCGGGATAGGCCGCCACGATGGTCTTGGACACCGTGTCGAAGACCAGCTTGTTGTGCGGTTCGCGGCCGTCTCCCGGCGGGCCCTTGGCGGGGTCGGCGTCGTGCGCGAACATGCCCTCGCGATCGCAGCCGGTTTCCAGCACGACCAGCTGCGGCGCATTGGTGTAGCGCTTCAGGAAGGCATGATCGACGAGGTCCTCGGCGATCAGCACGTGCAGCAGTGCCATGAAGAGCGCGCCGTCGGTGCCCGGCTTGATCGGGATCCACTCGTCGGCGATCGCGGAGTAGCCGGTGCGAACGGGATTGATCGAGACGAACCGCCCGCCGCCGCGCTTGAACTTGCCGAGCGCCATCTTGAGCGGATTCGAGTGATGGTCCTCGGCGGTGCCGATCATCACGAACAGCTTGGCGCGCTCTAGGTCGGGCCCGCCGAACTCCCAGAAGCTGCCGCCGATCGTGTAGATCATGCCGGCAGCCATGTTCACCGAGCAGAAGCCGCCGTGCGCGGCGTAATTGGGCGTGCCGAAGTTCTTGGCGAACAGGCCGGTCAATGCCTGCATCTGGTCGCGGCCGGTGAAGAGCGCGAACTTCTTCGGGTCGGTGGCGCGGATCTTCGCGAGCCGCTCCTCGAGGATGTCGAAGGTGCGCTCCCAGGAGATCGGCTCGAACTCGCCGGCACCGCGCTCGCTGCCGGCCTTGCGAAGCAGTGGCTGCGTCAGGCGCGCCGGCGAGACCTGCTTCATGATCCCCGAGGCGCCCTTGGCGCAGATCACGCCCTTGTTGAGCGGGTGGTCGGGGTTGCCGTCTATGTAGCGCAGCACGCCGTCGCGCAGGTGCACGCGAATGCCGCAGCGACAGGCGCACATGTAGCAGGTCGTCGTCTTGACCTCTAGCGTCGCGCCGGGCACCGGCGGCGCGATCGGGTCGTGCAGCGGCGCGCGCGCGAAGATCCGGAACAGGCTGGTCTTCGGTCCGGCGTGCATCGACATCGTGCGCCGATGGTAGGGCGCGGTGAGTGAGCGTAAAGCGGGTAATCTCGCTCGCCATGAGCGATAAAACCGATCACCGCCTGCGCTTCACGCTGCGACAGCTCGAGGTCTTCGCGGCGACGGCGCACACCGGCTCGACGCGTGGCGCCGCCGACCGCGTCGCCCGCTCGCAGTCGGCTTCCAGCGCGGCGCTGGCGGCGCTCGAGGCTGCCTTCGGGGCACCCCTGTTCGATCGCGTCGGCCGGCGCCTGCTGCTGAACGAGCAGGGTCGTGCGCTGCTGCCGCTGACCGTCTCGCTGCTGGGCCAAGCCGGCGACCTGCAGGCGCGGCTCTCGAGCGATCGGGCCACGCCGCTGCGCGTCGCCTCGAGCTTCACGATCGGCGAATACCTGCTGCCGCGCGTGCTCGCCGAGTGGAAGCACAGCCATCCGACGAACGCCGCGCGGCTGGTCATCGGCAACACCAGCGAGGTGATCGACGCCGTCGCCGCGTTCGAGGTCGACATCGGATTCATCGAAGGTCGGCAGCGCCACCCCGATGTCGTCGTACGCCCCTGGTTGTCAGACGAGCTGGTGATCTTCGCCGCGCCGGCCCACCCGCTCGCTGGCCGGAAAGTCGGCATTGCCGAGCTGTCGGGCGCCGGCTGGGTCTTGCGCGAGCCGGGCTCCGGCACGCGCGAAGCGAGCGACCGGCTGCTGCTCGCGCGCGTCGCCGAGATGCGCGTCGAGCTCGAGCTCGGCAGCAGCGAGGCCGTCAAGCGCGTCGTCGGCGCCGGCGTCGGCATCGGCTGCCTGTCGCGCCACGCGGTCGCGGAGGCATTCGCCGGCGGCTGGTTGGTCGAGGTGCGCACCTCGTTGCCGAAGGCGCCGCGTGCGCTTTCGATCGTGGTTCCTCGCGAGCGCCCTCCCGGGCTAGTCGCAGAGACGTTTGTACGAGCTTGCCTTGCGGTGGCGACTTGGCCGCCGTCCGTCTCGGCCAGGCAGCCCCTACCGCCGCGGAAATCGCCGCCAAAGCCCTGACTGACTCGAACGCTCGACGGCGGGCAGCCCAATATCTTCAACACCGACCAGGGCAGCCAGTTCACCGGCACGGCGTTCACGGACGAACTCAGGGCGCGCGGCATCGCGATCAGCATGGATGGCAAGGCAGCTGGCACGACAACGTGTTCGTGGAGCGGCTGTGGCGCTCGATCAAGTACGAGGAGGTGTACCTGCATGCCTGCGACTCGGACGGCAGCGCCAGGGCCGGCATCGCGCGCCGCGTTCTACAACACGCGAAGCTCTCTGGCTTGGGCAAGCGAGATCTCGTCGGCGAGGCCGATGGAGAAGGTTCGGCCTTACCGCCGTGCGCGTAGCGGATCTGCCATGACGCTCCGCCATTCGGCAGCAACTTTCAGGTACAACCCGCCATCCGCCAGCTTGTGCCCCGGCCGGCGATCCGGACTCTTCCGCCACTGGTCAATTTGCTCTACGCCGACTTTCTCCTTGGCTCGAAATCCGTTACCACTTTTCGAGAGCCCCAGTACGATTCCCTGCCTCTTCGTTACCACATTTGGCGCTGGAAGCCGTCGGACGTCCGCGGATCGACACGGACTGTTCCCATAGGTAAAACGCAAAAAAAGGGCCTCCGAAGAGGCCCTTTCAGGTATGTCTGGTGGAGCTGGGGGGAATCGAACCCCCGTCCGAAAGCCATTGCCGGGCAGA
>JBDTUG010000002.1:0-61075 GCA_040007855.1 Caldimonas sp.
TCCACTACTCGGTGACGATCGACCTGTTCGGCGCCGACCAGTCGAGCAACGCCGCCACCTTCTACTCGTCGGGCCTGAAGGGCCGCTACGAGGAAGGCAAGCGCGTCGACGACCATGTGCTCAAGGGCCAGACCTACAAGGTGCTCGAGGTGCAGAACGGCCAGCTCGGCGAGAAGGAAGTGCCGATGCTCAACGCCCTGAACGAGGTGCTGCGCGACGACTTCATCAAGGACTCGGTGGCGGGCGTGGGCCGCTGGAACAAGGTGCTCGAGAAGGCGGGCATCGCCACCCGCCTGGCGGTGCCGCACAAGGCCTTCAACCGCAAGATCGGCGCGCTCGCCGGCATCAAGCTGTCACCCGATGGCCGGGTGGTGAGCGAGGAGGAGTGGAAGCAGAAGGAGAGCCAGTGGCTGCCCAGCCCCGGCGACTTCGCCTTCGTCGCCTCGCTGATGCGCCCGGTGCTCGAGCCTGCCAAGTACGCCGCCTGGATCGCGCCGCCGGCGATGGGGATCAACCGGCAGCCGGTCGACTTCGAATACGTCCGGTTCGGGTGAGAATGTGTCGTCCTGAGCGCGGCGAAGGATCTCGGTCCTTCGCCTAGCTGGACGAGATCCTTCACTTCGTTCAGGATGACAGTCCCATGAGCGCCATCGAAGCGGTGGTGATCAGGCAGCACCTGATCGACCCCGAGATCTGCATCCGCTGCAACACCTGCGAGGCCACCTGCCCGGTGGGCGCGATCACCCACGACGAGCGCAACTACGTCGTTCGCGCCGACGTCTGCAACCTCTGCATGGCGTGCATCGCACCGTGCCCCACCGGCTCGATCGACAACTGGCGCACCGTGCCGAAAGTGCTGGCCTACGACATCTCCGACCAGCTCGTCTGGGACGAGCTGCCGCCCGAGCTCACGCCCGAGCAGCTCGCCGCCGAAGGCGTCTCGGCCGCCGACGTGGCCGCGGTCGCCGCCGAGCCGGTGCTTGCGGTGCAGGCGGAAGCCGCGGCCGGCGAGGCGCCGTTCAACTCGGCCGCGTTCGGCTCGACCGTGCCGCCGTGGTCCGCGGTGCATGCCTACACCAACCTGTTCGGGCCGAAGGGGCCGACGACCGCCACGGTGGCGGGCAACGTCAACTGCACGGAAGCCGGCTTCCACAGCCAGACGCATCACATCGTGCTCGACTTCGGCGCGATTCCGTTCCCGGTGCTCGAAGGCCAGTCGATCGGCATCGTGCCGCCCGGCGTCGACAGCCACGGCCGGCCGCACGTGGCGCGCCAGTACTCGGTGGCGAGCCCGCGCAACGGCGAGCGCCCCGGCTACAACAACGTCTCGCTCACGGTGAAGCGGGTCACCGAAGACCACCAGGGGCGGCCGGTCCGGGGCGTGGCCTCGAACTACGTGTGCGACCTGAAGGTGGGAGACCCGGTCCAGGTGATCGGCCCGTTCGGCCAGAGCTTCCTGATGCCGAACCACCCCAAGTCGCACATCGTCATGATCTGCACCGGCACCGGCAGCGCGCCGATGCGGGCGATGACCGAGTGGCGCCGGCGCCTGAGGAAGACCGGCAAGTTCGAAAGCGGCAAGCTGATGCTCTTCTTCGGCGCGCGAACGCGCGAGGAGCTGCCTTACTTCGGGCCGCTGCAGAGCCTGCCCAAGGACTTCATCGACATCAACCTCGCGTTCTCGCGAACGCCCGGCCAGCCGAAGCGCTACGTCCAGGACCTGATCCGGGAACGGGCAGTTGACCTCGCGCTCCTGCTCGCCGACCCGAACGCGCACTTCTACGTGTGCGGGCTGAAGGCGATGGAGGAGGGGGTGTTGCTGGCCCTGCGCGAGGTGGCCGAGGAGGCCAGGCTCGAATGGGCCACGCTCGGGCCCACGCTCAAGAAGGAAGGCCGGCTGCACCTCGAGACGTACTGAAGTCGCGAGGCAAGAAAAAACGCGGCCGAAGCCGCGTTCTTGCGAAAGCCGCGGCCGAAGCCGCGTTCTTTTCTGACGCCGCAGGATCGGCGCCAGGGGCGATCAGGGCTTGGCGACGACTGCCTTCGCCGCTTCCTTGGCTTCCTGGCGATGCTTCTTGGCTTTGGCGCGGTGCACCTTGGCCTTGACCTTGTGCATGGTCTTGGCCGGCTCGGTGCTGACCGCCGCCTTGGTGGACTCGCCGGCTGCCTTGGTCGACTCGGCGGTGGCCTTGGCGGTTTCCTTGACGGCGGTCGCGGCTTGGGCGTGGGCCGCGGCGACGCCGAAGACCAGGGCGAGGGCGATGAGAGCGTTCTTCATGATGTCTTTCTGAGGAGAGGGGGAATCGGGAGGGGAAGCTGGCCGTCCTGGCCCGCGGGAATCGCGGGTGCGATCCGCCCCGGAAGGCACGGCTGCCCGATTCCAACGCCGCAGGCCGGATTCCGTTGACGATGAATCGCTCCGGCCGGCGGCCGCCGGAGCGCAGGGACACCGCATTTACAGCGGGGGCCGCGGGTACAAGAATGGCCGGATTCCAAAGGAGACGAGCGCCATGAAGCGACGCCATCTGTTGCAGGCAGCATCGGCTGCACTGGCTCTCCCCGGCCTCGCCAGGGCGCAGTCCTTTCCAGTCAAGCCGATCCGCTACATCGTCCCGGTCTCGCCGGGCGGCGGCAACGACATGATCGCCCGCGTCGTCACCGAGCGCTGGGGCAAGGCACTGGGGCAGAACTTCCTGGTCGACAACCAGAGCGGCGGCGGCGGCGTGATCGCCTGCCAGACGACTGCCCGCGCGCCCGCCGACGGCTACACCCTGATGCAAGGCTACGTCGCCACCCACGGCACGACGCCGGCGACTCGGCGGGTCAGCTACGACGCGGTCAGGGACTTCACGCCGATCGGCATGATCGGCGCCACCCCCAACGTCCTCGCGATCAACGACAACGTCCCCGCGAAGACGGTCAAGGAGTTCGTCGACTACGTCAGGCGCAATCCGGGCAAGGTGAGCTACGGCTCGGCCGGTCCGGGCTCGCTCACGCATCTGACGATGGAGCTCTTCAAGCAGGAGGCCGGCGTCTTCATGCTGCACATCCCCTACCGCGGCATCGCCCCCGCCATCACCGACCTGCTGGGCGGGCAGACGCAGGCCATGTTCCCCGGCCTCGCCGCGGCACTGCCGCACCTGCGCTCGGGCCGCATGCGCGCGCTCGCGGTCACCGGCAAACAGCGCAGCCCGCAACTGAAGGACGTTGCGACCCTGGACGAGGTCGGCTTCAAGGGCTTCGACGCGATGCAGTGGTACGGATCGGTCGGCCCGGCCGGCCTGCCCGCCGACGTCGTGCAGCGCCTCAACGAGACCCAGGTCGCGGTGCTGAAGGCGCCCGACCTCGCGGAGCGGCTGGCCGGCGAGGCGGTCGAGCCCTGGCCGATGAGCGCCGGGCAGTTCGGCCAGTACATCGCTGCCGAGGTCGCGCGCTGGACCGCGCTCGCCAAGGCACGCGGCATCCGCCTCGACGAATAGCGTCGAGGCATCTCCATGCGCTCCTGCGGCGTTGCGGGCGCCGCGCTGGCGCCGGCGCGCTCGCGGCCTTGAGCTGGCCTCGCGAGGGGCGGCACGCTGGCAGCTAGGGACGAGGCGCTGACGGAGCGGACGGCGAAAGAGGGACGAGCTTGACCTCGACGGAGGTGGGCAGGGGCGGCGCCGGCGTCGGCGCGCGCTTCCAGAGCAGGCTCACCGTCACGAGGGTCAGGGCCGCGAACGCGATGGCGAGGGCCGCCGCGACCACGCGGGACCGGCGGCTCGGCCCCGCCCAGTTGCCGGCCGCGGATTGCGGGTCAGGCACGGCTGGCGCGTTGAAGAAGGGTGCCGCGGCCGATCGCCTGGGTGACCAGCCTCGGCGAGGACGGCCTCGTCAACCTGGCGCCGTTCACCACCGAGCCCCTGGCGGCAAGAGGGCCGACCAGCGGGGCGAGGTCGTCGGACACGATGACGTGACGGCAACCGGCGCGCTGCGTTCGCCCCCCGATCAGCGCACCAGCAGCTCGACACAGGACTGGTAGCTGTGGACGCGCGAGGGGAGATGCAAACACGCCCGACTCGAGGCCTCGCGATCGCCTGTTCAATCCGGCTCAGGTCACCGGTGCCGGATTGAACAGCACCAGGGCGTTGTGCAGCTTCCAGTGCTCGGCCCAGGTCTTCTTGCGGCCGCTGGCCACGTCGAGCATCAGCCGGAACAGCTCCCAGCCGACCTCCTCGATGGTCGCGCTGCCGTCGGCGATGCGCCCGGCGTTCACGTCCATCAGGTCGTGCCAGCGGCGCGCCAGGTGGCTGCGCGTGGCGACCTTGATCACCGGCACCTCGGCCAGCCCATAGGGCGTGCCGCGGCCGGTGGTGAACACGTGCAGGTTGATGCCGGCCGCGACCTGCAGCGTGCCGCAGATGAAGTCGCTGGCCGGCGTGGCCGCGTACACGAGGCCGGCGGCGATGCCGCGGTCGCGCAGGCTCTCGCCGGGCGACAGCACGCCCGAGATCGGCGCGCTGCCGCTCTTGACGATCGACCCCATCGCCTTTTCGACGATGTTCGAGAGGCCCCCCTTCTTGTTGCCCGGCGTCGTGTTGGCGCTGCGGTCGGCGCTGCCGCGCTTCAGGTAGGCGTCGTACCAGGCCATCTCGCGGATCATCGCCTCGGCCACCTCGGGGGTCGAGGCCCGCGAGGTGAGCTGGTCGATGCCGTCGCGCACTTCGGTCGTCTCGGAAAACATCACGGTGGCGCCGGCGCGCACCAGCAGGTCGGTGCAGAACCCGACCGCCGGATTGGCGGTGACGCCGCTGAACGCGTCGCTGCCGCCGCACTGCACGCCCACCACGAGCTCGCTGGCCGGAACGGTCTCGCGGTGGCGCGAGTTCAGGCGTTCGAGGTGCTCGTCGGCGGTCGACATGATCGAATCGATCATCGACATGAAGCCGACATGGGCGTCGTCCTGCAGGCAGACGACGTCCAGCCGGGCCTCCTCGCTCGCCCCGATGTCGGCGACGTTGCGCTCGTCGACGATCGCGAAGCTGCCCGGCGGCAGCAGGCGCTCGGGTTGCAGCTTCTCGCAGCCCAGGCTGACCACCATCACCTCGTTGCCGAAGTTCGGGTTCAGGGTGATGTTGCGGAGCGTCCGGATCGGTATCTCGGCGCCCGGCGCGTCGATCGCCACGCCGCAGCCGTAGGTGTGCTCGAGGCCGACCACATCGTCGACCTGCGGGTACTTCGGGAGCAACTCCTCCTTGATGCGCCTGACCGCGAACTCGACCACGCCGGCGACGCACTGCACGGTGGTCGTGATGGCGAGGATGTTGCGGCTGCCGACCGAGCCGTCGGCGTTGCGAAAGCCCTCGAAGGTGTAGCCGGCCAGCGGCTCCGGCGGCGCGCCCTTCACGGTGGCGATCGGCAGGCCCTCCAGCGAGCGCGCGTCGGGCATGGCGAGCAGACGCTCGTGCACCCAGCTGCCGGCCGGGATGTCGCGCATCGCGTTGCCGATGGTCACGTTGTAGCGGCGGACCGGCGCACCCGCCGGCACGTCGACCAGCGCGACCTTGTGGCCCTGCGGCACCTTGTCGACGAGCGTCAGGCCGGAAGGGAATCGGGTGCCGGCCGGCAGTCCCCCTTCGTTGGCCACGATCGCGACGTTGTCGCGCGGGTGCATGCTGATGCACAGCGGCGAGACGGAAGACTCCTCGGCCATGGCGGGCACTCCTGCGACGCTGCTCACTGTCGACCTGGCCTCGTCAGTCGGCGGTGATCTTGCCGACCTCGATCACCTTCTTCCAGCGCGCGAACTCGCTGGCCTGGAAGGCGGCGAACTGCTCCGGCGTGTTGCCGACGATCTCGAAGCCGAGCTCGAGCAGCTTGGGCTTGACCGCAGGGTCGTTGAGGCCGGCGACGATGGCGTCGCGCAGCTTGGCCTTGATGTCGGCCGGCAGGCCTTTGGGCGCCGCGAACGCCTGCCACGAGTAGACGGTCACGCCCTTGTAGCCCAGCTCGTCCATCGTCGGCACGTCGGGCAGCAGCGGGGAACGCTTCGCGCTGGTGATGGCGAGCGCGCGCAGCTTGCCGGCCTTGATGTTCGGCAGGCCGGTGTTGATGTTCATGAAGGTCGCGTCCACCTGCGCGCCGAGCAGGTCGGACATCGCCGGCGCGCCGCCCTTGTACGGGACATGCACGCCGGTGGTCTTGGTCTCCTGCCAGAACAGCTCGGCGGTAAGGTGGTCGCTGGTGCCGTTGCCGGCCGATGCGAAGGTCATCTTCCCCGGGTTGGCCTTCTCGTAGGCGAGCACGTCGTTCAGCGACTTGTGCGGCGAGCTCGCCGGCACGGTGAGCACGTTGGGCGCCTGCACCGCGAGCGTCAGGTAGTCGAAGTCCTTGAGCGGGTCGTAGCCGGTGCTCCTGATGAGATGGGGCCCGATCACGAACGGGCCGAGCGAGGACACCAGGATGGTGTAGCCGTCGGGCGCGGCGCGCTTGACCGCGGCGGCGCCGATGGTGCCGCCGGCGCCCGCCCGGTTGTCGACGATGAAGGTGCTGCCGAGCTTTTCCTGGAGCTTGGGTCCCACGGTGCGGGCGATCATGTCGGTCGAGCCGCCCGGCGGGAACGGCACCAGCAGGGTCACCGGCTTGGCCGGCCAGGCCTGTGCCAGGGCGCCGGTGGCGGCGGCGATCCCGAGGGTCAGGGCGGCCAGGGTGGTCAGAACTGTCTTCATGGGCTTGTCTCCTGGAGGAATGACTGTGTTCCGGGGTGGGACCTTAGGGTAACGGGTAGGCGGGTGGCCGACTTCGGCTTGCTCGCGCGTCCAGGCCCTCGCCTGCCCGCTCAGGCTGACGCCGAGCCCGGCCTCCCGGGCCTGCGCAACTGGCCTGGGCCGCCCGCGCGCTTGGCGTAGCTGAACCCCAGGCCTTCATGGCCGCTCGACCGTCCCGATTTCCGCGAACAGCATGGCGATTTCGGTCATCGGCTTCTGCCGACCGGTCAGCACCTTGGCGTCTCTGACGGGCGTGGCCAGCGGGAGGCAGCAGGACGAGACGCGGATCCAGGCGATCCGGTCGGCGGGTTCGGATGCGGGTGGGCTCATGGTCGTCGATCGCCGGTGGAGTCCGGGGGGAGGTCCGGGCCATTGACGATTGTCGATCGTTGCCCGGCACGGGAGGCTCGCGGCTAACCCGCCGCCTCCGCCGACCCTCGGCCCGCCGCGCACAGCCGCGGCGACGGGTGCAGCGCGAGGTTTCAACAGGCTCCACCGGTCGCCTGCAGGCCGTTGTCCGGGCGCGAGATCGAGCGGTCTTGCCGTCGGCTTGTATTTGTCGCTGGCTTGATCGAGGATGGCGCCCAACCGGAGATGTCTCGAATGGGTCCGACCGTCTGGAGAAGGCTGCTGATCACGCGCGGCGCGCGCCTTGCGGGGGCGTGGTGGGTGGCAGCCTGCCTCGGCGGGCCTGCGTTGCCGGTGCAAGCGCAGGGGGATGTCTTCAGCAGCAGCGGCTCACCGCAACGCCCCGGCGGCGGCAACACCACCCGGCGCACCGGCAAGCAGGCGATCCAGGACGACAGCGTCTATTGCCAGCAGACGCCTGATGGGCGCGTCATCCCTAAACCCTATGGCGGCACGCGTCGCAACATTCCGTGTGGCCTGCCCGGTGTCGCACAGGCCAGGCCGACGCCGCCCGAGCCGCCTGAACCCGCCTGCCGATGCCCCTCGCAGCAAACGACCGGTCGCGAATCGAGCTCCGTTCAGGGAACTCAGGCAAGCCGTGCCAGACAGGCTGAGAAACAGAATTGTGATTGCCCGACCCGGCCAGTGGTCACGCCCGTATTCAACTACTACTACATCAACGGCATCAATACACCGAAGGCATTCGACGACCCGAATCTGCGAGGCAGTTGCATGTGGGACCGCCGAATGATCGAGGGCAATCTTCTCGACCGCGACGGGGGCAACGCGCGGGTGCCGAAGGAGTCGCAGGACCGGCGTGGGCCCGGCTACGCGACAAGCAT
Source organism: Caldimonas sp. (assembly GCA_040007855.1). Taxonomy (GTDB): domain Bacteria; phylum Pseudomonadota; class Gammaproteobacteria; order Burkholderiales; family Burkholderiaceae_C; genus Schlegelella_A. Next base: position 7,994 of record JBDTUG010000002.1, read on the forward strand.
AAAGATCGGTCTCAACGAGATCGATGTGCTGCAGCGGAGTTCGTGCCAGTTTTCGGGCTCGGATCGGGCCACGGAACAGCGAGTGAAACGCCTTTGCCAGAGCGCCGGCAATGCCAGCAATCCGGGCTGGACTGCGGACACTTTCAAGATCGCCAAGGTCTTGTGCTCCTACGTGCCCGCCGAAGCAATCGACAACGTGCGTGGAGGATTCGGCAAGCTGGCGCCCGGCGATCTGTTGGAATCGTTGGCACAGTCGATGAACACCGGCCCCACGACCGGCACTCGAGATGGCGGCGCTGCAGGCATCGAATTCACGGCGGAACTGCCGCTGGTGCAGGAGATTGCTCGACTCATTCTCGAGGTCTACAAGGCCGAGATCTCACGCCCTCCCAACCAGCGAACGGAGAAGAACTTCTTCATCGTCATCGGGCATTCGCAGGGAAACTTCTTTGCCGAGGGCGTTGCCTATCGCCTGATGAAGATGAAGGATTCGAAGTACCCGGTCGAGTCGGGGAAAGTTTTCAAGAACCGTCTGGGCATCATGTCGTTCGGGTCGCCCACGAGTTACGACTCGCTCCAAGAGCCCGGCTACCTGGTCAACCGGGTCAAGCATTTCACGCGCAAGGACGACGTCATCCGCGCCCTCGACAGCGTTCCTCGATTCCTGGGGAGCAAGGCGCCCTGGCCCGACCCTCAGTTGCCGCCGTTGTGGTCGCAATGGCCCGAGGGCGAGCTCAAGGCACGGCTCAACATCCTTGCTCCGAACTGGCATTGGGACAATCCGCTGACCATCGGCGGATGGGTTTCACAGCTGAAAAGCCCGTTGTTCGAAGCGATGGCACTGAGCCCGCCCAAGGGAACATGCAAGCCTAAGTGCCCGGCTTGTGACGAAAAGGCTCGCTGCGACGGCGCCTTGTACACGCCACTGATGAATGCGCACATGCTCGACAACTACCTCACGGAGCCGACGCTGACCGACGTCGGCATTCGAATCCATGGCGATGCTGCAGTGCTGCTGGGCCTGCCTCAGCCGTTTTCGCCGCGAGCGACACCCGTCTTGCGCCAAGTCAGACTCGGGCTTGCCCAGCTGAAGCGAAACCTGTGGAGGTTCGGCGGCGACTGATCGCCAGCCGGGTTCCACACACCATCGATTGGCTATTCGACGTTGATCGCACCCGCCGCTTGCGGCGCGCGCGTGCAGAAGAGCGACAACGCCTGGATCACCGGGTGGCCGGTCGGCTTGTAGGTGCCGATCGCGACCGAGACGCCGGTCGCTGCGCGCTGGGCGCAACGGGCTTCGACCTGCCACGGCGCATCGCCCGGCGTCGCCGGGGCGCCGCCTTCGGCAGGCGGCAGCGGCAGCCACGAACGCTGGCTATCGGAGACCGGCAGGCCGCCATCGGGCTTGCCGTCGCCCGCGCCGATCGCGGCCGCGATCACCCGCGCACATTCGAACTGCAGTTCGCCGACATAGTCGACCGGGCCGCCACCGGCCAGCCTGAGGCGCGCGCGATAGCCGGAGACGACCGAGTCGTGCGGGCACACCGCGATCGCCGGCTGTGACTTGTCGTTGGGCATGCCGGCGTAGGCGCCGCGATCGAGTTGCTGCCAGCTGCAGCTGAGGTCGTCGGTGCACTCGATGCGGGCGCAGCCGACCTGGATCAGGTCGACGACCTCCGAGCGCAGCGTTCTGACGCCGACGATCGCGTCGCCGAGGCTCTTGCAGCGGAGCGTGCCGACGAACTGGTAGCTTGCCGATCCGTGCCCGCCGGCTTGGGTGGTTTCGGTTTCCCAGGATTGCGGCTTGGCCTGCAGCATGCCCTTGGGCAACCCCCCCTGGGCCTGCACCAGCGTCGCCGCGAACGCCGCCAGCAGCAGCAAGCCCCGGACCACGGCGCGAGTCACGACGCGTCGCGTCGGCTCAGTGGCCGTACCAGTCGCGTTCGGCCGGCGTCGAGCGCTTCTGCTGCAAGCGATCGGCCGCCCACTGGTCGCCGTTGCGATAGGCCTGGCAGGCGGCGTGGTCGTTGTAGGAGCCGCAACTCTTCTTCGGCGCACCGGGCTTGTTCAAGGGCGCGATCATCGGGCCGAAGATGCCGCCGAAGCCCATGCTTCGCTGCATCAGCATCATCCGAAAGCGCCGTTCGGCGTCCGAGGGCTGCCCCTGGCGGTTCCCGGCGTTCTGCAGCACCGGCGCCTCCGCGGCCTGCGAGGAGGCGGCAGCCGAAGTCGCCTTCACCGGCCTGGCGGCCTGCTTCGACTGCCCCGGCCGCGCTGACTGAGGTGTCTCGAGCGCATGCGCCGGCTGAACGGGTTGCGTGGTCTGCGCCGTCTGCGCCGTCTGCGCTGTCTGCGCTGTCGCGATGCCGGACAGCGCCGCGCCGATCGCGAATCCTGCAGCAAGAAGTCTCATGTCGCACTCGCCTTCTGCATTGAAGCGCCCGATCCATTCAGTATAGGCCGCAGGCCCGCGCCGACCCTACTGCCGGACCGCTGCCTGCAAGGCTGCCTCGAGGTCCTTGCGACGCTTGTCGAGCGTCTCGATCTGCTGCAGCTTGGCCGGATCGTTGCTGCTCGTGCTCGCCTTGCTGGCGCGGTCGGCGTCGTTGCGCAGCTTCAGGCTCGCGGTGTCGGACTTCAGCGCATCGGCCTGTCGCTTCAGCTCGGCGTAGCGGGAGGCGCTGATCTGCCTGCTCTTCAGGGCCGCGTCGAGGCGCCGTGTCTGCTCGTCGAGCCCTGCCTGGGCGGTCGCGAGCCGCGCGTTGATCGCACCGAGCTCGCGCTCGCGCCGCGCCTGTTCGGTCGACAGGTTGGCCGAACGCTGGCGCTCGGCGGCGAGGGCACCCGCGGCGGCGGCCTCGCGCTGCTGCGGGCCGCCTGCGTTCAGGTCGCGGCGCTCGTCGAGGTAGGTGCAACCGGCCAGCAGCGCGAGGGCGAGCGCGGTCGGGCGGATCGAGAGGGCATGCATGACGGAGCTCCTGCGACTTACGAACGGTTGACCGAGAGCGCGCTGTTCATCGTCCGCACGTTGCGCTCGAGCGCGGCGATCTTCTGGTTCATCTGCGCGATCTCGCCGTCGAGCTCGCGGCCGCCCGTGCCCGCCGCGCGGGCCTGCCTGGCGGCGCCCGCGTACACGTCGCGGCTCTTCTTCATCTCGTCGACGGTCGACTGCATCAGGTCGCGGTTCTGCTCGATGTTCTGGCGTTCGGCGGCCGCCTGGTCGGCACTGATCCGGCGGGCCGCCGTGTCGGCATGGAGCCTGGCCAGTTTCGTCCGCGACTCGGCCACCACCGTGGAAGAGGAATCGAGAAAGGCCTGGATGCGCTGGTTGTCGTGGCGCACGTCGGCGGCGATCGCGTTGGTCTCGCGCACCTTGTCTCGCGACGCCTGCTGCTTCTTGGCCGTGTAGTAGCCGTCCGCCGCTCCTGCCGCACCGAGCACGACGCAGCCGGCGAGCGCGCACTGGCGGTTCTTGCTGGCGTCGTTGCCGGCCAGCTTGCAACCGAGCGCGCTGACGATGGCGCCGACCGCGCAGGCGGCGACCGTGCCGCCCAGCACGGTGCTGGCGAACCGCGTCGAGTCCTCGCGCATGCGGGACTCGGCCGGCGTCTCCGCGCTCCCGCCGCTGCCCACGTGCGGCATGTTGGCGCAGCCCGACAGGGCGAGCGCCGCGCTCAGGAGGACGAGCATGAGCAGCCGGCCGGGGTCGCGTCGCTGCCACTCGTCAAGACTTGCCTTCATTCGTGTCCCCTGTTCAGCCATGTCCGGACGCCCCGCCAGCGCGCCCGGTTCGACTTCTACCGCATCTCGGCCAGCACTGTCTTCGGATCGGGCGGCTTGCCGTTGCGCACACCATCGGCGTGGCTGACGGCGCGCTGCACGAACTTCTCGTACAGCGGGCCGACCCCGCGGCCTTCGAATTCGCGCTTGAGGATGTCGGCCTGCGCGGCCGTGACGGCGCTCGGATAGTCGTAGCCGAGCCGCTTGACCGTGTCGAGGTAGTAGAGCAGGTTGGCGTCGAGCGCTTCCTGGTCGCGCGTCAGACCGGCCTGGGTCTCCCGGGCGAGATCGGGGAGGCTTTTCAGGGTTGCCAGCATCTCGGTCTTGCGCTTCACGTTGGCCACTTCCTGGGCCAGCTTCTGGCCGAGGTAGGCTGCCACCCGAACCTCGCTGCGCGCCGAGCGGTCGCGCTGTTCGTTGCGCGACTGCAGGTTGGCCTTCATCACACCGCCGAGGTTCTGGATCCGCTTCTTCAGCGCCGGGTCGGTCACCGTGGCGGCCAGCAGCTCGATCTCCTTCAGCGGGTCGGCGGCCGGCGCGCCGCCGGCGCTCGGGCCGGCGGCCGTCTTCGGCAGGTCGGCCCAGAGCGTGCGCACCGTCTGCAGCCGCCCGGTGCTCGGCAGCGCGGCCGGCACCAGCACCACGCGCAGGCCGATCGTGCTCGAACGCCGCTCGCCGGTCTTGTCGACCGGGCTGAACTCGAGCCGGTACGCCGAGCGGATGTCGGCCGCTGCGGTCTCGTAGTCGCCGCCCTTGACGAGGTAGCCGCCCGACTGGCCGTGCTGGCGCGACAGCTTGTTGAGCTGGAACGGGTCGAGCACGAACTCGCCGGCGTTGCCGATCACGTCGTGCAGCCCGAGCGGATTGGGCTTCAGCAGGCCGACCGCATTCAGCTCGTGGTTGGCCGACTCGCTGCTGCCGAACCAGGCGTGGCGCTTCAGGCCCTCGGGCATCGGGTAGGTCGGCTGCTCGAACACCGAGTCGGCCACCGCGATGCCGCCGCGCGCCGCGAACTCCCACTCGGCCTCGGTCGGCAGGCGCACGAAGCCAGGGCTGCCGTCATCGCCGGGCAGCCTGGCCGCGGCGTTCTTCACCAGCCAGCCGGAATACTTCGCGGTGAAGGCGATCGCTTCCGACCAGGTCACCGAGACTTTCGGCAGGCGCCCGTTGTCGTCGACCGCGGGGCAGGCGTCGCCGAGCGCGCCGAATTGCAGCTGGGTGACCTCGTACTTGCCGATCAGGTAGTAGCGCTGCGACTTCTGCTTCGGATCCTGGAAACCGCCGCCGACATACGCGGTCCGCGTGTTCTCTGCGTAGGCGTAGCGCGGGTCGATGCTGCCGAGCTGCATGCGCCGGTCGTCGAGCACATGCGCGCCCGGCACATTGACGCGCCGGAAGGTCATCGCGCCGCCGCAGGGCATCGGCAGCACGATGTCGTCGGCGGCCGGCTGCGGGTTGAATTGCGGCCCGGGCCAGGGCGTCTGGGCCGATGCGGCCAGCGACGCACCGAGCGAGACCGCGCAAGCAAGAAGCCTAGACATCACGCAACTCGTCCCCGGGGTCGATCGCGGCCACCGCGCCGCCCGCCAAGATAGCAGGAATCAACGAGATCACGAATGCGAGGCCGATGATCCAGACCAGCCGGGTCGCATCGAGATGGCTGGCGCTCGCGCCGGCCTCGAAGTGCGCGGCGAAGCGCAGATCGACGACCGCCGCAGCCACCGCATGGAAGACGAAGGCCAGGCCGATCCCCGCGGCGCTCAGCAGCAGCGCCTCGACGCTCGGCAGCGCCATCAGCCAGCGCCGGCCGTAGCCGATCAGCTTGAGCACCGCGTATTCGCGGCGCTTGCGGCGCACGGTGGCGATCTGCAGCGCGACCATCGCCACGGCGTAGCCCAACCCGGCGAGCGCCGAGACGATGGCGAGGACCGAGCGCAGGTTGCCTTGCAGGCCGAGCGTGGAGGCGATCTCGCGGTCGCGCGTGAGCAGCGAGATGCCCTGGCCCTGCAGGCGCTTCACCAGCACGCCGACCTCGCCGATCGAGCGCGCGTAGAGGCGAAACAGCGGGTAGCTCTCGACCGGGGGCGCCGCAGCATCGCCGGGCCAGCCGAGGGCAGCGACGGCGTGGCCGTCGCGATAGGCCTGCACCGCCTCGACGAAGGCGAGCGCGACGAAGCCGGCATCGCCCTCGTGGCGCTCGGCCGGCAGCACCCCGGCGACGCCGAGGACCGCGAGGACCGGCTCGCTGCGGCCGTCGCGCACGCGCTCGATCACCGCCGTGACCTGGGCGCCGGCCGCGACGCCGAGCTTGCGCGCGGCGGAGGACGACAGCACGAGCCGGTCGGCAGTCGCCGGCGGCGCCTGCCCGGCGAGCACCGGGTCGCCGGCGGCCGTCGGCAACAGGCTGACCTGCAGCGGCGTGCCGGCCGCCTGCGTGCCGGCGACGAGGTCGACCAGGCCGGCAATGGCGCGCGTGTTCGGAATCGCGAATTCGACCTCCGGCCAGCGCCGGGCCGCGTCGAACCAGGCCAGGTCGTAGCGCTGGCTGCCGGTGACCTCGGGGATCACGAGCCGCATCGCCGGGTCCTTGTCGAGGCGCTCGACGAGGGCGCCGATGACGCCGTTCTCGAGCCCGTGCAGGGTCAGCAGCGGCGCCAGCGACGCGGCGAGCAGCAGGATCGAGCAGGCGGAAAGCAGGCCGTCGTGCCGCAGGTCGGCCCAGGCGAGACGCAGCAGCTGCGCCAGCGGCGCCGTCATCGGCTGATCACCGCGCCGTGCGCGCTGCGCTCGCACGCGACTTCGGTCAGGCCGTGGCGCCGGGTCAGCTCGCGGTCGTGCGACACCAGGACGAGGCCGGTGCCGTGGCGGGTGCAGAGCGAGACCAGCAACGCGAACACGCGTTCGGCGTTGTCGGCATCGAGCGAAGCGCTCGGCTCGTCGGCCAGCACCAGCGCCGGCCGATGCGCCAACGCCCGCGCGATCGCGACGCGCTGGCGCTCGCCGAGCGAGAGCGCGGCCGGCAGGCGTCGGCGCAAGGGCGCGATGTCGAGCGTGTCGAGGAGCTCGGCCACCCAGGCCGTGTCGAGGCGGCCGAGGAGGCGCTGCGACAGCATGACGTTCTCCTCGACCGAGAGGTAAGGCAGGAGGCCGCCGGTCTGCAGCACGTAGCCGACGTTGCGGGCGCGCAGGCGCACCCGCGCATCGAGCTGCCGGCCCGCCCAGAGCGGCGCGACATCGACGCCGCCGAGGTGAAAGGACTCGATCTGCGCCGGCGCCCGCAGCAGCGCGATCAGGTCGAGGAAGGAGCTCTTGCCCGAGCCGGACGGCCCGGCGACCGCGACGCGCTCACCGCGCTCGAGGCGAAAGCGGGGCACCGTCAGCGCGAACGCCGGCGCTTCGCCCGGCCTGCCTGCAGCCCGCCGATAGACGAGCCCCTGCAAGTCGAGCAGGCTCATCAGGCAGCCTGCGCGCTCCGCACTGCGGTGCGAGCGCCCTTCGGAGCGGCCGGGCGGATGCGACGACGAACCTTCGTGCTTCGCACTGCGGTGCGAGCGCCCTTCGGAGCGGCCGGGCGGGCGCTCATCAAGGCAGCGAATCGAGCGGGACCGGATAGACGCGGTCGCCATCGGCGGCCGCATCGTTCAGCTTGACCCAGCGATCGACGTCGTCGTGAAAGCGCTGGTAGAGCGCGATCTTCGACTTCAGCTTGTCGAGCACCGCCTGCGACTGGCCGACCGGCATCGAGGCCCAGCGCTCGGGCGTGATCGCCATCAGGTCGCTGCGGTACGGCAGGCCGTCGAGGTATTCGCCCATCAACCCCGATTCCTGCAGGTTCTTCACCTGGCCCTGCGCGATGCGCTCGGGCGCGCGCCCGAGCGCGGCGGCGACGCTGCGCAGCTGGTTGAAAAGGTTGCCGCCATCGAGCTGCTGGCGCTCGCCGGCCTCGACCAGCCGGCGCAGCGTGGTCTGCAGGTCGGAAAGCTGGTTCTTCGTGAGCAGCACGCGCATCGACAGGGTGGCGATCTCCGGGTTGCCGAAGTCGCGGTCGCTGGCCCAGGCCTCATACAGACTGGGGGCGTGGGTCGATTGTTCGCGGCCCAGGTAGGCCAGCACCATCGCACGCCCGACCGCGGCGGTGCTCGACTCGATCGCATCGGGAGCGGGTCGCCCGTCGGGCCGGGTTTCGGGTGCCTTCCGGGCTTTCAGCAGGCCCTTCGGGTTGCGAACCTGGTCGATCAACGACTTCGCCAGCCGCTTTACGTCGGTTTCGAACTTCGCCGGGTCGCCGGCCTCGACCGGAAAGTAGAGCGAGCCGCGGCCCGGCCAGTCCGACAGCCGCCGGTATTGCTCCTCGGCGATCGCGTGGTCCTTCTGGCCATCCGGCGCCTTCAGGTGGATCACGTACAGGGCGATGCCGCGCTCCTGCAGCTGGGTGCGCATCTGCTCGGTCGAGAGCTTCGTGCTTGCCAGCGCGGAGTTGCCTTCACGGGCGCTGGCGTCGGTGAAGAACACCACGTAGCGGCCGCCGTAGGAGCGCCAGTCGATCGTGCGCGCCGCCAGGTCGAGCGCGGCGTAGGAGTCTTCGGCGAACGCTCGGGTCGAGTTGCGCGTCGCGGTGACTTTCTGCATCGCCGCAAGGAACTGCTCGCGGTTGAGCCGCTGGTTCGGCTCGGCGAAGACCTTGGTCAGGTACTCGACGCCCCTGGTCTTGGCCGGATCATCCTGGAACGCGACGATACCGAAGCGGATGCGATCGGCGATCTTCGTCTGCTCGGCCTCCTTCAGGATCGTCTCCATCGCGCTGCGCTGGCGGTCGATGTAGGGCTGCATCGACGAGGTCGCGTCGACCACGAAGACCACCGCGGACTTGAAGTTCGCGATGCCCTCCTCGCTCAGAGCTTGCGGGGTGGCGGGCTTGGCGGGAGCGCCGCCGTCGCCCGCCACCGAGGCCACCCTGACCGTTCGCACCTTGGCTCCGTTCTTCGCCAGCACGGTCGACGCCTCGAGCACGGGCAGGAGATAGAAGCTCTTCTGCGGATCGACCCAGGTCGCCGGCTCGGTGGCGATCACCGGGCCCTCGGCGCCGCCGGCCTTGGCGGCCAGGGCGTCCTTGCGCAGCTTCTCCAGGCCGGCGGGCTCGGCCGCGATCGCCGTCATCAGGCCTTCGCGGTTCCTGAAGAACAGCACCCCCTGGCGATCGGTCGGGTTGGCAAAGGCAGCGACGATGGTGTGCTGCCAGGGCACGGCATCGCCGGCCTTCAGCCAGGCCAGCGCCTTGCCGTCGCTGGTGGCGCCGACCTGGACCCAGTCGCCGCCGGCCGCCTTGGCGCGGCCGTAGACGTAGAAGACCGAAAAGGTCGGCACCGGCTTGCCGGCAGCTCCGCCGGCCTCGGCCGACAGGCTGGCGCCGGGCCGGGTCAACACCCGCTGGTAGAGCGTCTTCTTGCCTTCGATCAGCAGCGGCACCTTGGCCTGCGACCAGGCCGCCAGCGGCAATGTCGCGCCGAAGGCCAGCGCCGAAGCCAGCAGGATGGCGCGAACGAAAGCTTGGATCATGGTGAGCCCGATTCCTTGCGTGCCAGGGCGTGCCCCTGCTCGGCCGCCTTGCGCAGCCAGGCGACGGCTTGCTCGGGCGCGTTCTCTTCGTCGGTGCCGCCGCGCTTGAGCAGCATCGCGAAGCGATACTGAGCCTCGGCATCGCCGTTCTGCGCCGCCAGCTTGAGCCAGCGCGCCGCCTCGACCGGATTCGGCTCGGGCAGCGGGCTCGTCTCCTTGCTGAAGGTCGCGGGGTCGTACATGCTGCCGATCACGCGCGCCGACGCCACGTCGCCTTGCTCGGCGGCGTAGCGCAGCAACAGGAACTGGCCATCGGGCAATCGTTTCGCTTGCGCAAGGCCCTGGGCCCGGGCGGCGGCGTCCGCGGCGCCCGGCTTGCCGGCGAGGTATTTGCGCACCGCTGCGAGCGAGTTCAGCCCGTCGGCGGCGACCGGTTGGACGGCATCGCCTTCCTTTTTGCAGCACAGGGTCGGCCACAGCCAGGCGCCGGCTCCGGCGAGCACGAGCAGTGCCAGTGCGGTGCCGATGAGCAGGTTGCGCGTGCGCTTGCGCCTGCGCTCGGCCTCGAGGCCGGCCGGATCGACGACCTCATGGGGCGGAGGGGACGGCGGGGGCGGGGGAGGTGGCGGGGGGGGCGGTGGCGGTGGGACTGCTGGGACGGGAACCGGCGTCGGGATCGCCGCCGGCGGGGTCGGCTCGCTCGCTGGCGGCGGCACGGCAATCGCGTCCGGCCGCGGCGCCTGCCGCGGTCCGCGCGGGCCGGCTGGCGGTTGCCAGCCCTCGGGCTTCGAGGTCGGCCGGCGCTGGTTGGGCGGGCAGACGAAGCGCTCTTCGAGCAGTGCCGCACCCGGCGCCCGCAGCATCAGCTTGTAGGGCTGGTTCGCGCGCAGGTGGAACGTGACGCCGTAGTCCAGGTCGAGCAGGACCTCGCCGCCTTCGGCGCGTGCCGCGACCGGCTGGAACCAGTAGGCCGAGGGCGTCCACGGGGCCTCCGGGTTGCGCGGATCGAGATACTTCTCGTCGCCGAGGAACTGGATGATGGCGATTTCGACCGCTGCCGGATCGGCGATCGCCGCCCCGCGCAGGCGCAGCGTTGCGGTGCCCGAGGCGGCACCGGGCAGCTGGATCAGCTGAGTCGGCATGGGCGCTCAGCGGGCCAGCGTGGCGGCCGCATCGATCTCGGTCAACAGCAGGCCGAGGCGTCGGTTCTGGTCGTCGTCGATTTCCCGGCCGCCGGAAAAGGCCAGGTTGTCACTGCCGAGCTGGCGCAGCGCCACGCCCCAGTCGACGAAGTAGTCGTTTTCGAGTTCGCGGCGGCGCTCGCCCATCGGCGCAAGGCCGCCACCCGCATCGGCGGGCTGGAACACCCGTCGCTCCGGCGTCTTCGGCGCCTCGGGGAAGCCCGGCCGCTGCTCGAGCGCCAGGCCGGCGAAGCCGAGGAAGGCGACATAGTCGTTGATGACGTTGGCGGCGATCCCGGTGGCGCGATCGGCGACCTCGTCCCAGCGCACGTTGGCGGCCTGCAGCTGCTTGCGCACCGCGACCGCGATCCGGTCGGCGAGGTCGAGCCGGTGCGCGCCGATGACGAGCTCGTCGACCAGCCCGCTGACCAGCGAGCCTTCGATGCCGAGCGCCAGCAGCGTGTCGTTGTCGTAGGCGAGCGCGCGCACCCGTTCGATCCACAGGTTCAGCACATGGTGGGCGAACAGGTCCGAGCGGTCGCGCTGCGCGGCTGCCGCCGGCCGGGGGGCGGCCTGCGCGGGAGCCGCCGGCGCGTCGCCCCAGGGATCGTCATCCGCGCCGGCTTCGGCCGCGCTCGCCGCCGGCGCCGGCTCGGCGGCCTTGATCTGGCCGAGCCGCAGCGACGCGACGTTGAGGAAGGCCGCGTGGACGTCGCGCTCGGGGACGACGACCAGCGCGATCAGCTGCACGAAGTTGGCGAAGTTGCGCGGCTTGGCGGCCGCGTAGAGGCGGCGCCGCAGCGCGATCAGGGCACTCTCCTTTTCCTTGCGCGAGGCGTCGTCGCCGGCGCGGTAGAAGTGCTTGAAGCGCTCGGCCAGGGCCTTGGCCTGGTCGGCCAGGCGAGCACTGATCTGGCGCGCCTTCAGCTCGGGCGCGAGCACCGCTTCGAGGCGCTCGACGAGGTAGGAGACGCCGCCGTCGTTGGGCATGAAGGCCGCCTCCCAGACCCGCGCCGGATCGTCGAAGTGCTTGCGGATCACGGCCGAGCCCTCGAACGCGCTGCGGTACTCCGCGAGCTTCTCGGCGATCGCCGGGTCGGGCCCGGCTTCGACTCGCTGCTCGCTGCCATCGGGCAGGGTGCGGATCTCGGCATAGGCGATCAGGTGCGCCTGCTTCATGCCCGGGTTGCGCAGGAAGAGGGTATTGCGAAACGGCTTGCCGTCCCAGTTCTGCGCCCACTCGTCGCGGCCATACAGCTTGAGGAAGGACGCATCGAGGCGGCGGTCGAATTTGGTCTTGCGCGATTCGCTGGTGTCGCCCTCCTTCTCGACGAAGTCCATGTCGAACTTGGTCAACACCAGGAACAGGGCGCAGAGGATGCGCGCGCGCTGCTCGGGCGTGCCGCCATGGGTCTGCTCGACCCAGCCCTTGACCATCCCGGCCAGGTCCTTGACCTCCTGGTTCGAGGGCGGCATGCACAGCAGCATGCTGGTGAGCTCGCGCTCTTCGGTGTAGCGCTGGAACAGGTAGGCGATCTTGCCGCGCAGCAACATCGTGCGCACGCGCTCCTCGCGCTCGCTCGCCTCGCTCGGCAGGTCGACCTGCTTCTCGCGCGAGCGCGCGCCGGGAAAGTCGAGCAGGTCGGTGTGGTCGAAGAAGGCCCAGGGCTGGTCGGTCATCACGATCTTGACCTCGGCGATCAGCGCCGTCAGCACGGCGCGCGGCAGCTTCACCTCGCGCTCTGCAGCGGCTGCCGTGCCGGGCCGCGCGAGCTGGACCGGCACGACGGCAACGAGGTCGGCTGCGTCTTCGGGCTTGCCGAGCCGGGACAGGGTCTCGACGTCGATGATGCTGCTCTCGCGCGGGATCAGCGTGCCGATCGCCGCGCGCGCCTCCGGCGCATGGCCGAGCGACTCGGCGGCACGCGCCAGGGTCATGAAGAGGCGCGAGAAATCCTCCAGGTTGCCCCACAGCAGCGCATACATCCGGGCCCGCGCGTCGAGCGGCAAGCGGTGGCCGAAGCGGGCCAGCGCATCCCAGTAGCCGGCGCGCTGGAAGCCTTCGACGCTGGTCGGGAAATAGGCGCGGAAATACTCGCCGATGTCGAACATCACGATCTCGTCGAGGTGCGCCGCGGCGGCGCCGGCCTGCGCTTCGAGCGTGGCGATCGCGGCCCGGATCACGTCGTCTTCGGGCGGCTTCAGCTTGCGCTGGTTCGGGTCGAAGTCGGAGTAGAAGCTGTTGCCCAGGATCTTCACCACGTCGGTCTCGCCGAGCAGGCGCAGCTCGACCGGATGGGCGCTGTCACGGGTGCCTTTTTCGACCGTGAAGCGCGTCACCAGTCCGGTCGATTCGCGGTCGCCGGCCGGGTTGATCTCGGAGATGAAGTTCTTCAGGTCGCCGGCGAAGTCGGCCATCAAGGTCTTGCCGGGGGTGCGCGCGAGCACCGACACGAGGTACGACTTGCCGGCCTGGCTCGGCCCGAACACGCCGACGCAGTTGCGCCGCGTCGCCGAGGCGGAGAGCTTGCGCGCGAGGTTCTGCGAGCGCCGCGTCGCCTCGACCAGCGACTGCTCCTCGCCGGCCACGGTGCGCGCGCTCTTGGCGACCTCCGCGACCCATTCGCGCGCCTGCGCGCTGCCGGCTTCGAGGCGCCGGGCGGCGTTGTGCAGGGTGTCGGGACTGGCGTTGCTCATCTGCGATTCCAAAGTTGCCGGTCAGCGTTCGAACAGCACGCCGGTATCGAGCCAGTAGCCTTGCTGGTGGCTCACCGTCTGCAGCCTGAGGCGCAGCTTGGTGTTGGCGATGCGGCGCCCGTCGCGGTCCTCGATGCGATCGATCGCGAAGCCGTCGGGTGCCGCGCCCCGGCTCGCGCTGCGCGTCAGGCGCAAGGCGATCTTCAGCGGCGTCTGCGCACTCAGCTCGCGCGCCGCATCGGGGGTGGCGTAGTCGATCATGTAGAGCCGCGACGCCGGCCACCGGTCGACCGGCAGCTGGCGGAAGCCGAGCGCCATCGGGCCGCGGAATTCGAACGACTTGTCCTTCAGCGGGTAATCCGGGTCGTCGAGATCGAGGTCGTCGTAGAACTCGTCGCCGGCGAGCAGGCGGCTGCCGGTGTCGAGCTTGCCGAAGTAGCGCGCGGTCGAGCGCGGCTCGAGCTTGTCGGAGCGGAAGTTGAAGTTGTGCAGCCGCCCGTCGCCGAGCAGGCAGATCATCGCGCCGACCGCGGCCGTCGTCTTCGGGTCGCCGACGGTCGCGCGGTAGTCGCGGAACGGGTACCACTGGCCGACCCGGAACTGGTGCAGCGAAATCACCCGGTGCGGCGGCAGCGGGCAGGCTTCGAGCAGGATGCTGCGCACCGCCGACAGGCGCGAGGTGCGGCCCGAGAGGATCAGCACGTCGCAGCGATAGCGGCTCACCATCTCGCCGAGCGCCTGCAGCATCTCGAGAAAGACGCTGCGCACGGTGCGGTCGATATCGGGCAGGTCGATCGTGAAGGTCAGCTGGCGCAGGTCGAACGGGCGGTTGGCGAGCTTTTCGATCTCGGTGTTGAAGTGCCTGATCAGCTCGTCGGCGGGCCGCGAATCGGCGTCGAAGAAGTCGCCGAACGCGCGCGTCGTCACCGGCTGCGGATGGAGCGGGTCGAACGACTCGTACTCCTGCAGCATGCCGAGCGCGATCGGCGCCGCGATCTGGGCCGCGAACTGCTGCCGGCGCACCTGCTCGATCGCCGTCATGTTGCCGCGGTCGCCGCCGACGAGCTGCGTCAGCACGTAGTCGGCGCCTTCGCCGAGCCCGCTCTGGCGCAAGGTCTGGCGGATGGTCTCGATCACGTGCTCGCGCACCACGCGTTGCAGCGCGTCGTCGCCGGCGAGCGTGAAGCCTTCGCGAAAGAGCTGCTCGGGCAGCAGGGTCACGTGCGCCCCCCGGCCCTCGGCAGCGATCCGGGTGATGACGAGGTCGGTGGTGCCGCCGCCGAGGTCGATGGTGGCGATGCGCAGCGTGTCGCGGGTCTCCGGATCCGCCTGGTTGGCCGGGTGGCGCACGTTGTCGAAGAAGGCGCGTGCGTCGCCCGAATAGTTCTGCGCCAGCTGGGTGTAGAGGTAGACGGCCTGCGTGGCGGTGGCTTCGTCCCAGCGCAGGATGACCTCGGGGCCGCCCTGCACGCCGTTGCGCAGCACGCGGGCCTCGGGCGAGAACACCAGGCGCTGGGTGCCGTCGTCGGCGTAGTCGACCTGCGCCAGGCCGAGCGCGAGGCAAGCCAGGTCGCAGGCGGCTTCGGCCTCCTGGCGCAGGATCGTGCGCTCGGCGACCGGCATGGCGGTCGGCATCGTCAGGATGATGCGGCGCATGCGCCGCGGCAGGCTGGCGTTGGCGGCTCGGCGCAGCCGGTGCATCGGCGAGTTGATCATCGAGATCGCCTGCACGAACACCTCCGACAGCGCGAACGCGGTCAGGTGGCGACGCGCATAGAGCGCGCGGATCGACGGAAACAGCTGATCGGGCGCGCTGTCGGTCTGCGACAGGCGGTGGATCGGTTCGCCCGAATCGTTGACGAGGGTCGTGAAGGCGACGCCGGTCGCGATGTCCGAGCGTTCGCCGGCCGGGCCGCTGGCGTTGAAGCGCCAGGAGTCGCGGCGCTGGTCGCCATCCCACAGGTAGCGCTTCGGACTCGACAGGCCCGAGGCGCCCTCGCTGCCGGAGCGCCGCGCCGCCAGCCGGGCCGCCTCGTTGCCGACGCGCACGACGGTCGGCCAGTCGAACGCGTTCGAACGCCCGCTGCGCAGCGAGAGGTGGTCGCGGCCGAACTGGGCGCGCGCGAATTCGAAGCGGCTCGGAAACGGCTCGTCGTAGACCTGCTCGGGCCGGCTCAGGTCGCGCAACTGCAGCCGGAAGGCCTTGTTCACGTCGACGCTCGGTTGATCGGGCTCGGATTCGATCAGCAGGCCGCAGGTGCGCGAATTGCCGAGGTCGAGCACCAGGTCGACGTCGACCGGGTCCGGTCGCGGGTCGGTGATGCGGTCGACGAAGACGAACGACGGCAGCACGTTCAGGCTGTGCAGCAGGTCGATCAGCGCCTTGTAGCGGGCGAGGTGCTCGTTGGAGCCCTGCATCCGTTCGTGGAGTTCGTCGGGGGTGAAGGGCTTGAACGCATAGCCGCCGCGCCGGCTGCGCTCGGCGCGCTCGTGCATGTCCTTGAAGGCCTCGAGGCACCAGTCCTTCAGCCAGCCGTCGCGATAGAACCAGTCGATCGGCTCGTCGTGACCGGGCAGCGCGAAGGGCCGGCCGTTGCGCGCGTCGGCCGGCGATGGTGCGAGGTAGGCGTCGCTGTCGACGAACTCGAGCAGCGTCGTGTCGAGCGCGAGGACGAGGCGATACGGGTGGCCGTCGGCATCGGGCTGGGCGAGCTTGACCCAGTAGATCCGGGCCCAGTTGAGCGGCCCGCGAAAGAAGCCGCCCGAGAGCTCGCGCCGGAACAGCGGAATCGGCAGCCAGACGCGGTCGAAGGTCTCGATCAGGTCGCGCACCTCGAGCACGTAGTTCTCGGTCCGCGTGCTCTCCTCGTCGCCGCGGCGCACCAGCTGCGGGACCTGGCCGTTGTCGAACTGGGTTTTCGCGTCTAGCACGCCCCACTCCTGCGGAACCGGCGTGTTCTTCTCGATGCCGAAGCCGAAGTCGAGAAACTGCACCCCGGTGCCGGGGATCAACGGCACGATGTCCGGGTAACGCAGCAACTGGTTCAGTGGCATGGTGCTCTCATTCCCTCATCGTCAGCCAGGCCCGGAACCGCTCCGACACCGACCCCTTGAACGCCGCGCCGGTATTGCGGCCGGAGCACTTCGTCGTGCCGTCGGCAAGGCGCTCGCATTCGATGCTCTTGCCGACCAGCGAGCGCTGGCGCCCGACGCAGGTCTCGGTCTCGATCCGCAACTTGCCGTTCTCGATCCAGGCGCGCGCCGGGCCGCGGCAGGGACCGAAGCCGTTCTCGCGGATCGATTCGTAGACGCCGCGGCCCTTCGCATCGAACCGTAACGTGTCGATCATGACACCGAGCCTCGTGCCGTCCGGCGTCACCTCGGCCATGCGCGGCCCGAGCTCCCACTTGTGGGCGAGGAAGGACAGGTCGCCGGAACGCAGCGCCTCCTCGGGAACCGTCATCCGGCGCGGGTCCGCCGGCACCGTCTTGGGCAGCTCGACCTTGGGCAGCTCGGGCGGCACCTCCGGCGGCTTCAGGGGCTCCGGGTCCGGCGTCGGGGGCAGGCCCAGCGGCCCGGGCGGCGGCGCCCGGCAAACCGCGAGTTCCGGCCACCAGCGAACGGCCCAGCCATCGCTTGCGAACCAGCCCGAGACCGGAGCGGTGCAGCGCAGCAGCCAGAGCAGCAGCAGCGCCAGCAGCAAGAGCAGCAGGAGGGCCAGCAACCAGCGCCACCAGGCGAAGCCGGCGCGGCGTTCTTCTTCCTTCGCGGGCGCGACGGCAGGCGCGACGAGCGGCGTGACGACCTCGGCCTCGATCGGTCCCCGGCTGCCGGCCTGCGCGAGCAGGGCCGCGTCGATGCTCGACCCGGTCTGGTTCTCGAAGCCCCAGAAGCTCAGCACCGGCTGCTCGCCGACGAGGTGCAGGTGCGATTCGTCGGGCACCTTGGTCGCCTGCTCGATCAGGCTCGCCAGCGCATGACCGCCGCTCTTCGCGGGCGCGCCTGCGTCGCCCTTCAGCTCCTTCACATAGGCCTGCAGCTTGTCGCGGATCCCGGCCAGGACCGGCTCCAGCTGCTGGCGCCGATCGGCGCCGAGCGCGCTCCAGGCGCTGACCGCGCCGCTCGTCTCCGCCGTCCAGCGAATGTTGCGCTGCTCGGCGTCGAAGGTCGGCCGTGAAAAGTAGTTCGCGTATTGCAGGCCCAGGCGCGCCAGCAGCGCAGCCCGCAGCTGGACATGGCTTTCATAGGCAGGACGTCCGAACGCGCCCATCGGACGGTAGCGGTCGACAGGGCCTTGCGCCAGCAGCGGCCCGACCGTGCCGGGCTGACTCATCCCGAGCGCGTACCCGACCGGGGCGCGGCCGGCTCAGCGCACCTTGGAAATGTCCATCTCATACTTGGAGCCGTCCTTGTTGAGCCCGTTGCAGATCGTCTGGCCACGGCTGTCGCGGCCGCATTCGAAGTGCGGCGGGGCGAAGTTGCCGCCGCCCTGGCAGGTGACCGAGCCGCTGCCTTCGACGTCGAGCTTGCCGCCGCGCATCGCCCCTTGCACCGGGCCCTTGCACAGCGCACCGTCCTCGGGCCTGCGGATCGTGACCGAGCCTTTGCCGGCCTCGCCGAAGGACAGCGACAGATCGATCGGCCGGCCGCTGGTGTCGGTCAGGCCGGGGCCGCCGCGCCAGTCGCCGCGCAGGAAGCCGAGCTTGGCGTCGGGCGTCTTAGGCAGCTGCAGGGTGTCTTCCGGCTTGGGCGGCACGGGCGGATCGGTGCGCGGCGGCACGGTTCGCTGCGCGCCCTCGCGGGACGCTTCGCCCGGCGTCGGATCGCCGCGCGGCGGCTCGCCCGGCGTCGGCTCGCCGCGGGGCGGTTCACCCGGCAGCGGACCGGTGCGCGGCGAAGGAATCTGGTCGCCGGGCGGGCTGCCCGGGAGGTTCGGTTCGACTCCACCCGGTGCCGACGAGCCGGGGCCCGCCGGGCCGGGCACGGAAGCATCGGGCGCCTGGCCCGGCCCCGGCGGCATGATCCGGACGACATCGCTGCGCAGGCACGCCGAGGAGGGAGGTCCGGCGCTCTTGCGCAGCGCTTCGAGCTCGGCCAGCAGATCGCGCTGGCGGGCGAGCGCTTCGTCGATGGCTGCCGAGCGTGCGCGGGGGGTTCCGAGGATGGTGTCGGTTTCGCCGCGGCTTTGCCAGAACCACCACAGCACCAGCGCCAGCAGGAGCAACAGCAGCAGCCCCAGCCACCACCAGCGTCGCCACGCGGAGCGGCGCGCTTGCACCGGGACGGTGGCCGTGGCGGCGTTCGTCGCCGCCACGGCGGCGGTCGCCGCGGCCGGCGGGATGCCATTTCCCGTCGCCGGGACTGTCGCCGTGCCCGCGGCTTCCGGCGCGTGTCCCCACATGATCAGTATCGGCTTGCCCTCGATCTCGTACAGCCAGTCGCCGGGCGGGAGATCGACCGCCAGCTCGAGCATCTTGCCGACGAGCTCCGCCGAGGGACCCTCGCGCCTGAGCTTGTCGGCAAGCTGCCGGATTTCGCGGATCAGTTGAGCGGCCAGGGCTTCGACCGGCGCGCGCTCGTACTCGGGCAGCGTCGCCACCTTGCGGGCGGCTCCGGCGTGCGGCGAGAGCCACTCGATCGCGCCGCTGGCCGGGTCGACGTTGGGCCGGGCGAAGAGGTCCGCATGCTCGCGGCCGAGGCGGTTGCGCAGGATCTGCGTCATCTGCGCGTAGGCCGAAATCAGCGGTTGCCCCTGCAGGCCCAACTGGCGGTAGCCCTGCGCCAAGGTCGCTGCGATCCGGTACTCGCTCACGGCACGTTCCTGTTCTTTTCAGGGACGGGCAGATGCGTCCCAAACAGTCCGGCTAGGGGTGCCGAGGACCGGTTTGATGATACCCTGAGGCGCAAGAGGTCAAAGGGTCCCACACCTTGCGTCAACCGGCCGGATCGGCGACTTTCGCGTGCTGCTCGAGGAGCGTTCGCCGGCCCCCGGGCGCGGCCCGCGCGGCGGCATCGGCGCTCCTCTGCGTGCTGGCGGCGACGGCAGGTTGCAGTGGCGACAACCAGGAAGGGCTGCGCTCCGTCAGGCGGGCCGACGCGGCCGGCGCCGAGCGCATCCAGCTCGACCAGTTGGTGCAGGCCAATCGGCGCCTCGAGCTCGACATCGAGCAGGCGCGCAAGACGCCTGGAGACGCAGCCGATTGCCCGCCCGGCACCGTCCGCCTGACGCCGGAGGGCCGGCTGCAGCTGCCGCCGGGAGGCCCGGTCAGTGGTGCCGAGACGGACGGCCAACCCGACGGCTCGCTGCCCGCGGCGTCGGCCCCGCAAGGCTTGCCGCAAGCGCAGGCCTCGCGCCCGGCACCGGCGTCGGGCCCTGCAGAGGCTTCGCGCAGCGGCGACGCCCTCGCGGCGATGAGCGGGCCGGAGCTGGCGAAAAAGCTGGAACAGGCGACCGCGCTGGTGCTGACCGACAAGGGCACCGGCACCGGGTTCTTCATCAACGACAAGCTGCTGGTGACGAACCGCCACGTCGTCGAGGCCGCGGCCGGCGGCAACGTCTTCGTCACCAGCCGCGCGCTCGGCATGAAGCGGCGGGCCACGGTGCTTCGAGTGACGGCCGGCTCTTCGCCCGGCGACGCCGATTTCGCGCTGATTCGGCTCGACGACGGATCGGGGCCGGGCTTCCTCGGGGTCGGGACGCAGGTCGAAAAGCTGAGCGCTGTCGTGGTGGCCGGCTACCCGGGCCTGGCCATCCGGGCCGACCCGGACTACGCCCGACTGATGTCCGGCGACGGCACCGCCGCACCCGACCTCAACTTCACCCAGGGGTCGGTCCAGTCGCTGACCCAGCGCCCCGGCAAAGGATCCCTGATCCTGCACACCGCGTCGATCCTGAAAGGCAACTCGGGCGGCCCGCTGGTCGACATGTGCGGCCGGGTGGTGGGCGTCAACACCTTCATCGCGCTCGACGAAAAGCAGGCCGGGCGCCTGTCGTACGCGCTCGGCGCCGATGGCTTGCTGGCGTTCCTGAAGGAGAGCGCCGGAGTCGCCCGGGGAGATGCGCGCGGTTGCGCGCACTGAAGGAGCCCGGCGAGCCCGGCGGGCCCCGACGAGAGGCCCCTGCCTCCAATCGATGAGCGAAGCGGTTCACACTTGCTTGCCGTCCGGCATCAGTGACCACCGCCTTGTTCACCTTCGACAACACCTTCGCCCGCGACCTCCAGGGCTTTTCCGTGCCGAGGCGCCCGGAAGCCGTGCCGGCGCCGAAGTCGCTGTTCTTCAACGAGCCGCTGGCCGAGGAGCTAGGCCTCGATGTGGCAGCGCTGACCGGTGAGTCGGGCGCCGACCTGTTCGCGGGCAACACCGTCCCCGAAGGCGCCGAGCCGATCGCCCAGGCCTACGCCGGCCACCAGTTCGGCGGCTTCTCGCCGCAGCTCGGCGACGGCCGCGCGGTGCTGCTCGGCGAGGTGATCGACCGCGCCGGCCGGCGCCGCGACATCGCCCTCAAAGGATCGGGCCGCACGCCGTTCTCGCGCGGCGGCGACGGCAAGGCGGCGGTCGGGCCGATGCTGCGCGAGGCGCTGATCGGCGAGGCCATGCACGCCCTCGCCATCCCGACCACCCGCGCGCTCGCGGTCGTGGCCACCGGCCAGCCGGTGTTTCGCGAGAGGGTGCTGCCGGGCGCCGTGCTCACGCGGGTGGCGGCCAGCCATATCCGCGTCGGCACCTTCCAGTTCTTCGCCGCCCGCGGCGACGCGGCGCGGGTGCGCCAGCTCGCCGAGTACACGATCGCCCGCCACGACCCCGATCTGGTCGGCGCGCCCGGCCGCTTTCTCGGCCTGCTCGAGCGCGTCGCCGAGCGCCAGGCGGCGCTGATCGCGCAGTGGATGAACGTCGGCTTCATCCACGGCGTGATGAACACCGACAACATGACGATCTCGGGCGAGACGATCGACTACGGCCCCTGCGCCTTCGTCGAGGCCTACGACCCCAAGGCCGTCTTCAGCTCGATCGACGCCCAGGGCCGCTATGCCTTCGGCAACCAGCCGAACATCGCCCGCTGGAACCTGGCCCGGCTGGCCGAGACGCTGTTGCCGCTGCTCGCCGACGACGACGACCAGGCCCTGGCCGAGGCGATGCGGGTGGTCGACGCCTTCCCGGCCGTCCATCGCCGCCACCTGCTGAGCGGCGAGCGCGCCAAGCTCGGTCTGCGGGCCGCGGACGCTGCCGACGACGTCGCCGACACGGTGCTCGCCGACGACTGGCTCGCCCTGCTGCACGCCGGCGGCGCCGACTTCACGCTCGCCTGGCGCCGCCTGGCAGACGCCGCCGCGGGCGACGATTCGCCGCTGCGCGCGCTGTTCGCCGACGCGAGCGGGCTCGACGCCTGGCTCGCCCGCTGGCGCGAGCGCTGCGCGCGCGACGACGCAGGCGCATCCGAGCGCAGTTCCGCCACGGCCGCGACGCGTCCCGCGCGCATGCGCCGCGTGAACCCCTGGCTGATCGCGCGCAACCATCGCGTCGAGGAAGCGCTCGCCGCTGCCTCCGACCACGAGGACCTCGGCCCGTTCGACCGCCTGCTCGAAGCGCTGCGCCAGCCGTTCGACGAGAGCGCCGACAACGCCCGCTACGCCGAGCCGGCGGCCGCCGACGTCACCGCCTGCTACCAGACCTACTGCGGCACCTGATCCGGTGCCGGCGCGATGGGTCCGGTGGACCGCTTCGGAAAGCATGTTCGAGCCGGCGAGCCCGACCTTGTCCCCGGGTGTTTCCGCAGGTTGCCGAAAGCCCGCGTCAGCGAACCGCGGCGCCCGGCGCCCGCTCCTCGATCGGTCCGGAGAGGGTTGCCAGTAAGGCGTCAGACGTTCATATTTCTGACCGGTGGGCGGCCTCTGCGGGCGACGGCCCGGGGCACCACCGTGAGCTCGAGCCCTCGCTGCCGGAAAATGCGGCCATGACCGGCCTGTCCCGTTTCTCGGCCTGCTCGCCCAAGGCACTCGCCTTCGATGTCTTCGGCACCGTCGTCGACTGGCATGGCGGCGTGGCGCGCGAGGCGGCCGCGCTGGCGGCGCTGCACGGCCTCGCGGGCGACTGGCCGGCCTTCGCCAACGCCTGGCGCGCCGGCTACATGCCGGCGATGGACAAGGTGCGCAAGGGCGAGCTGCCCTGGTCGCACATCGACACGCTGCACCGCATGATCCTCGAGCAGATCATCGACCGGCACGGCCTCGGCTCCCTGGGCGAAGCCGAGCGCGACCACCTCAACCGCGCCTGGCATCGCCTGCCGCCCTGGCCCGACGCCGTGCCCGGGCTGCTGCGCCTGAAGCGCCGCTGCACGCTGACGACGCTGTCGAACGGCAACTTCTCGCTGCTGACCGAGCTGGCGAAGCACGGCGGCCTGCCCTGGGACTGCATCGTCTCCGCCGAGCTGTTCGGCCACTACAAGCCCGATCCCGAGACCTACCTCGGCTGCGCCCGCCTGCTCGACGTTGCGCCGGCCGAGCTGATGCTGGTCGCCTGCCACCCGCTCGACTTGCGCGCCGCGCGCGCCAACGGCTTGCGCACGGCCTACGTGCCGCGGCCGCTCGAGTTCGGGCCGGCCACGGTGTTGCCGGCGGTCGTCGACGGCGAGTTCGATCTCGTCGCCCGCGACTTCGAGCAACTCGCCGATCTGCTGGAGGCGCCGTGACCGCGGCGACCCACGTGTCGGACCTGCGCGTGGCCGGCCTCGAGCTCGCCGTCGGCGCGGCCGAGATCGCCGCCATCTGGACGACGCCCGCCGGCGAGCGTCGCCGGGTCGCGGTCGGCCCGACCCTCGAGCTCGTTCCGAAGATCGACGCCCTGCGCGCCGAGCTGCGCGATCCGATGCGCATCGCCACCGGGCAGACGCCGCGCCTGGCCGAGTTCTGCGCCGGCTGGGGCCGGGCCTTCCTGCCCGCCGCGGAGCTGGCGCCCGCGCCCGACGTGCTGGTGCTGGTGCCGCACGGGCCGGCCCACGACCTGCCGCTCCACCTGGTCGAGGTCGCAGGCGGCGGAGGCGAACCGGCCCGCCCGCTCGGCGCCGTCGCCGGCGTCGCCTATGCGAGCAGCCGGTCGCGCGCGATCCGTTCGGTCGGCCGCAACCCGGCGCGCCGGCGCAACCCGGCGGCGTGGCGCTGCGACGGCGCGGCTGCCAACCCGGCCGACGAGCCGGCGCCGGTGCGCTCGGTGTACAGCGGCGGCGTGGACGTGCTCGGCGACCTGAGCCCGACCTTCCTGGCCACCTGCGAGCAGGTCGCCGGCCACTTCAGCGGCGAGCGCAGGCTCTTCACCAACCCGAGCTGGCCGTACAGCCGCGCCGCCCTCAAGGCCGCGACGCGCAAGGACATGCCCTCGGCCCTGTGCGTCATGGCGCACGGCTTCGTCGATGCGGCCAACCATCGCCTGTCGGGGCTGCTGGTCGCGCGCGACACCCTGGGCAGCACACGGCGCGCGATCCCGCTGCACGGCGGCCGCTATTTCGATTTTGGCGACCTGCCGCTGCGCCGCGTGCCGCGCAACATCGGCGCCGGCGACGCCGCCGAGGTCTTCGCCGCGGCCGAGCTCGAGATCGACGCGGCGATCGACAGCGAGCTGGTGATGCTGCTCGGCTGCTCGGCCGGCTGGGGCCGCGTGCTGCAGGGCGACGAGCCGGCGAGCCTGGCCGAGACCTGGCTCAAAATCGGTTCCGCCTCGGTGCTTGCGCCGATGTGGGACGCGCCGATCGCAGCGGTGCAGCAATGGACCGAGGCGTTCCTGGAGGGCTGGATCGATCTCGATCTGCCCAAGGCCCTGGCCATGCGGCGCGCGATGCGGCGCATGCTCGAGGGCCCTTTCGGCAGCGCGCCCGAGCGGCTCGGTGTCATGGCATTGCGAGGAGACTGGTTATGAACGACACACCCGGGCCCGCCGCAGCGGCGGCGCCGCTCGACTGGAACAAGCTCGACGCGCTCACCGATCCACAGTTCGCGGCGCTGGTCGACGCGGCGATCTTCGTGCTCGAAGGCGGCGGCGAAGGCGGCGGCCCGGTGGCCGTCGGCCAGATGCCCGCCAGCGTGCTCACCCAGGCGCTGGCCGCGTCGTTCGACGAGCGCGGCTTCGACGGCAAGGCGGCCGAGCGGATCGTCCGCCAGCCGCAGCTCTCGCGCCCGGTCGCCACCCTGCTGCTGCAGCAGCTCGCGGGCGAGCCGGCGATCGCCGCGGCGATCGAGCAGGCCTGGCGCCAGCGCGGCGGCATGCTGTTTGTCGGCACGGCCAGCATCCTGGCGGCGGCCCTGCTGTTGCTGGTCGTCAAGCTGAAGAAGTTCAAGGCCGACAAGACCGGCGTGACGGTCGAGTTCGACAAGCTGTCGAACGGCGCGCTCGGTGCGGTGTTCAAGTTCATCGGCGCGTAGCGTCGGCGGAGCGGCGGGGCGGCGGTGGACGAGCACGAGGCCTATCTCGCGGCCCTGCTGGAGCTTCTGTTCCGGCGCGACCACCGCTTCGAGGCGATGCGCGCGAGCGGTCTGCCCGACCAGGTGCGCGCCGCGCTGGCGGCGTTCTGGGCGCGTCCCGAGCATGCCGCGGTGGCCGCGCTCGCGCTGCCACTCGCCCCGCCCGACCTGGCGGCGTTCGCGGCCTCGCTCGAGGTGATCGTCGAGCGCGGCCAGGCGGCCGGTGGCGGGCCGTGGACGACCGCGGCCGAGGCGTCGGCGGCGCTCGCGGCGAGCCAACCGGTGGCGGCCGCGATCGTCGCGGTGCAGGCGCTCGCCGCCTGGATCGGCTCGCTCGGCAAGCAGCTGTTCTTCCAGCCGTGGACCGGCCATCACCCCGGCTGGCACTTCTTCCCGCTGGTGGCGGCGCGCCGGCTGGTCGGCGCCGAGGCGCTCGAGGCTGCGCGCTACCTGGCCGGCAGCGCCGCCGGCTTCGTCGAGGCGGCCAAGGGGGCGACGCTCGATCCGACCCTGCGCGGCGTCGTCGCCGAGTACGAAGGCGTGCTCGCCGAGGCCGACCGGCTGCGCGACGAAGCGATCGCCGAGCTGGCCTGGGCGCTGCACGGCGCGGCCGGGCCCGGGTCGGGCAGCTTTCGCCACGAGCTGGCGGCGATGTTCTGGACCCTGGGCGACGTCGACCACGCCCGCCTGCTGAGCGCCGCGGGGCGCGCCGACTACGCCGTGCCCTACGCGCTGGTCCACGCCGTCGTCGAGCAGTCGATGCGGACCTTGCCCGATGCCTTCCTGCTCCAGCACGTCTGGCTGCAGCTGAAGGACCGCGGCCCGTTCGACATCCGCCAGCACCGGCTGCTGTTCGCGAGCATCAACAACCTGTATCACGGCCAGCCCCTGCAGAAGATCGAGGACCAGTTGCCGGTCGCCCTCGGCCGCGGCTATGCGCGCACCCTGATCGGCTGGCTGGGGGGGCGGGTCGAGCCGGACGACAAGGCGCTGCTGTACGAGGCGATGGCGATGGTGGCGCCGCTGGTGGAGCGCGGCGCGCCCAGCGAGTCGCTGCAGATCGACGCGCTGGCAACGACGATCGCGGCGACCGGCGGCGCACCGCAGGCGGCCGGGCGCAGCGCCGAGCGCTGGGCCGGCATGGCCGCGCGGTCGGCGGCGATCCTGGCCTACGCCGATGCGACCGGCCTGCACGAGCCCTTCGGCCACACCCTCGACGCGCCGTTCGCGGCGCTGCCCGTCGACACGCCGGCGGCGCTCGAGACGACGCTCGACGCGATCGAGCGGTTTCGCCACGCCAACCTCGGCTACTGGCTGGCGATCGCGCCGCCCGACGCACACGAGCCATTGCCGCGCGGCTTCCTCGACGAGGAGCGGGCCTTGCTGGCCGAGCTGCGCGGGGCGCGCTTCATCCGCCTGCTGCCGCACCTGCCGCGTCACTACGGCCGCTACGGCTTCAACCTGCGCGACCTGTCGGCGCCGCTGCCGGCCGGGGCGACGGCGAGCCCGGGCTCGGCGATGGGCTTCGACCCCTTCGACCAGCAGGCCGCACAGCGCCTCCTGCTCGACGCCCGCGAGCGCCTGCGGGCGCTCTACGGCACGCTCCAGGCGACGGCGCCGCGCCATGCCGCGGCCCGTCTCGAGGCGCCTTCGTCGGCCGCCGATTTCGTCGCCGCGCTCGCGGCCCACGCCGGCTGAGCGGCGCGTCGCGCCTTGCCGAGCGCCGCTTCGCGAGCTGCCGAGCGGCGCTTTGTGAGGTGCCGAGCGGCGCGTTGCGCCTGGGCGCCTAACATTGCGGCGATCGCACCGTCTGCCGCCCGCCGCGCCCTCCCTTCCCGATCTCCTGGAGCCTCCTCCCATGTCCCGCGTCTTCAACTTCAGCGCCGGCCCCGCCGTGCTGCCCGAAACCGTCTTGCGCCAGGCCGCCGAGGAAATGCTCGACTGGCACGGCAGCGGCATGTCGGTGATGGAGATGAGCCACCGCGGCAAGGAGTTCATCGCCATCCACGCCGAGGCCGAGGCGCTGTTGCGCGAGCTGATGGCGATCCCGGCCGACTACAAGGTGCTCTTCATGCAGGGCGGCGCGATCGGCGAGAACGCGATCGTGCCGATGAACCTGCTGCGCGGCAAGGCCGGCGCCGACTACATCCACACCGGCGAGTGGTCGAAGAAGTCGATCGCCGAGGCGAAGCGCTATTGCAAGGTCAACGTCGCGGCAAGCGCCGAGGCGAGCCGCTTCACCTGCGTGCCGCCGCGCGAGAGCTGGCAGCTCGACGCCGATGCCGCCTACGTGCACATCTGCGCCAACGAGACGATCGGCGGCGTCGAGTACCACTGCGTGCCCGACACCGGCAGCGTGCCGCTGGTCGCCGACATGTCGAGCAACATCCTGTCGCGCCCGGTCGAGGTGGCCCGCTACGGCCTGATCTACGGCGGCGCGCAGAAGAACATCGGCCCGGCCGGCCTGACGATCGTGATCGTGCGCGACGACCTGA
This sequence comes from Caldimonas sp., assembly GCA_040007855.1. GTDB lineage: Bacteria > Pseudomonadota > Gammaproteobacteria > Burkholderiales > Burkholderiaceae_C > Schlegelella_A. Next base: position 35,153 of record JBDTUG010000002.1, read on the forward strand.
TCGGCCAGGCGCATCCGCTCACCCCCTCGGCCTTCGACTACAAGCAGCAGGCCGACAACGACTCGATGCTCAACACCCCGCCCACCTACGCGATCTACATCGCCGGACTGGTGTTCCACTGGATCAAGGCGCAGGGCGGCCTCGCCGCGATCGCCGGGCACAACCGCGCCAAGGCGGCGCTCCTCTACGACTACCTCGACCGGAGCGCCTTCTACAGCAACCCGGTGGCCAGGCCCGACCGCTCGCTGATGAACGTGCCGTTTCGCCTGAAGGAGGAGGCTCTCGACGACGCCTTCCTGAAGGGCGCGCAGGCGCGCGGCATGGTGCAGCTGAAGGGGCACCGCTCGGTCGGCGGCATGCGCGCCTCGATCTACAACGCGATGCCGGTCGCGGGCGTGCAGGCGCTGGTCGCCTACATGCAGGAGTTCGAGGCCAGCCATGGCTGAGCGGCTCGGCGTGCTGGTGATCAACCAGATCTCGGCGGCCGGGCTGTCGCGGTTCCCGGCCGAGACCTACCGGGTCGGCAAGGACGTGGCCGACCCGGCGGCGATCCTGGTCCGCTCGGCCGACCTGCACACGATGACGATCCCGGCGAGCGTGCGGGCGATCGGCCGCGCCGGTGCCGGCACCAACAACATCCCGGTCGAGGCGATGAGCGAGCGCGGCGTGCCGGTCTTCAACGCCCCCGGCGCCAACGCCAATGCGGTGAAGGAGCTGGTCCTCGCCGGCATGCTCCTGGCGGCGCGCCAGATCGCGCCGGCGCTGCGCTTCGTCGCCGCCCTCGACGCCGCCGCGCCCGACTGGGACAAGGCGGTGGAAGAGGGCAAGAAGGCGTTCGCCGGCTACGAGCTGGCCGGCCAGACGCTGGGCATCATCGGCCTCGGCAAGATCGGCTGCCTGGTCGCCGACACGGCCATCAAGCTGGGCATGAACGTGCTCGGCTTCGACCCCGAGATCACCGTCGACGCGGCCTGGAGCCTGCCCTCCCAGGTGCGCCGCGCGACCAGCGTCAACGACGTGCTCAAGCAGGCCCAGTTCGTCACCCTGCACGTGCCGCTGGTCGAGGCGACGCGCCACCTCGTCAACGACGCCAACATCGGCCTGATGCGGCCCGGCGCGGTGCTGCTCAACTTCAGCCGCGAAGGCGTGGTGAGCGACGGCGCGGTGCTCGACGCGCTGGCAGCGCGCCGGCTCGGCCAGTACGTGTGCGACTTCCCGGGCGAAGCGCTGCACGGCCACGCCCAGGTGATCGCCCTGCCGCACCTGGGCGCCTCGACCCGCGAGGCCGAGGAGAACTGCGCGGTGATGGTGGTCGACCAGCTGCGCGACTACCTCGAGCACGGCAACCTGAGCAACGCGGTCAACTTTCCGCAGGTGAGCATGGTGCGCGAGTCGGCCTACCGGGTGGCGATCGCCAACGCCAACGTGCCCAACATGCTCGGCCAGATCTCGACCGCAATGGCGCTGGCGGGCTTGAACATCCACAACATGGTCAACAAGTCGCGCGGCGGCATGGCCTACACCCTGGTCGACGTCGACAGCCCGGTGCTGCCCGAAGTGCATGCCGGCCTGGCGGCGATCAAGGGCGTGCTGGCGGTGCGCTACCTGCCGGCGTCCTGAGAGCGCGCCTCGCCGGCCCCGCAGGGCGACGCGGCCCGGCAAGGTTCGCGGCGACTTCGTGAAGCTTTGCTCATCCTCGGCGCGTCTCTCGACGCGTTGCGGTCCGGGTGCCGTTCCGGGGCGATGCCGCCCGGACAATCGGCCGATGTCGTCGCGCTTTTCCCCATGCACCTCGACATCGCCACGCTGATCTTCGCGATGACCCTTTGCATGGTGACCATGGCGGTCGCCTTGCCGGCAGTGATGGGGCAGGTCAACGAGCCGGCGCGCCGCGCCCAGGCCGGCGTCATCTTCCAGGCGATCGGCTGGTCCCTGCTGCTGCTGTCGGGACTGGCCGCCGAGGGCTCGCTGAGCGACCGCGCCCTGTCGACCCTGGCGATGGCCGGCATCACCGGCGGCCTGGCCCTGAACGCCACCGCCTTCGACCTCTGGTGCGGCCGCGCCGCGACCGAGCGAGCGCCCCTCCTCATCGCCATCGCGCTCCCGCTCGGCTACTGCCTGGGCTTTGCGAGCTACCCGTTCCGGGTCGGCTGGGCGAACGGCCTGCTCACCCTGCAGATGGCCTTCGTGGTCGCCGCGGTCTGGCGCAAGCCGGCGCTGCCGGTCGGCAAGTGGCGCTGGCTGGTGGCCGTGAGCCTGCTCGCGCAGATGGTCGTCACCTTGTCGCGCGGCATCCTCGGCGCCTTCTTCACCGAGAGCTACCCGACCTTCCTCGCCCCGCATCCGGTGAACCTTGCCTTTGCCGTGATCGCCAACGTGACCACCGTGCTCTCGCTGATGGCGGTGCTGATGGCGCATCGCGACGAGGCGGCGCGCGAACTCGAGCGCCTGGCCACGCTCGACGGCCTCACCGGCGTGCTGAATCGGCGCGCCTGGATGGCGCTGGCCTCGACCGAGCTGGCGGTCAGCGTGCGCTACGCGCACCCGGTCGCCGTGCTGATGATCGACCTCGACCACTTCAAGCAGATCAACGACCGCCGCGGCCACGACGCCGGCGACCGCGCGCTCCTGTTCGTCGCCCGGGCGCTGCAGGCGGCGGTGCGGCCCGGCGACCTGGTCGGCCGCTACGGCGGCGAGGAGTTCTGCGTCCTGATGACGCATGCCGACGCCGACGCCGCCAACGCCTTCGACGCCCGGATGCGCGACTACCTGGATCAAGCCGCGGAGCGCGAGCTCGGCTTTCCGATCGCCTTCAGCGCCGGCATCGCCTTGCGCGACAGCGCCGACGACACCCTCCCCATGCTACTCGAGCGCGCCGACGCGCGGCTCTACAGCGCCAAGGCGCAAGGCCGCTCACGCACGCTCGGCGGCCTGGGCGCGCGCCTGCTGCAGCTCGCCTGAGGTGAGGCCCCTCGGGTTTGTCGAGCAGCCGCCCGAGGCAGCGCGCTAACTAACGCGCGACGGAGGCCGCGGACGCAGCCGGCGCCAGCGAGGACGCGGACGCCGCCGAGGCGGCGGGCGCCGGCGCGAGCAGGCCCATCGACCCCGGCGCCGAGCCGTCCCACAGGCGGGTCAGCCGGACGCGCTCGAGCCGATAGCGCGCATCGACGTCCTCGATCTCGAGCCTGAGCCCGACGAACACGTCGCGCAGGGCCAGGAACGACGCATCGCTCCGGTCGACCCGACCCTTCAGCTCGGGCGGCGGTGCCTTGATCCGGTAGAAGCCCATCTCGACCTCGATCGGCTTGCGCTCGACCATCAGCTCGGCAAATCGGTCCTCGGCCGCGCGCAGCTTCCTGACGACGTCGCGCAGGTCGGCGACGTGGGCGTAGCGGTGCGCCGCTTCGACCGGATAGCGGTTCATCAGCTGCTTGTCGTCGCGGGCGGCGCGCACCCGAGCCTCGTCCTGGATGACCTTCTCGCGCGCCGCGGCGGCGCTCGCCGCCAGCTCCGCCATGGTCGGGCCGGCGGGCCCTTCGCAGGCGAACTGCGACACGGTGACCCGCTTGGTGACGGGGTCGATGCACTTGTAGGACTTGCTTGCGGCAAGCGCGGGTGCCGCCGCAGCGAAGCCGGCAAGGGCGAGCGCGCCGAGCACGTGCCAGCCGGTCCCGATCGCAAGTCGCATCGCCCACCCCGTTCTCGTTAGAGGCGGCGATGATGGCCGATGTGATGGCGTCGCGCACGGCCGGTGGCGCGGTCGCCGAGCCGGATCGCACGGTCGCGGTAGGCCCGGGTCGATATCTCTGGGCGTGCTGGGTCGGCTGGATCGGCGAGATCGCCCGGCCGGCACCCTGAGGCGCGTGCCGGTTGCGGTCACTTCTTTCTCCTCGCGGCCTTAGCGCGCCGGCAGCTTCCAGCCCGGCCGCACGAAGTGGCAGGTGTAGCCGTTCGGGATGCGCTCCAGGTAGTCCTGGTGCTCCAGCTCGGCCTGCCAGAACGGGCCGGCCGGCGCCAGCTCGGTCACCACCTTGCCCGGCCACAGGCCCGAGGCGTTGACGTCGGCGATCGTGTCCTCGGCGACCCGCTTCTGCTCGTCGCTGGTGCAGTAGATCGCCGAGCGGTAGCTGGCGCCCATGTCGTTGCCCTGGCGGTTGCGCGTGCTCGGGTCGTGCACCTGGAAGAAGAACTCGAGCAGCTGGCGAAAACTCAGCCGGGCCGGGTCGAAGATCACCTCGATCGCCTCGGCGTGGCTGCCGTGGTGGCGATAGGTCGCGTTCGCGACGTCGCCGCCCGAATAGCCGACCCGGGTCGAGATCACGCCGCCCATCTTGCGGATGAGGTCCTGCATGCCCCAGAAGCAGCCCCCGGCGAGCACTGCACGTTCCTGCGTCATTTCACGTCCTCCACCTGGCCGATGTAGTCGCCGTAGCCGGCGGCCTGCATGGCGTCGCGATGGATGAACCGCAACGACGCCGAGTTGATGCAATAGCGCAGGCCGCCGCGATCGCGCGGCCCGTCGTTGAAGACGTGGCCAAGATGGCTGTCGCCGGCGGCCGAGCGCACCTCGGTGCGGATCATGCCGTGCGAGCCGTCTTTCAGCTCGTTGACGTGCGCCGGCGCTATCGGCCTGGTGAAGCTCGGCCAGCCGCAGCCCGACTCGAACTTGTCGGCCGAGGCGAACAGCGGCTCGCCGGAGACGATGTCGACGTAGATGCCGGGCTCGTGGTTGTCGAGCAGCGCGCCGCTGCCGGGCGCCTCGGTGCCGCTTTGCTGGGTGACGCGGAATTGCTCGCGCGTCAGGGCCGCCAGCGCTTCCGGGGTTTTCTGATAGGTTGGCATGGGGGTCTCTTCGCAGTTCGGGAGGGAAAAGCTTAGACGAATCCGGGGCCGCGTTCATTACGCGACCGGCTGTACGGCTGAGCCGGGAGTCCATCGATGACGAGACCGCGGATCGCGGCGATTTCGAGTCGCAACGGTGCCGCGCCTGCGCGACGACCTGGCGCTGGGGCTGCGGGCGACGGCGCACCACGCCGGGCCGGGCGCAAGATATCCTCCGACTGCTTTCAGGACGCACGCCAGGCCATCCGATGGAAGAACGACACGGTCCCCCGAAGGACTCAGAGAACCTGCAGCAAAGCGAAGAGCGCTTCAGGTTGCTGGTCGAGAGCGTCCGCGACTACGCGATCTTCATGCTCGATCCACAGGGCTTCGTGCTCACCTGGAATGCCGGCGCGCAGCGGTTCAAGGGTTATCGGGCCGACGAGATCATCGGCCAGCATTTCTCGCGCTTCTATCCCCCCGAAGCGCTTGTGCGAGGACTGCCCGCGCACGAGCTCGAAGTGGCGATGGACAGCGGCTCGTTCGAAGACGAGGGCTGGCGAGTCAGGAAGGACGGCTCGCTCTTCTGGGCGAATGTCGTCATCACCGCGGTTCGAACCGCCGACAGCCGGCTGCTCGGATTCGCGAAGGTCACCCGCGATCTCACCCAGCGGCGCAACCACGAAGAGAGACTGCGCCAGAGCGAAGAGCGGTTTCGCCTGCTCGTGGAGGGGGTTTCGGACTATGCGATCTTCATGCTCGACGTCGACGGCAGGGTCGCCACCTGGAATGTCGGCGCCCAGCGGATCAAGGGCTACTCGGCCGAAGAGATCATCGGCCGGCACTTCTCGATCTTCTACCCTGCCGAGGCGAATGAGAGGGGTTGGCCGGACCACGAGCTGAGGGTCGCTGCGGAAAAGGGCAGCTTCGTCGACAACGGGTGGCGCGTGCGCAAGGACGGCAGCACGCTATGGGCCAACGTCACCATCACCGCGCTTCGCGACGAGGCGGGCAAGCTCGTGGGCTACGCCAAGCTCAGCCGCGACCTGACCGAGAGCAAGCGGGTCGAGGCGGTCGAGCTAGCCAGCCAGCGGCGCGAAGAGATCCTGGCGGCGGAACGGGACGCGCGCATGTCGGCGCAGCGCGCGACCCGCATCAAGGACGAGTTCCTGGCCACGCTTTCGCACGAGCTCCGGACGCCCCTGAGCGCCATCCTCGGCTGGACCCAGGTGCTGCTCAGGAGCGGGACGGGCGGCAAGGCCGTCGACGTGGGACGGGCCATCGAAGTGATCGACCGCAACGCGCGGGCGCAGGTGCAGCTGATCGACGACCTCCTGGACCTGAGCAGGATCATGACCGGCAAGATCCGGCTCGACCTTCAGCAGGTCGCGCTGCCGGCCATCGTCGAGGCCGCCCTGGACTCGGCCCGGCCGGCGGCGGACGCCAAGGACATTCGACTCAAGGCGATCCTGGACCCGGCCGAAGCAATGGTCAGCGCCGACAGCGCCCGGCTGCAGCAAGTGGTGTGGAATCTCCTCACCAATGCGGTCAAGTTCACTCCCAAGGGCGGGCAGGTGCAGGTGCTGCTCCAGCGGGTCAATTCCCACATCGATCTGACCGTCAGCGACACCGGCATCGGCATCCCGGCCAACTTCCTGCCGCACGTCTTCGACCGGTTCTCGCAGCGCGACAGCTCGACCACGAGGAGGTTCGGCGGCCTCGGGCTGGGCCTGGCGATCAGCAAGCAGCTGGTGGAGATGCACGGCGGCTCGATCAGGGTCACGAGCCAGGGGGAAGGCCAGGGGTCGACCTTTGTCGTCGAGCTGCCGCTCTCGATCGTGCAGATCGAGGAAGAGCGCTCGTTGCGCGTTCATCCGACCGCGGAGACATCGCCGGGAGAGCTTCTCTCGTTGCCCAAGCTGGAGGGCGTTCACGTCTTCGTCGTCGACGACGAGCCCGATGCGCGCGAGATTCTGGCCAGGGTGCTCCAGGACCAGGGCGCGAACGTGACGAGTTTCGGCTCGGCGGCGGAGGCGCTCGCCGCGCTGACGACGAACAAGCCGACCGTCCTGGTCAGCGACATCGGCATGCCGGAGATGGACGGCTACCAGCTGATCCGGTCGCTGCGCGCCGGCGAGCCCCGGGCGGCGCGGATCCCGGCCCTGGCGCTCACCGCGTTTGCGCGCGCCGAGGATCGAAAGCGCTCGTTGATCGCCGGCTACCAGGCGCACCTGGCGAAGCCCTTCGATGTCGGCGAGCTCATCCTCGTGGTGGCCGGTCTGGCCGGAAGGTGAGCCCGGGCAGGGATCCGCTTTGCACCGCTTCACGCGGACGAAAGGGGGCCCGCGAGCTCCGCGGCCTCGGCGCGCCGGCGCTGGTCGGCAGCTCGGTCGTCTTGGGCGCGTCACGGTGAATGCTCTTCCAGGACTTCGCCCCGGCACGCCCACCAGAGGGTCAGGTCGTAGGCGATCTTGATCGCACCGCAGGCGACCAGGGGCGCGGAGATCCAGCCCGCCGCGAAGAGCAAGCCGCTGAGCGTTGGGCTGAGCGCGCCGGCGAGGCTGCGCGGAACCGCGGTGAAACTCGCGGCAGCCGTCCGCTCGGCCGGCGTGACGACGGCCATGACGTAGGCCGTGCGCGTCGGCACGTCCATCTGCGACAGGGCGCTGCGTACCAGCAGGAACACGAGAGCCCAGGCCAGGCTGGGTGCAAACGCCGCCAGCACCAGGCAGACGTTGGCCGGGATGTGCGTGAACACCATCGTGTTCAGCAAGCCGATCCGACTGGCGACGAGCGGGGCAGCCAGCTGCGACACGGCGCTCAGCAATCCGGCGCAGAAGAAGAAGGTGCCTGCCTGTGCCAGCGAGACGCCGAAGCGTTCGAACAGCCACAGCGAAAGCAGCGAGTTGACGACCAGGCCGCCGGCGAACGCATCGACGCTGAAGAGAGCGGCGAGACGCACGACGATCCGGCGCGATGCGCGCAGTGGCGCGTCGGCAGGCACGCCGCCGCTCGCCGCTGCCTCGGGCACCCGACGATAGATCCACCAGACGAGCAGGCCGGCGGCGCCGTAGACGAGGAACATCACCCGCAGCGCCGCGAGTCGTGACACGCCGTGGGTGGACAACGCGTCGGGAACGGCCGCGGCGAGAGCGCCGATCGCCGCGCACAGCGCGCCCAGAAGGCTGTAGCGGGCAAACAGCGAAGTTCTGGCGCGTCCGCCCGCGGCTCCGGCGAGGCGCGCATGCTCGAGCGGGAGGAAGACGCTGACGTCACCCGAGCTTGGATTCAGCGTGCCGATGAAGGCGACCAGCAGCAAGGGCCAGAACGACGAGAAGGCGGCGAACCCGAGCCCGGTCGCCGCCATGAGCAAGGCAGCGCCGCGGAGCAGCCCGCTCGATCGAAAGCGATGGCCCCATGCGCCGACGGCGACCGTGCAAAACGCCGAGCCGAGCATCGTCGCCGTGGCGATGACCCCGACCTCGAGGGTGCCGAGGCCGAGGGCCAGAAGGTACGCGGGCAGCAGGACCGCCATGTAGCCGTCGACGAGCGCACGCAAGGCGCGGCCGGCAAGCACCGGCAACGCGCCGGGGTCGCTGCCCGCGGGCAGCGCGAGCCGTTCGAGCGCCAGGCGCATGGCAGCGATCATTGTTGTAGCTTACTCGACATTAAAGTAGTATTTGCTACATGACTTGTTCGGGCCTTTCGCCGTGGCTGCTCCTCGTCGTCTCGCTGCCGACGCCGAGTGCCACCGCGCGAATGCGGATCTGGCGGGCCATCAAGTCGCTCGGCTGCATGGCGCTGCGCGACGGTGCCTATCTTCTGCCCAGCGGTGCCGACCGGGAAGAGGCGCTCTTCCAGCTCGCCCAGGAGTGCATTCGCGAAGGCGGCAGCGCCTGGCTGATGACGGTTCAGCCGCGCGCAGCTGCCGAGGCCCAGGCCTACCGCCGGTTGTTCGCGCGGGGCGCCGACTACGCCGGGTTGCGCAAGGCATGGAAAAGTGCCAACCGGACGCTGGCTTCGCTGGGTCCTTCGGAGCTGACGCGCCTGCAGCGCAAGCTCCAGCGCGAATTCGACGCGGTCCGTGTCATCGACTTCTTCCCGGACGAAGCCACTGCCGAGGCCGATGCCGGGTGGCTGGACCTGGGCCGGCGGATCGCCGGCCTGCTCTCCCCGGACGAGCCGCATGACAGCAAGGGGCGCATCCCGCGGCTGCAGGCAAGCGACTACCGTGGCCGCGTCTGGGCGACTCGACGCCGGTTGTGGGTGGATCGGGTGGCCAGCGCCTGGCTCATCCGGCGCTTCATCGATCCAGAGGCGCGTTTCCAGTGGCTGGCCAAGCCAGCCGACTGTCCGAAGAAGGCCCTGGGCTTCGACTTCGACGGTGCGAGCTTCACCCACGTCGGCGATCGCGTGACCTTCGAGACGCTGCTCGCCAGCTTCGGCCTCGACGGCGACGCGGCGCTGGCTCGCATTGCGGCGATGGTTCACCAGCTCGACGTCGGCGGGGACGCGGTAGCGGAGGCTGCCGGCCTCGAGGCCATCATGGCCGGAGCGCGCGAGCGCCTTGCCGACGACAACGCGCTGCTCGCCGAGATGAGCGCGGTGCTGGATTCGCTCCATGCGCACTTCGAACGCGACGCCGGCCGCGCGAGGACCTGAGCGTGCGCTGCCTGGATCGGGAGAGACCATGACCAAGTTCGACAAACGCGGCAACCCGCATTCATATGGCGGGCAGCAGGCCATCGACGCACTCGATCAGGCGTGCGATCTGCTGCATGCCTATCAGGCCGACCCGCTGGCCGAGGTCGACCGGATCATCCTCGACCATCCGGACTTTGCGATGGCGCACGTGTTTCGCGCCGGGGCGCTGGCGACGGCGACCGACAAGGCGTTCGAACCGGAAGTGATCAGGAGCGTCGAGGCGGCCGAAGCGCTGGCGCCGAAGGCCAATGAGCGCGAGCGCCTGCATGTGTCGGCGCTGCGCGCCTGGCTGGACGGCGACTGGGACAAGGCTACCGAGCTGTGGGGCCGCGCGTCGATGGCCTGGCCGCGCGATCTGCTGGCGCTTCAATTCGCGCACGTCGGCGACTTCTTCCTCGGTCATTCGCACATGTTGCGTGATCGCATCGCGCGCGTGCTGCCGCACTGGAATCGCAGCGTGCCGGGCTATGGATTCGTCGCAGGCATGTATGCGTTCGGCCTGGAAGAGGCGGGCGACTACGAGCAGGGTGAGGCACGCGGTCGGGAGGCGATCGCCCTGAACCGGCAGGATGGCTGGGCCGTTCATGCCGTCGCGCATGTATTGGAGATGCAGGGCCGGGCCGAAGAAGGGGCGGGCTTCCTCGCGAGCGGGGTCGATGGCTGGGCGCCGAACAGCATGTTCGCGTTCCACCTGTGGTGGCACATGGCGCTGTTCCATGTTGATGCCGACGACATGCCCTCCGCGCTGACCGTGTTCGACGAGAAGATCTCCGCCGGGGGTTTCGGTCAGGCGCTCGAGCTTCTCGACGGGTCGTCGCTGCTGTGGCGGCTTTGCCTGCTCGGCCACGACGTGGGTGACCGGTGGAACGGCCTGGCCGAAAAATGGGCAGCCCGGATCAACGACGGGTACTACGCCTTCAACGACGTCAACGCGATGATGGCGTTCGTCGGCGCCGGCAACCGTGCGGCGCAGCAGCGGCAGATCGACACCGTGAAGCGAGCCGCAGCGGGGACCGGAACCGCCGCGATGATGAGCCGCGAGATCGGCCTGCCGGCGTGCGAGGGATTCGCGGCATTCGGTCAGGGCGACTACGCTCAGGCGATCGGCTGGCTGCTGCCGCTGCGCGCCAAGGCCAGTCGCTTTGGCGGTAGCCATGCGCAGCGCGACATGTTCTCGTGGACGCTGACCGAAGCCGCGATCCGCCTCGGCGACCGCGCGCTTGCCGATGCATTCGTTGCCGAGCGCCTGTCATGGAAGCCGGAGAGTCCGATCAACCGCGCCTGGGCAATGCGTGCGGGCAAACTGGGAACGACGCAGGCGGCGTAGACCTCTTCCGCGCGGCTTCATCCGCGACCTTCCGGGTGGCGGGCTTCGAGGCCCCAGGCGCGCAGGCTCTTCTCGACAATCACCGACACCGGGTCGTCGATGCTCATCTGCAGCACATCGACTTCCCCGGCGCCAGGCTTCTCCAGCGTGCGCAACTGGCTGGCGAGCAGTGACGCAGGCATGAAGTGGCCATCGCGCCCTTGCATGCGCGCCAGGATCGTCTCGGCGTCACCCTCCAGAAACAGAAAACGCAAGCCCGGCACCGCGAGCCGGAGGCGATCCCGGTAGGCGCGCTTGAGGGCCGAGCAGGCGACCACCAGGCCGTTCGGGTGCCGCACGGCGTCGGCCAGTTGGGCGGCCACGCGGTCCAGCCAGGGCCAGCGATCGTGGTCTTCCAGCGCGATGCCGGCACGCATCCTGGCGACCGAGGCGGGCAGGTGCAGGTCGTCGCCATCGAGCCAGCCGAGCGCCAGGCGGGCCGCCAGGCGCTCGGCCACCGCCGACTTGCCGCAGCCCGCGACACCCATCACCACCACCGGCACGCGCGCAGGGGGGATCGGCTGCTCGGCCCTCGTCACCGGCAGCTCACAGGCTGGCCGTGATGCCGCCGTCGACGTAGAGGATGTGCCCGGCGACGAAGCTCGCTGCGTCGGAGGCCAGGAAGACGATCGCCCCGCCCAGTTCATGCACCTCGCCCCAGCGCCCGGCCGGCGTGCGGCCGGAGAGCCAGGCGGTGAAGGCGGCATCGGCGACCAGCGCCTGCGTGAGCTCGGTCTTGAAGTAGCCCGGCCCCAGCCCGTTGACCTGGATGCCGTGCTTGCCCAGGTCGATCGCCATGCCCTTGGTCAGCATCTTCACCGCGCCCTTGGTCGCCGCGTAGGGCGCGATGTTCGGCCGGCCGAGTTCGCTTTGCACCGAGCAGATGTTGATGATCCTGCCGCGGCCGCGCGGAATCATCGCCTGCGCCACCGCCCGGCCGACCAGGAACACGCTGTCGACGTTGGTGGCATTGAGCGTGCGCCAGGCTTCGAACGAGAACTCGGCGAACGGCGCGCGGTGCTGCACGCCGGCGTTATTGACGAGGATGTCGATCGGTCCGATCCCGGCTTCGATCCGGGCGATCCCGGCCTGCACGGCCGCTTCGTCGGTGACATCGAAGGGCACCGCGTGCACCGGCGCTGCCGCGCCGGCCTGCAGCGCCTGGCGGGCTTGCTCGAGCGCGTCGGGATTGCGGCCGTTGAGCACCAGCGTGGCGCCGGCCGACCGCAGCGCGCCGGCCAGCGCCAGGCCGATGCCCTTGCTGGAACCGGTGACGAGGGCGATGCGGCCTTGCAGGTCGAACAGTTTCACGTCGATGGGCCAGGATGCTGAAGGGCGTCTGGCACCTTATTGGCAACCCATTGGGGCGTCAAGAGGAGATGCCGGACCTGTCCTGAAGAGAGCCGCGCAGCGATGCGCGTTTCCTCGCCCTGTCCAAGCTGCTTTCGGGCCTCATCATGCGCCGGCATTGGGGCTCGCGTCGGGCCCGGGATGAGGAGAACGGACGATGCGACTTCGCTGCATGTGCCTGGTGATCCACGCCCCGCATGACCTGCGGCTGTCCGAGCAACCCGAGCTCGTGCCCGAGCAGATCGGCCCCGGCCAGGTGATGGTGCGCGTGGCCATGGGCGGCATCTGCGGCTCGGACCTGCACTACTTCCACCAAGGCGGCTTCGGCACCGTGCGCTTGCAGGAGCCGATGGTGCTGGGCCATGAAGTCGCTGGCACGGTGGCCGCCAGCGCGCCCGACGTGAAGGATCTGAAGATCGGCGACCGCGTGGCGGTGAACCCGAGCCGGCCTTGCGGAGCATGCCTCTATTGCCTCGAAGGCCTGCCCAACCAGTGCCTGGAGATGCGCTTCTACGGCAGCGCGATGCGCATGCCGCACGTCCAGGGGGCCTTTCGCAACCTGCTGGTGTGCAACGCCAGTCAATGCGTGGCGGTGGCCGACGGCGTGCCGATGGCGCAGGCGGCGCTGGCCGAGCCGTTTTCGGTAGGCCTGCATGGCGTGGCGCGGGCCGGCTCGCTGCTCGGCAAGCGCGTGCTGGTGAGCGGCTGCGGGCCGATCGGTGCGCTCGCCATCGCTGCCGCGCGGGTCCACGGCGCGGCCGAGGTGGTGGCCACCGACGTGGTCGACGAGCCCCTGGTGGTGGCCCGTGCGCTGGGTGCCGGCCAGACCATCAACGTCGCCGCCGACAAGGACTGGGTGCAGCGCTACAGCGCCAACAAGGGCAGCTTCGACGTGCTGCTCGAATGCTCGGGCAACCAGCAGGCCTTGCGCAGCGGCCTGGAGGTGATGCGGCCGCGCGGCGTGGTGGTGCAGCTGGGGCTGGGCGGAGACGTCAGCATTCCGCAGAACATGGTGGTGGCCAAGGAGCTGGAGATCCGCGGCTCGTTCCGCTTCCACCACGAGTTCGCGCTCGCGGTGCGACTCATCAACGAGAAGCGCGTCGACCTCTCGCCGGTGGTCACGCGCGCCTTCCCGATGAGCGAGGCCAACGAGGCCTTCGTGCTGGCCAGCGATCGCAAGCGGGCGATGAAGGTGCTGATCGACTTCACCGAGGCCTGAGGGGTTCGGGCCGGCCAAGCGTTCGGGTCGGAGCCGAATCGCGTGAGCGGCTCCGGGTTAGGGGTTCAGATCGCGCAGTCAGCCGAGCCGATGCTGAACAGCCAGGGGCCGCCCTCGTAGCCGATGTCGCCACGGCCGTCCCAGGTGTAGCGCCCGGCCAGGACGGGCCCGTAGCGGCGCAGGAGGGGGCGTTCCGCGATCGTTCCGCGCTCGCGGCGCCGAACCGGGTGCGCTCGCCGGCCGCTATCTGAGCGAGGCGAGGAACCTGCGCACCGCGGCGAGGGTGGCGGCCGGCTGGTCGATCATCGCGAAGTGGCGCGCCGGCGCGATCGAGACCACCTCGACCCGGGGCGTGCCTTCGAGCAGCGCGCGGTAGTGGTCGCGCTTCATCGATTCGGAGATCCCGCGCGGCGCGAAGTCGCTTTCCAGGTAGGGCGAGATCTCCATCACCGGCACCCGGATCGCCGGCAGCGACGGGCGCAGGTCGAGGGCCATCAGGGCCACGGCGTAGTCGGCGGTCGCGAGGCGGTCGCTGCGTGCCATTCGGGGTGCCAGCGTCTCGGCGGTCGCCGGCGCGACGACGCCGATCGCCTGCATGTACTGCAGCTGCTGCGCCGCGAACGCTTCCTGCGAGCTTGCCGCGAACGGCCCGCGCAGCCGTTCGGCAAAGGCGCCGCGCTGCGCCGCCGGAACGTTCTCGGTGCCGGGAAACACCGGCAGACCGTCGATCGCCACGACGCCGCCGAGCGCGTCCGGATGCTGCGCGGCGAAGGCGATCGCGATCGTCCCGCCGAGGCTGTGCCCGACCAGCACCGGCCGGGTCAGCCGTTCGCGCGCGATCAGGTCCTGCAGGCTCCGGTCGGCCAGGCCGAGCGGGTCGCCCGGGACGGCGGGCCGGCCGTCGAAGCCGGCGAGGGTGACCGCGTAGACGCGGTGGTCGGTGCGCAGCGAAGCGACCAGGTCGACCCACACGCAGGATCCGCTGGCGAGGCCCGGGATCAGGATCACCGCCGGCCCTGCCTCGCCGTGCCGCTCGACGTGCAGCGAGCCAAGGTCGAAGGGCGCCGGCACGGCGGGATCGGCGGCGCCGGCAGCGGTCACGGCGAGGGCGGTGAGCAGCGTCGCGGCAAAGCGGATCGCGCGGTTCATGCGGGTCATGCGGGTCATGCGGGTCATGCGGGTCATGCGGGTCATGCGGGTCATGTCATTCCCTGGGATCGGCCGTGAAGATGGCCTCGATGGTGGTTTCGAAGATGCCGGCGATCAGAAAGGCCAGCGGAAGGCTCGGGTCGTAGCGACCGTTCTCGATCGCATTGATCGTCTGGCGCGACACGTCGAGCAGCTCGCCGAGCTGCGCCTGGCTCCAGCCGCGGCCCGTGCGCAGCTCGCGCACGCGGTTGTTCACCGGCTGCGCAGGCTGTCGAGCATCGCCATCGCCCCCCAGGCCGCACCCATCACCGGCCAGACCGTGAACATGCTCAGCTTCGGAAAGCCCGCGTTCTCCAGGAAGCCGTAGGTGAAGGTCCAGCCGGCCGTGACGGCGGCGGCGATCGCCAGGTGCTCGAGCGTGATCTTGCGGATGAACTCGTCGGCCCGGCGGATCTGCCGCACGATCACCCAGACGACGAGCAGCAAGGGCAGCATCGGACTGACGCTGACGGCAGTGCGCAGGGCCCCCTCGGGCAGGGTCCGGCCGACCACGAGGGTGGCGCTCAGCACCAGCGCATAGAGGACGAGCGAGCCGGACAGCTCGGCGAGGTAAAGACGCTTGTGTTTGCGTGGGCGGCTCATGGCGGCGTGCTTTCGATGTAAAACAAGCTTTACATCGTAGCCATCTCGCGGTCGACTGTAAAGGGACCTTTACATCGGCTGCTTGCGTCGTGCCCGCCTCAGACCGTCCCGAGCGCGTACCACCAGGCCGGCACCGTCATCAGTGACAGCGGGATGCCGACGCCCAGCATCAGGCTGACCAGCGGTGCGTTGAGCTTGTACTGCATCGCGACGATGCCGGCGCCGATCATCGGCGCCATCGCCGATTCGAAGATGGCGATCCGCGCGGTTGCGTGCATCGTCTCCGGCAAGAGGCCGAGGTAGAGCGGGGCGATCAGGAAGGGCACGAACACCAGCTTGAAGCCGAGGCCGATCGCCAGGGCGCTGCGGTTGCCGGCCAGGTCGGCGAAGCGCAGCTGGCAGCCGACCGAGAGCATCGCCAGCGCCGGGATGCTGTCGGCCAGGCGCATCAGCACCGCGTCGACCCATTCCGGGATCGGCAGGCCGGTGCACAGCGCCCCGGCGACCATCGCCAGGAGGGGCGGAAAGCGCACCAGCCGGGCGAGCACGTCGGCCGGGGTGGCGCGGCCGCCCGAAAACGCCGCCGCCGCCACCAGCCCGAGCGTCGAGAGGACGAGGTAGGAGCCGAGCTGGTCGATCAGCAGGCCGACGTGCATCGCCTCGCGGCCGAAGAAGGTCTCGATCATCGGCAGGCCGACGAACGAGGTGTTGCCGAGCGCGCCGGTGAGGACCAGCCCGCCGGTCGTCGCCCGGCTGAAATGGAAGGCCCGGGCGACCAGCAGGAAGAAGCCGGCGCCGAACGCGAACACCAGCCAGGGCATGGCGACAGCGAAGCAGAGCGCGGCGTCGAACGAGAGCTTGCGCACGCTGGCGAAGGCGAGCGCCGGCAGGGCGATGTTGACGATCACGCCGTTCAGCGTGAGGTGCGCGTCGCCGGGCAGCCGGCCGCTCAGGCGCAGGCCGATGCCGAGGCCGAGGCAGAGGAGGATCAGGGCGAAGTTGGCCATGGCGAGGTGAGGGGGCTTGCCGGTCAGTACGCGTCTGGCCGCCGTTTCCGGCCATCGCGGTAGTCGAAGCCCCGCCGTGAGACGCCATCGCCGGCGCGGCGCGGTACTCATCCCGCTCCCGACTGCGCCTCGGCGATGGCCTCGGTGCTCGGCTTCGACAAGAAGTACGGCGTGAAGATCGTGCCGACCAGGAGGCGTCCTGGGCCGGCGGGTGCGACAAGCTGGTCAACGGTTTTGCGAGCACCACCGGCCGATCGCGCCAGCGAAGTCGTCGGAGGATCGCGGCGCGCATTCACGATTGCGCTCCAATGCCCCCTTCTTCACTCTGCCAGGATCGCCATGCCGCTCGTCGCCTCTCTGCCCGCCGATCACTCGCCCGAGGTCGAGCTCGTTGCCAGGTTCTTCTTCGAGACGCTCGGCTTTGCGCCGAACAGCGTGCTGACGATGCAGCGCCGGCCGGAGATCGCCAAGGCGTTCACGCACCTCAACCGGGCCGTGATGGAGAACGGCGGGCGCGTCACCAGCGAGCAGAAGCGGCTGATCGGCCACATCGCCAGCGCGACGGCCGGCTGCCGTTACTGCGAGGCGCACACCGTGCTGGCCGCCAAGCGCTTCGGCGCGAGCGACGAGCGCCTCGCCGCGCTCTGGCAATTTCGCCAGAGCGATCTCTTCAGCGCCGCAGAGAAGGCGGCGTTCGAGTTCGCCCTGGCGGCGGCGAGCGTGCCCAACGCCGTCGACGAGCCCATCGCCAGCACGCTGCGGGCGCACTGGACCGACGACGAGATCGTCGAGATCCTGGGCGTCGTCTCGCTGTTCGGGTTTCTCAACCGCTGGAACGACTCGATGGGAACGACGCTGGAAGGCGCCGCCGAGGCTGTCGGCAGCCGGCACCTGGCGGCGCGAGGCTGGAATGCGGGGAAGCATCGCTAGGCCCGGGGCTGGCAACATCTACAGTGCGGCCACGCGTGCCGACGATCACGCACGACAAGGAGAAAGGATGTCAAGCCTTCCCGGGCATTCGAAGCGCTGCCGTCGCGACGCGATGCACAGGGCGATCCCACGGCTGTGCCTGGCCGCGCTGCTGGCCGCCTTCACGTCTCTCGCCCCTGCGCAGACCACCTGGCCCGAGAAGCCGATCCGCGTCATCGTGCCGCTGCCTCCCGGCGGCCCGAGCGACATCGTGCTGCGCGGCGTGGCGGAGAAGATGCAGGTCGTCTTCAAGCAACCGATCATCATCGACAACAAGCCGGGCGCCGCCGGCAATCTGGGTGTGGCAGAGGCGGCGCGTTCAGCGCCCGACGGCTACACGTGGCTATGGACCACCGACACGCTGATCACGGTCAACCCGCATGTCTATCCGAACCTGAACTTCAAGCCGGGCGATCTGCTGCCGGTCATGCGTGCCAGCGCATTCAGCCAGACCCTCGTGTGCAACCCGGCGATTGGCGTAAGGAACGTGGCCGACCTGGTGAAGCAGGCCCGGAGCCGGCCGATGAGCTACGCCTCGGGCGGAGCCGGTTCGCCCGGTCACCTGAGCACCGAGCTGTTCAAGACCGTCGCCGGCGTCGGGCTGACACACGTGCCCTACAAGGGCCCGGTGCCGGCGATGCAGGACATCATGGGCGGCCAGGTCGACTGCGGCTTTCTTGCCGGGCCGACCGTGTTGCCCATGGTGCGCGCGGGCCGGCTGGTGGCACTCGCGGTCTCGGGCGCTCGGCGCTCGCCGCTGCTGCCCGAGGTGCCGGCGGTCGCCGAGGCGGGCTACCCCGGCTTCGACGCCACCTACTCGCTCGTCCTGTTCGCGCCGCGTGGCACGCCGGCCGCCGTGATCGACAGGATGCAGGCAGCGCTTGCCGATGCGCTGAGGCAGCCTGATGTGGTGGAGCGGCTGCGCCTGACCGACCAGCAGGTCGTCGCCGATCCGCCCGCCGCCACGGCGGCGCGGTTGGCGGCCGACTCGAAGACCTGGGGCGCGGTCGCGAAGAAGATCGGCTTGCAGTCGGAGTGAGGCGGCTGCGCCGGGGCACCCGCGAGCTCGCCGGCTTCGTATCCGGACGCTCGCGATGTCCCGCTTCGGGCGCACCCTCTCGCGCATTCGATGGCGCGGCCATAGAGTCGGCTCGCCAGTCCCACTCCGTCGGAACGACCCATGGTCCAGCTTGCCGACCGCCCGATCCGCACCCGCGACGACCTCGCCCGCTTCGAGGCCGGGATGACGCTGGCCGAGCGCCTGCCGGAACGCAGCGTCCTCGACGTCTTCATCGGCAGTGCCGCGCGCGATCCGGAGCGCACCGCGATCACCATGCTGACCAGCGGCGCGGCCGACGAGCAGCCGCGCCGGGTCGCCTACCGCGAGCTGCTCGGCCTGGTGCGGCGCGCCGCCAACCTGTTCGCCACGCTCGGCGGCCCGCGCCCCGGCGTGGCCTACATGCTGCCCAGCCTGGTCGAGACCCATGCCGCGCTGTGGGGAGCGGAGACCGCGGGCTATGCGGTGCCGATCAACTTCCTGCTCCAGCCCGATCACATCGCCGGGCTGATGCAGGCCTCGGGCGCGCGCATCCTGGTCGCGCTCGGGCCGCATCCGGTGCTCGACATCTGGCAGAAGGCGCTGGCGCTGCGCGAGCGCGTGCCGGGCCTGAAGCTGCTGCGCGTCGCCGCACCGGGCACGCCGCTCGAAGACGGCGTGCTCGACTTCCACGCCGAGCTGATGCGCCAGGCCGACGACCGGCTGGTCTTCGGCGAGCCCGGTCGCGACGGCGACATCGCCGCCTACTTCCACACCGGTGGCACCACCGGCGTGCCCAAGCTGGTGGCGCACACCCATCGCAGCCAGCTCGTCGCCGCACTCGGTGGCGCGGTGCTCGGCGACATGCGGCCGGGCGACACCCTCACCGCGACCTTGCCGCTGTTCCACGTTGGCGGCACGATCTTCTGCGCCCTCAGCGCCTTCCTGGCCGGAACCGGCCTGCTCATCATGTCGCCGGGCGGCCTGCGCAACCCGGCGATGGTGCAGGGCTTCTGGCGCCTGGTGGCGCAGCATGGCGCGACCCTGGTCGGCGCCGTGCCCACCTCGATCGGCGCGGTGCTCGAAGTGCCGCTGGACGGCGCCGACCTCGGCGCCGTGCGCGCCGGCTTCTGCGGCGCCGCGTCGCTGCCAACCGCCACCGGCGAGCGCTTTCGCGAGGTCACGGGCCGCGGCCTGCACGAGATCTACGGCATGACCGAGGCCTCGGGCCTGGTCTCGATCGACGCGGTGCTGGCCGAAGGCGGCGTCGGCTCGGTGGGCTGGGCCTTGCCCTACACCCGTGTCGTGCCGTGCCGGCTCGGCGCCGACGGTCGCATCGGCGAGCCCTGCGATCCGCACGAGATCGGCGTTCTCACCGTGCGCGGCGAGCACGTTTCGCCGGGTTACCGCAATCCCGAGCACGACCGGGGCGTGTTCGAGAGCGGCGTCCTCAATTCCGGCGACCTGGGCTTCGCCGACGACGAGGGCCGGATCCACATCGCCGGCCGCGCCAAGGACCTGATCATCCGCAGCGGCCACAACATCGATCCGCTGATGATCGAGAACGCGATGGCCACGCATCCGGCGGTGGCTCTCGCCGCCGCGGTCGGCATGCCCGACGCCTATGCCGGCGAGCTGCCGGTCTGCTACGTCGCGCTCCGGCCGGGCGCCAGCGTCAGCGAGGACGAGCTGCATGCGCATGCCCGGCACACGATCGGCGAGCGGCCGGCGTGGCCGAAGCAGATTCACATCGTCGACGCGATCCCGCTCACCTCGGTGGGCAAGATCTACAAGCCGCAGTTGCGCTGCGATGCCGCGGCGCGGCTGGTGACGCGGGTCGTCCAGGACCAGCTCGCGCTTGCCGGCGCGCGCGTTCAGGTGAGCGAGGGCGGGCGGCGCGGCATGAAGGTGAGCGTGTCGCTGCCCCAGGCCAGCCGGCTCGCCGTGCCGGTGGTCGAGCAAGCGCTGGCGAGCTACCTGTTCGAGGTGCAGGTCGAGGTGAGCTGAGAGCCGGCCCCATTCGTCTGAACACGGAATTGGGTTTGATAAGTGGAACTCTGCGGATGTGAAGCCGTGGCAGAGTTGTCCACGGCGGCGGTCGTTCGGCGCTTGCGACGAACCGGACGGCCGACGCGGTGGGCAACTCGTGTTCACCGCTCAGGCTGCCTGATTGTTCGCCGGCAGCGTCCCGCCCGAGCGCTGCTGACCGAGTCGTAGGCATGCAGGTACACCTCCTCGTACTTGATCGAGCGCCACAGCCGCTCCACGAACACGTTGTCGCGCCAGCTTCCCTTGCCGTCCATGCTGATTGCGATGCCGCGCGCCTTGAGCTCGTCCGTGAACGCCGCGCTGGTGGACTGGCTGCCCTGGTCGGTGTTGAAGATCTCGGGCTGCCCATGCCGCGGCATCCGCCGCATCCGCCCACCGTTCGCGATAATCGGGGAGCCCGGCTTGGCCGGGCACCTCCCCCTCTTCCCTGCCCAGGCCTTGTCCCCATGAGTCTTGACATCGGACGCGACGCGCCGGTTCTCGTTGTCGGCGCCGGCATCATGGGCGCGGGAATCGCCCAGGTGGCGGCGCAGGCGGGTCACACGGTACGGATCTTCGATGCCCGCGAGGGCGCGGCCGACGCCGCCTGCGCCCGGCTCGCGACCACGCTCGAAGGCCTGGCGGCCAAGGGCAGGCTCGATCCCGCCGAAGCGAAGCTGATCGCAGCACGCATCGCCCCGGCGGCGCGGCTCGGGGACGCCGCGGGCGCCGAGCTGGTGGTCGAGGCGATCGTCGAGAACGCCGAGGCCAAGCGCGCCCTGTTCCGCGATCTCGAGGCGATCGTCGGCATGCACTGCGTGATCGCCTCGAACACCTCGTCGATCTCGATCACCGCGCTGGCCAACGGCCTGAAGGCGCCGGCACGCTTCGTCGGCATGCACTTCTTCAATCCGGTGCCGCTGATGAAGCTGGTGGAGGTGGTGTCGGGCCTCGAGACCGACCCGCCGGTGGCGCGGGCGATCTTCGAGTTGAGCGGGCGCTGGGGCAAGACGCCGGTGCATGCGCGCTCGACGCCGGGCTTCATCGTCAACCGCATCGCCCGCCCGTACTACGCCGAGGCCCTCGCGCTGCTGCTCGAGCGCGCCGCCGAGCCCGCGGTGCTCGACGCGTGCCTGCGCGGCGCCGGCTTTCGCATGGGGCCGTGCGAGCTGATGGACCTGATCGGCCACGACACCAACTTCGCAGTCACCGAGTCGGTGTTCGCCGCGAACTTCTTCGACAAGCGCTTCACGCCGTCGCTGGTGCAACGCGAGATGGTCGACGGCGGCCTCTATGGGCGCAAGTCCGGGCGCGGCTTCTTCGCCTATCCGGCCACGGCGGCGAGCCCGCCGGCGGCGTTCGAGCCGCCGCCGGTTCCGGCCGGGGCGATCGCCGCCCTGCATGGCCGCGGCGTCGCCGTCGAGCGCTGGGCGGCAGCGCTAGGCGCGGCGGGCGTGGCCTTCGAGTCGGATCCCGCGAGCCGTTGGAACGGCCTGCAGACTGCCAGCGGCGAGCTTCGCCTGACCGACGGCCGGCCGGCGGCGCAGGTTGCGGCCGAGGAAGGCATTCGCGACCTGGCGCTGTTCGATCTCGCCGCCGCGCGCAACGGCGGCGCCCCGGGCGCCGCTCTGGCGTACAGCATTTCCGCCGGGGCCGGCGCCGCCTGGCGCGAAACGGCGGGCACCTGGCTGCGGATCGCCGGCTGGACGCCGCAGCCGATCGGTGACGCGCCCGGCCTGCTGGTCGCACGCACCGTGGCGATGCTCGTGAACGAGGCCTGCGACGCGGTCCTGCAGGGCGTCTGCACACCCGAAGGCGCCGACCTGGCGATGAAGCTCGGCGTCAACTATCCGGCCGGGCCTTTCGAATGGCTGGCCGGCTGGGACGCCAACGCGATCACCGCGCTGATCGACCGGCTCGACCGCCACTACCGCGGCGAGCGCTATCGGGTCAGCCCCGAGCTGCGCCAGCGAGCCTGGGCGGCGCTGCGGGCCGGCTGAATCGGCGCATCGATCGCATCGTCGATCCTCTTCACGGCTCGGCTCGGCTCGGCTCGGCAGACCTGAGCTTGGTCTACGGGTGAACACAGGGCGTAAGTCGCTGGTCCAGGGCGAATCTATCGTGGCTTGAGGACTTGAGCCGCCTTGAAAGACTGGCAGTTTCGACCAAGACGTTCCACGAGTGCGTGCTCACCACGCTCGGTAACAGAACGAGTGGATATCGATCGAGAAGCGCGGCGCCGAACGCTTGCTGGCTTGCACTGACGGCGCCCGGGCGCAGCCAGGTCGGATTTGGAACATCGGCCGGATCAACGATATGAGCACCGGCAGCGTCCAGTGTGATCTGGAGCAGTGAGTGGGCCACGGCATCGAGCACATCGAAGCCCTTGTGAACCGCGACTTCCAGAATCGTCGTGGCTGGGTCGAGGGAGGTATAGATCACACGTCTTCCCGCCGGTGACCATCGCCCTCCGACCCTAAAGGCACCCTCGGCCTGCTCCCACGTCGACACGTAGATCGTGCGCTCGAGCCGCCAAACGACCAGGTCGCCCGGGAGCGCAGGCAGCGGAGTCATGCATAGACACCGTAGTCCATCCGCGTGAGCAACGTCTTGACCAGCTCGGTGCCCTCAGTGCTTTGCAGCAAGTCAATCGGCTTTCGTCCGCCGAGTCCCAGTGCCGGGATCGACAACCAGCGCTCGGCCGCTTCCTGGGAACCCAACACATCCATGGCTTGTGATGTCACGGTCGCCAGGCGTAGTGCCCGGTCGCTGACGTTCATGTCCAACGGCTTGGCCTTCTCCGCTGCTCGCTGCAGCGTACGCTCGCTGGTTCCGATCACTTTGAGGACTTGGCTAGTGGCAAGAAGGTGATATGCACCCATGAATCGCCGCAAATCAGCCACCCGGATCCCCTTCGTAACCCGGTCGTGGGTCTGAAGTGGCGTGAGATCCTTTGTGAACTTCTTGATCTCGGTTAGCAGCATCGACTTCTGACTCGAAGGACCATGAGGCGGCTGTTCGCGCTGGAGTCGTGACGCATCCTGCGTAGCCTTCTGGGCTGCAGTCGCCTTTCCCAGTCCGGCCTTCATTGATCTGCTACGTTGCGTTGCTTCTGCGGTCACGCGATACCTCCTGGACAGTTGTCGTGAAACTCGCCGACAGTTGCCGAATTATGCGTCAAGGGATCGAGGCGTGCACGCGATGCAGTCCGTGGAGGTCAGCGCGCTGAATTTCGCCGAAATTCATCGCTGGACTTGGTGGACCGCTTGAAATCGCTCGTTGGTCCGCCGACAGGAGTCCAAAGGTCGGCGGAAGCCGCGTCAGGCCTAGCTAGGATTCTTTGGTAGGGGCATTCCCCCTGCCTGACCCGTTGAAGGAGTTCGTCGACGGCCAGATCGCCCAGGGGCGCTACAGCAGCGCCAGTGAGTACGTCCGCGAGCTGATCCGGGCCGATGAGAAGCGCAAGGCAGAAGAGCAATTGGAAACCAAGCTCCTGGAGGGGCTCAACAGCGCCGAAGCCGAACTCACCACGGCGGACTGGACTGCTATTCGCCAGGAGGCCTTGGCCCGCATTCAAGCCCGCAGCAAAAAGCGCCGCTGATGCCGACAGTGCAACAACGCGAGGCCGCCAGGCGCGACCTGGTGGACCACTACGTCTATCTCGCAGAAAGCGCGAGCTTGGAAGTTGCCGAACTTTCACCGATCTCGCGCACCAGCCCCACATCGGCGCACCGCTCACACTTAGGCATCCCGACCTTGCCGAAATGCGCAAGTGGCGGATCAAGGACTTCGACAATCACTTGATCTTCTATCCGCCGCGCCCAGACGGGGTGTCTGTCCATCGTGCGCGTGCTGCACGCGGCCAGCGACTGGTGGACGCTGCTCGGGATCAATGGCTAAGTCGTCCGTTTCAGAAGTTCACACACGTATTCTCAAGCCGCCATCTTCAGGTGCTGGCGATTAGATGGCACGCGCATCCCGGAGGTCAGTGCACGCCGGAGGCGTCAAGATCATGTCGTTCATGGCAGTCGGCACCGACGCCCGTGCTGCAGCAGGCCGCGCGGGAGGTCGCCAAGGCCGAGTTGGCGAACGAACCACTGTTGTGTGATGGTCTTGCACACGCGCCAGGCCAATCCGCATGTGCACATCATCGTGCGCGCCGAAGGGCGCGACGGCAAGTCTGGCCCGGCCTTCTGGGCAACGCCCTCCTCTGCGATGCAGGCTTGGTCCGAGATCACCAAGGCACTGGTTGCGTCGCCCCGACCCACCGGACCCAAAGCGCGGCTCGGACATGAGCCGGTAGCGGCGGCATGCAAAAGCCGGAGTCCTCGCCGCCGGACGGGCTCGGGGCAGGCCGCTGGAACAGCCGCCTGTCCCGCGAGCCGCAGCGTGTGGGCGCACAGCGCCGCGTCAAGGGTTCGCTGGCGCCGGGCTGCGCCCGCCCTTGACCCGGCGCTGTGAGGCCGGTTTGCCGTGTCGTCCAAAGGCGCTTAGACTGCACAGGATTCTGTAATTTCCAAGAGGCCAGTCATGAGCATCTCCGCCAGCGACGTGGTGCCGTTCACCCAGGCGCGCGCCAACTTTTCCGAGCTGGCCGACCAGGTCAAGGCCGGCGCCGAGAAGATCATCACCAAGAACGGCGAGAGCTACGTGGCCTTGATCGACGCCGACCGGCTGGACTACTACCACCGCCTAGAGCGCGAACGCATCCACCTGCTGCTCATCGACGACGCCCGGCGCGGGCTGGAAGACATCGCTGCGGGGCGAACCCAGGACGCCGACACTGCCATCGCCCAGCTCCAGAAGCGTCGTGCCCGGCCCGCTCACCCGACAGGCAAAGGCAGCGTGAAGGCCGCCCCGGCCGCAAGGAAGCGTGGCTGAGCCGCTGTTCCGCGTCGAGCTGACCGCCAGCTTCTTGGAGAGGCTGGAGGCGATCGAGGCCTTCCTGGCCGAGGCCGACGCGGCCTTCGCATTCGAAAGACTGCTCGCCGAACTGCGGACAACAGTCATTCCAAACCTTCGGCGCTTTCCGCGCATCGGCCGGCGCTATCTCGAACAACCGCCGCAGTCGGCCGAAGCGTTCGCCCAACTCGCTGCACTGCCAGCAGGCGCGGCCGATCGTTTGCGCGAGTACCTGCACGGCGATTACCTGATCCTGTACACGGTAGCAACTCCGGGCCGCCTGGTGCACTTGGTGTCGATTCGGCACCACCGCGAACTGTCCTTCCAGTTCTCTGGTTTGTGGGCCGGCCCCACCAGTAACCCCGAGCGCTGACGAGATTGGCGACCGACATGACTGAAGCCGATACCTGCCGCGAGTTCGTCACCCCCAAGCTGGTCGAGGCCGGCTGGGGCGTGGCCGAATCGGATCTGATGGCTGCGTCGGTCAACATGAAAGTGGGGGCAGGTACCGGAGGCGCTTTTGACATGCCCCTGTTTCCGCCCACTTTTTGAGCCCGACTGAAGCATACGCAGCGAAACGGTTTTGGACAAGAAATCGGCCTGAAATCCGCATGGATGCTTGGTTTGGCAGATTTCCTGGGATCTTCTGGAATGTCCTGGAAAACCGTCACTGGTCGCCGACAGGAATCGAACCCGTACCAGGAATGCTGGTCGCGGTGGCGCCAGCTCA
>JBDTUG010000003.1:0-44770 GCA_040007855.1 Caldimonas sp.
CGACGGCACGGTCTGGAATGCGGCGCAGATCAAGGCGATCCTGTTCGCCGGCACCACCGGCAACGACAGCGTGCGCGGCACGACGAGCGCCGAAACGCTGACCGGCGGCCTGGGCGACGACACCCTCAGCGCCGCCGATGGCAACGATTCGGTCGACGGCGGTGCCGGCAACGACCTGCTGTACGGCGAAAACGGCAGCGACACGCTCTCCGGCGGTGCCGGCAACGACCTGCTCGACGGCGGCAACGGCAACGACCTGTTCGACGGCGGCGCCGGCAACGACACCTTGTTCAGCGGCACCGGCGACGACATCTACCAGTTCGGCAGAGGCGACGGGCAGGACCTGCTGCGCTATTTCTACCAGCCGAGTGTTCGCACCAGCACCTTGCAGCTCGAGCCCGGCATCGCGGTCGGCGAGGTCCTGATCCGGCAGGCGCCGGACAGCGACTTCGGCGGCAACCGCGCCCTCGAGCTGTCGATCGTCGGCACCAGCGACCGGTTCACCGCCAACGGCTTTTTCTACAACGACGACACCGGCATCCCGGCCAATCCGTACAACTCGCTGCAGCAGATCCGCTTCGACGACGGCACGGTCTGGAATGCGGCGCAGATCAAGGCGATCCTGTTCGCCGGCACCGCCGGCAACGACAACCTGCGCGGCACCTCCGCCGCCGACACGCTGACCGGCGGCCTGGGCGACGACACGCTGAACGGCGCCGGCGGCAACGACTCGGTCGACGGCGGCAGCGGCAACGACGCCCTCTACGGCGAGGCCGGCAGCGACACCCTCACGGGCGGCATCGGCAACGACCTGCTCGACGGCGGCACCGGCGACGACCTGTTCGACGGCGGCGCCGGCAACGACATGTCGTACGGCGGCACCGGTAGCGACACCTACCTGTTCGGCCGCGGCGACGGCCAGGACACGGTCAGCTACGTCTACGACCCGAGCCCTACCAAGCTCGGCACGGTCCAGTTCAAGCCCGGCGTCCTCTCGACCGAGGTGCTCCTGCGCCGGGTCCTGGACAGCCAGTCAGGCAGCCTCAGCGCGCTCGAGCTGACGATCAGCGGCAGCAGCGACCGGATCACCGTCAACTACTTCTACTACGGCGACGACCCGGGCAACGCCTACAACGGCGTGCAGCGGGTCCGCTTCGACGACGGCACGGTCTGGACGATCGCCCAGATCCAGGCGATGCTGTTCGCCGGCACGCCGGGCAACGACAACCTGATCGGCACGCCGCTCGCCGACAGCCTCTCGGGCGCCGGCGGCAACGACACCCTGTCCGGCCGGGGCGGCGACGACAGCCTCGCCGGCGACGACGGCAACGACACCCTGTACGGCGAGGCCGGCAACGACCGGCTCGATGGCGGCCTGGGCAACGACTGGCTCGACGGCGGCACCGGCAACAACACCTACCTGTTCGGCCGCGGCGACGGCCAGGACACGGTCGGCTACGTCTACGACCCGACCGCCAACAAGCTCAACACGGTCCAGCTCGAGCCCGGTGTGCTGACCGGCGACGTGCAGCTTCGCCGGGTGCTGGACGGCCAGTCCGGCAGCCTCACCGCGCTCGAGATCGGCATCGTCGGCGGCAGCGACCGGATCACCGTCAACTACTTCTTCAGCGGCGACGATCCGGGCAACGTCTACAACGGCGTGCAGCGGATCGCCTTCGACGACGGCACGGTCTGGGACATCGCCCGGATCAAGGAGCTGCTGTTCGCCGGCACCACGGGCAACGACAACTCGATCGGCACGACGGCGGCCGACACGATGTTCGGCCTGGGCGGCAACGACGTGCTGTCCGGCCGCAGCGGCAACGACAGCCTGGCCGGCGGCGACGGCAACGACACGCTGTATGGCGAGACCGGCAACGACCTGCTCGAAGGCGGCCTCGGCAACGACTTCCTCGACGGCGGCACCGGCGTCAACACCTACCTGTTCGGCCGCGGCGACGGCCAGGACACCATCGGCTACATCTACGACCCGAGCGGCGGAAAGCTCAACGCCGTGCAGTTCAAGGCCGGCGTGCTGGCCAGCGACGTGGTGGTGCGCCGGGTCTACGACGGTCAGTCGGGCAGCGTCACCGCCCTCGAGCTCAGCCTCCTGGGCAGCGGCGACAAGATCACCGTCAACTACTTCTTCAACGGCGACGACCCCGGCAACGTCTACAACGGCGTGCAGCAGGTGCACTTCGACGATGGCACCGTCTGGACCCTCGCCACCATCCAGTCGCTGCTCTTCGCCGGCAGCATCGGCAACGACAACCTGCGCGGCAGTACCGCCGGCGAGGCGATCGACGGCCTGACCGGCAACGACGTGCTCGACGGCGCCGCCGGCAACGACACGATCAGCGGCGGCCGCGGCAACGACGCCCTTTACGGCGGCACCGGAAACGACCGGCTCGACGGCGGCACCGGCAACGACTGGCTCGACGCCGGCACCGGCAACAACACCTACGTCTTCGGCCACGGCGACGGGCAGGACGCGATCCCCTACATCTACGACCCGACCGCCGGCAAGCTCAACGTGATCGAGCTCGAGGCCGGGGTGCTGCCCGGCGAGGTGGTGCTGCGTCGCGTCTACGACAGCCAGTCGGGCAGCGCGACCGCCCTCGAGCTGAGCCTCGCCGGCAGCAGCGACAAGATCACGGTCAACTACTTCTTCTACAACAACGACCCGCACTCGGTCTACAGCCCGGTGCAGCAGCTGAACTTCGCCGACGGTTCGGTGTGGGACAGCAACGCGATCGTCGCCCGCCTCGACCCGGGCCTGACCGGCGCCGACACGGTCGCCGGCGGCAGCGGCGCCGACACCCTCGACGGCACGGCCGGCAACGACGCCTTCAACGGCAGCACCGGCAACAACACCTACCTGTTCGGCCGCGGCGACGGCCACGACACGCTGCTCGGGCTTTACGACCCGGCCGGCGGCAAGCTGAACACGCTGCAGTTCAAGGCCGGCGTGCTGCCGGCCGAGGTCGCCCTGCGCCGCGCCTACGACAGCCAGACGGGCAGCGCCACGGCGCTCGAGTTCAGCATCGTCGGCACGAGCGACCGCTTCACCGTCAACTACTTCTTCTATACCGACGACCCGGCCACCTTCTACAACCCGCTGCAGCAGGTGAAGTTCGCCGACGGGACGACCTGGAACCTGGCCGCGATCGTCGCCGGCGCACTCGACGGCAGCGCCGGCGACGACACCCGGCGCGGCACCACCGGCGCCAACCCGATCGACGGCAAGGGCGGCGACGACAGCCTCGACGGCCTGGCCGGCGACGACACCCTGGTCGGCGGCGACGGCGACGACAGCTTCGACGGCCAGGCCGGCAACGACCGCCTCGAAGGGGCGGCCGGCAACGACAACCTGAACGGCGGCGCCGGCAACAACACCTACGTGTTCGGCATCGACGACGGCCAGGACACGATCACCGCCACGTACGACCCGACCGTCGGCAAGCTCAACACCCTGCTGCTGGAAGCCGGGATCGCCCCCGAGGACCTGATCGCGCGGCGCGTCTACAACAGCCAGGACAACCGCGACACCTCGCTCGAGCTGAGCATCGCCGGCACGACCGACAAGGTCACGGTCAACCACTTCTTCTACAACAACGACACCGCCAACCCGTACAACCCGCTGCAGCAGATCCGCTTCGCCGACGGCAGCACCTGGAGCGTCGCGGCGATCGTCGCCCATCTCGACCAGGGCCTCGGCATGGACCTGGTGGTCCAGGGCGTGTCGGTCGCTCCGGTGCAAGGCACCCAGATCCTCTCCGGCACGCAGATCCGGATCGACTGGACCGACGTCAACCAGGGCAGCGCGGCGACCCAGGGCGCCTTCACCGACCTGGTCGTGGTCCGCCTCGTTTCCACCGGCGCGATCGTCGCCCAGGGCACCCTGGACTACGCAGGCGCCGACCTGTCGCCCGCCGGCAGCCTGGCGCGCAGCCTGACCCTCAGCCTGCCCGACGGCCCGAGCGGCGCCGGCGCGTTCGTCGCCACCGTCACCACCGATTCGGGCAACACGCAGAAGGAAGGCGGCGGGAGCGAAAGCAACAACACCGGCTTCGCCAACTTCAGCTCGACGCTCGCCCAGTACGTCAATTACGTCAACCTGCAGGCCACCGGCCTGGCGATCGAGCCGGCCGCCGACTGGCAAGGCGGCGACACCGTCACGGTCCGCTGGACCACCGGCAACGCCGGCACGATCGTCGCGACCGGCAACTGGACCGAGCGGGTCGAGGTCCTGAACCAGACCACTGGTCAGTTCATCGCCACCCTGAACCAGGCGTTCACCCAGCAGTCGCTCGGCGTCGGCGCGACGCTCGCGCGCAGCGCCGCCTTCACCTGGCCACAGGGGCTGAACGCGATCGGCACGCTGCGCTTGCGGGTCACCGTCGATGCGCTCGGCGAGGTGCCCGAGTTCGACAGCAGCGGCTCGCTCGAAGGCGACAACCTGGTCGAGCTGCAGGCCGCGGTCGGCCCCGATCTGGTGGTGCGCAACCTCCGCCTGCTCGAGGCGGCGCCGCAGTCGGGCGATGTCGTCACGCTGCAGTGGGACGACCTGAACCAGGGCAGCGTCGCTGCGCCGGTGACTTACCTCGACCACGTGATGATCCGCCAGCGCAACGGCGACGGCACGCCCGGGCCGGTGCTGATCGACACCGCCGTCTCGTTCTCGGGCGCGGCGGCGCTGCCGCTGGCCGCGGGCCAGGCGCGCCTGCGCTCGTACAGCTTCACCCTGCCTCAAGGCGCGCTCGGCGCCGGCACCTTCGACGTCCACGTCACGGCCGACAGCAACGTCGCCAGCGCCGGCGCCCTGTTCGAGACCAACGGCACCGGCGACGCCGAGACCAACAACGAAGCCGCCGCGCTGTTCAGCGCGACGGTGCGCCCGTACGCCGACCTGGCGCCGATCGACCTGGTGGTGCCTGCGCTGAT
Organism: Caldimonas sp.; assembly: GCA_040007855.1. Lineage (GTDB taxonomy): Bacteria > Pseudomonadota > Gammaproteobacteria > Burkholderiales > Burkholderiaceae_C > Schlegelella_A. The sequence continues at coordinate 4,945 of JBDTUG010000003.1, forward strand.
CGTCTCGGGCGGCCTCGCCAACATCAGCTGGACGGTCGAGAACCACGGCCTCGCGCCCGCCACCGGCAACTGGAACGACCGGATCGTGCTGAGCGTCGACGCGACGATCGTCGACGCCGACGACGTCGTGCTCGCCAACATCGCCCACGCAGGCGGCCTGGCGCTGGGCGCCAGCTACGCGCAGAGCGTCGACGTCCGCGTGCCGACCCGGCTCGACGGCAGCTACCGGATCGCCGTCATCGTCGATGCCGACACGGTGGTGCTGGAGCCCGATACCCGCGCCGACAACCGGCGCATCTCCGGCCCGGTGACGATCGCGCCGACCTATGCCGACCTGGCGCCGACCCTGACTGCGGTTCCCCTGGAGGCCTCGGCCAATCGCCTGGCCCGGGTCGACTGGTCGGTCGGCAATGGCGGCACCACCGCCACCGACGTCAACCACTGGGTCGACCAGCTCTACCTGTCGAGCACGCCCACCCTCACCGCAGGCGCGCTGCTGCTCGGCTCGGCGACGCACGTGGGCGCGCTCGACGTCGGCGCGAGCTACAGCACCGGCCTCGATGTCCTGATCCCGGGCAGCGTGCTCGGGCCGAGGTACTTCATCGTCAAGACCGACGCCTTCGCGGCCGTCTACGAGCTCGGCCGGACCGCCAACAACGTCGAGGTCGCCGCCGCCAGCACGCTCGTCAAGGCCGAGCCGAAGGCGAACCTGGTGGTCGAGAACGTGACCGCCCCGGCCGAGTGGCGGGTCGGCGACGCGGTCCAGGTCTCGTACACGCTGCACAACACCGGCAACGACCCGGCCGATGCCCTGACCCGGGAAGAAATCCGCCTGGTCGACACCACCGGAATCAACGCGACCCGGGTGCTGAACGCCGGCGCCAGCCTGACCCGGCGGACGATCGCGGCCGGCGCCAGCACCGTCCAGACGGCCGGCTTCACCGTGCCCGCCCTGCCCGCCGGCAACTGGCGGCTGGAGGTCGCGGCCGACACCGGCAACTACATCGCCGAAGCCGACGAGACCGACAACGTCGGTTCGACCGCGATCGCGATCGTCAGCCCCGACCTGGTCGTCAGCCAGCTCACCACGAGCGGCGTGCTGCAGGGCGGAGAAGCGATCACGCTGAGCTGGACGACCCGCAATCTCGGCACGTCCGAAGCCGCCAACACGCGCGACGCGATCTACCTCTCGCAGGACGGCGTGCTCGGCGTCGGCGACGTCAAGCTCGGCGAGATGCTGCACGCGCTGCTCGGGTCCGGCGCCAGCGTGTCGAGCCAGCTCGCCTTCACCCTGCCGGTCGACCTCGAAGGCTCGTGGCGCCTGCTCGTCGTCACCGACAGCGCCAACCAGGTCGACGAGAACGGCAGCGGCGAAGCGAACAACACCGACAGCCTGGCGATCGACGTGGCACGCGACTTCTTCGCCGACCTCGCGGTCACCGCGATCGTCGCGCCGTCGCTGGTGATCGACGACCCCGCCAGCGTCCACGTCGAGTGGACGGTGAGCAACCTCGGCACCGGCGCGGGCCGCACCCTGTCATGGACCGACCGCGTCGTCTACTCGGTCAACGACGTCGTCGGCGACAACGACGACCTCGTGCTCGCCACGCTCGGCCACAGCGGCGCGCTGGCCAGCGGCGCGAGCTACGGCGGCAGCATCGACTACCAGTTCGGGCCGGCCTTCTCCCGGCACGGCAAGGTGTTCGTCGTCACCGATGCGGCAAGCGTCGTCTGGGAGCACGGCCAGGAAGCCAACAACACCGGCGTGGCGGCGCAAGCGCTCGACGTGATGCCGATCCCGTACGCCGACCTGCGCGTCGAGTCGGTCTCGACCTCCAGCAGCGCCGCCAGCGGCCAGCCGATCGAGGTCACGTGGAGCGTCGCCAACCGCGGCATCGGCATCACCAACATCGGCCAGTGGAACGACAGCGTCTGGCTGAGCAGCAACGCCGACGGCTCCGGGCAGCGCTGGGCCCTGGGCGCTGCTTCGCACATCGGTCAGCTGGCCGAAGGCGACGGCTACACGCGGACGATCCAGGGCACGCTGCCCGAAGGCATCTCGGGCACCTACTACCTCAACGTCTCGACCGGCGGCCCGTTCGAGTTCATCCACACCGACAACAACGCGCGCAGTTCGCTCGGCGTGCCGGTCCAGCTGTCGCCCTCGCCCGACCTGGTGGTCGAGACGGTCGGCGCGCCGGCGACGGCCAACGAAGGCGCGCTGATCGACCTGAGCTGGACCGTGCTCAACCAGGGCCCGGCGCGCGCCGTCGGCCAGTGGGTCGACAGCGTCCAGCTGGTGCCGATCTCCGGCATCGGCGCGGCGATCGTGCTGGGCTCGTTCACCTACGACCGCGGCCTCGACTCGGGCCTGCGCTATTCGCGCACCGAGCAGGTCCGGCTGCCCTCGAAGATCGAAGGCGCCTACCGGCTGCGCGTCGTCACCAACAGCCTGCTCGGAACCAGCTCGGCGACCCAGGTCTACGAGCACGGCAGCGCCCGCACCAACAACACCACCACCGCCACCGGCGAGACCGACGTCGTCCTCCTGGCACGGCCGGACCTGCGCGTCAGCGACCTGGTGGTGCCGACCAACGTCAGCGCCGGCACCAGCGCCGCCGTCCGCTTCACGGTCAGCAACGCCGGCGCCGAGGCGACGAGCGGCCAATGGACCGACTACGTCTACCTGTCGCTCGACGGCACGGTGAGCGGCGACGACGTCCTGGTCGGCCGCATCGACAGCGGCGCCGCGCTCGCGCCGGGCGAAAGCTACAGCACCGAGTCGGCCTCGGTCGACATCCCGATCCGCTACCGCGGCGACGCCTACCTGATCGTCGTCGCCGACGGGCCGAACCGGGTCGACGAGTATCCGAACGAGGCGAACAACGCCAGCGCCGCGCGCTTTCGCATCGACGCCGTGCCGTTCGCCGACCTCGTCACCGGCGCCATCGTCGCGCCCGACCAGGTCGTGCACGGCGCCAGCGTCGAGGTCCGCTACACGGTCACCAACTCGGGCGTGGCGACGACCCGCGGCGACAGCTCGGCGGTGAACAGCTGGACCGACAGCGTCTGGCTCTCGGTCGACAAGCGCCGCCCGTCGCCGAGCAAGGGCGACGTCCGGATCGGCCAGGTCACGCACACCGGCCAGCTCGCGGTCGGCGAGGACTACCTCGGCACCATCCAGGCACGCATCCCCGACAACGTGCTGAGCGGCCAGTACTACATCACCGTCTGGAGCGACACCTACGACGCGATCCTCGAAGACACGCTGGCGTCGAACATCAATCCCGACGACGCGACCCAGATCGACAACAACAACTACAAGGCGCGCCCGGTCACGGTGCTCGGGGTCACCCCTCCCGACCTGGTGGTGAGCCAGGCCGCCGCCGAAGCGACCGGGAGCGCGCCCGGCAGCTACACCTTCAGCTACTCGGTTCAGAACCGCGGCGACGCCTTCAGCGGCGCCTGGACCGACCGGGTCTGGGTCGCCGACAACCCCGACCTCAGCAAGGCGACGGTGCAGTGGCTGATCGGCACCTACCAGCAGACCCGCTCGCTCGGCAACGGCGAAGCCTACTCGGTCGCCCAGACGGTGCAGCTGGCGCCGTCGGTGGCCGGCGGCTGGCTGGTGGTCGAGACCGACCGCCTCAACCCGGGCTCGCCGGCCCGCTTCGACGTCGCCGAGATCGACGAGACGAACAACGCGCGCGCCGTCGATTCGCTGGTCACCAACCGACCCTCCGACCTGCAGGTGGCCTCGGTCGTGACCCAGCCGAGCAACTTCTCGGGCGAGCTGACGACCATCACCTGGACCGTCGTCAACCAGGGGGGCGACGTCTGGGGCGGCACCCACGGCTGGGTCGACAGCGTCTACTTCAGCCCCGACCCGACCTTCATCCCCCAGCGCGCCACGCCGCTCGGCGCGGTCGTGCACTCGAACGCCGCCGGTCTGGCGGCCGGGGCGAGCTACACCGCTTCGGGCAGCTTCCGGCTGCCGCCCGGCACCGACGGCCCGTACTACATCTACGTCATCACGGACAGCCAGCACCAGGCCGACGCGCTGTCGCCCTCGGTGAACAGCCAGGCGATGCGGGAGCTGATCCTGGGCTCGCAGATGTCGAACGACTCGGCGCGCGACATCTATTACGCGAACTCGGCGTTCGAGGGCCCGCGCAACGACAACAACGTCAGCCAGGGCACGCTGGACGTGACCTATCGCGAGCCCGACCTGCAGATCGACTCGATCGTCGTCTCGGACCCGGCGCCGTCCTCGGGCGACACGATCACGGTGCAGTGGACGATCACCAATCGGGGCACGCGCGAGACCCGCACCCCGGCCTGGCTGGACGGCGTCTACCTGTCGCGCGACGCGTCGCTCGACGCCAGCGACTACCCGGTGGTCGACCGCGGCACCCTGGCCGAAGTCCAGCTCCGGGTCCGCCTGACCTCGCTGACCGACGCCGAGGGCAAGCCGCGCTTCCTTCAACCGGGCGAGTCGTACACCAACCAGACCACCTTCGCCCTGCCGAGCTCGATCTACGGCGACTTCCACCTGATCGTCAAGGCCGACACGGCGACCTTCAAGGATCCCTACCGGCAGGTTCCCAGCACGATCCGGGCCGGCCTCGACGTCGTCGACGGCTCGGGCTCGGCCTCGGTGCTCGAGTTCCAGGACGAAGGCAACAACGTTTCCTCGATCGACCTGCCGATCACGCTGGCGCCGCCGCCCGACCTGCAGGTGAGCGCCGTCGCGGTGCCGGACTCGGTGATCGCCGGGCAGAACTTCGGCCTCGACTACAGCGTGCAGAACATGGGCGGCAAGACACCGGTCGACCAGGGCAACTGGTTCGACCTGGTCTACCTGTCCAAGGACCGCTTCCTCGACGTCAACAAGGATCGCTACCTCGGCTACGTGCAGCACGGCGGCGGCCTGGCCGCCGGCGCCGGCTACAGCGCCAGCCTGGTCTACACCGCGCCGCGCGACCTCGAAGGGGCCTACTACGTCTTCGTCGTCACCGACCCGGCAAACGCCTGGGGGTCGGGCGAGACCGGCAAGGTGATCGAGTTCGGCAACGAGAACAACAACGCCGGCACGGCGGCGCAGCCGCTGCTGATCGAGACCCCGCCGCCGGCCGACCTGCAGGTCACCAACGTCGTGATCCCGGCCTCGGGCGAGGTCGGCCAGACGATCGGCATCGACTTCACGGTCGCCAACGTCTCGATCAACCCTGCCTACGGCCGCTGGACCGACGCGCTCTACCTCTCCGCCGACAACCAGTGGGACCTGGGCGACACGCTGCTCGGCAAGGTGACGCACACCGGCGACCTGGCCGGCAACGCCTCGTACGACGGCCGGCTCGACGTCAAGCTGCCGCCGCTCAAGGACGGCACCTGGCGGATCCTGGTCCGACCCGACCTCTACAACGACGTCTTCGAAGGGAAGATCGTCTACACCGACACCGGGCTGAACCTGCCGCCGGGCGAGGCCAACAACCGGGTCGCCTCGGGCGGCGCGTTCACCGTCACCGTGCCGCCGCTCGAGATCGCCTCGCCGCTGGTGACCGCGCTCGGCAGCGGCAACGTCAGGCTCTACAAGGTGACGGTCGGCGCCGGAGAAACCTTGCGCGTCAGCCTCGACGCTGCCGCCGGCGAGGGCGCCAACGAGCTCTACATCCGCTACGGCGACGTGCCGAGCGGCAGCAGCTTCGATGCCGCCTACGACAACCCGGTCTCGCCAGATCAGCAGGTCTTCATCCCCACCACCAGGGCCGGCGACTACTACGTCCTGGTGCGCGCCCGCCAGCTGGCCGCCGGCACGCTGGTGACGCTGCGCGCCGACCTGCTGCCGCTGTCGATCAGCCGCATCACGCCCGACCAGGGAGGCACCGGCGACGACGAGCACCGCTGGGTGACGATGGACATCGAGGGCGCCCGCTTCGCCGCCGGCGCGCTGGTCAAGCTGAGCCGGCCGGGGGTGTTCGAGATCGAGCCGGAGCGCTGGCAGGTGCTCGACGCGACCCACATCCGCGCCGTCTTCGACCTGCGCGCCGTGCCGCACGGCCTGTACGACCTGACGGTCATCAACCCCGATGGGCAGCGCGTGACCGAGGCCTACCGCTACCTGGTCGAGCGCGCGATCGAGGCCGACGTGACGATCGGCATCGGCGGCGAGCGCAGCATCGCCCCGGGCGACCTGGCGACCTACAGCGTCACCCTGAAGAGCCTGACCAACGTCGACACGCCCTACGTCCGCTTCGACGTCGGCGCCAGCGACATGGGCAACAGCGAATACCTGCTGAGCGGCCTGGCGCTGCCCTACGTCGTGTTCTCCTCGAACGTCGGCGGCCGACCCGACGGCGCGGTGGCGCCCGACAGCGCCAACACCCAGAGCTACGGCGCGACGCCGACCACGCCGATCCGCGCCGACGTGCCCTGGGCATCGCTCGACGGCTCCGCCAACACCTCGGGCTGGAACCTGGCGCCCGGCTATGCCTTCGACGTCTCGGCCGGCGGCTTCGTCGGCTTCAGCTTCAACGTGCAGACCTATCCGGGCCTGGCCGAGTGGCTGGCCTACGATTTCGAAGGCCTGCGCAGCAAGCTCTACGCGACCCATCCCGACTGGAAGGCGAGCGGCCTTCTCGATGCCGGTGTGTACAGCCTCAACAACATCGAGGCCGGCCTGGCCAGGCGCTTCCTCTCGCACGAGCCGGAAGAACACATCAGCAAGATCGAGGCGCTGTCGATGCCGTTCCGCTTCGACACGCTCGGCGCCGCCACGGTGCTGACGCGCGACGAATTCGTCGCCGAGCAGACGGCGCATGCGATCGGGCTGCGCCACGCGATCCTGGCCGACGCCAGCGCGCCGAACGCGCTGGCGGTGCTGGCCGCCGACCAGGCGCAGTGGGTCCAGGGCTGGCTCGCCGCGCTGCAGACCGCCGGCCTGCTGCGCGACGCCGACGAGGCGCCGCCGATCCGCCTCGACGCCAGGGTCCTGAGCCTGAACGCGACGCTCGCCACCGGCATCCTGATCGGCAAGGGTGGCGAGAGCTACCGTACCCAGGCCGACCTGCTCGGCTTCTTCAGCAAGGTCCAGCAGTGGTACGGCGACACGTCGCGCTATGGCGGCGACCCGCTCGCCGCGCACGCGCCGATCGACTACCACGAGTACCGCAAGGACGGCGACGGCGGCGAAGTCCTGAGCCCCGTGCCGGTCGCGCCCGACCCCGCCGCCTACGACCCGGGCGCCGCCCAGGACACCCACTTCATCAGCTTCGACGTGTTTGCCGGCAGCCTGTCCGAGCTCGAGTACCTGCGCCACATCGGCGTGCTCGACGAGGACTTCGCGCCGATCGGCGCGCAGGCGATCAACCTCACGCAGTACCTGCAGCAGGCCGCCGACCGCAACAGCGCCAGCCAGGCGACGCTCGCGATCCGCGGCCCGCAGGCCCTGCCCTCGGGCAACGGCTCGACCTACGTGCCGGCCGACTACGCCCTGCCCTACACCATCGAGTTCGGCAACCCCGGCCAGCAGGCGGTCGGCGAGCTGCGCCTCGTCACCCAGCTCGACCCCGACCTCGACCCGCGGAGCCTGCGCCTGCAGGACCTGAAGATCGGCGACATCAACGTCCACGTGCCGGCGGACCAGGCGGTGTTCCAGGGCGACTTCGACTTCACCGGCAGCAAGGGCTTCATCCTGCGCGTCAGCGCCGGCATCGACGCGCAGACGCGGGTCGCCACCTGGCTGATCCAGGCGATCGACCCCGACACCGGCGAGGTCCTGCACGATCCGGTGCGCGGCCTGCTGCTGCCCGACAGCAACGGCAAGCCGGCGCGCGGCTTCGTCGCCTACACGGCACGCGCGCTCGACCTCGCGGTCACCGGGGCGGCGATCGATGCCCAGGCACGCGCCTTCTTCGACGATTCGCCGCCGGTCGACAGCACCGCCATCAGCCATACCCTCGACGCCGGCGCGCCGGCGACGGCGCTCGCCGTCCGTGCTGCCGGCAACGACGCTTCCGGCGCGCCCACCTACGACGTGAGCTGGCTCGCCAGCGACGACGCCAGCGGCGTCAAGCACGTGACGATCTACGTCGCCGAGGACGGAGGCGATTTCCGGATCTGGAAGAAGCAGGTCGCCGGCGCTGCGAGCCAGGTCGTGTTCACCGGCGAGGCCGGCAAGCACTACGAATTCCTCGCCGCCGCAACCGACTACGCCGGCAATACCGAGGCGGCCCTGGTCGCCAACGCCGTCCTGCCCGACGACGGCAGCCACCAGGAAGCGCAGCAGGCGCTCGGTGCCAACGAGACCCTTGCGTCGACCGCCGAGCTGCCGCTCGCCGCCCCCGGCCGCACCTATCCGGCCAACGACCTGTTCGAGCAGGCCACCCTGCGCCTGCCCGGCTTCGTCGCGCCGACCCAGCCGGGCGACCTGCAGAGCGTGCTCGCGCCGCTCGGCGTGCGCGGCTTCGCCAGCGGCTTCACGACCAGTGCGGCCGACATCGGCGCTCTGGCGATGGTCGAGCTGGCCGACGGCTCGCTGCTCGCCAGCGCCGGCGAGCTGCGCAACCAGGTGTTCCGCTTCGCCAAGGAAGGCGGCCGCTCGACCACGCCGGTGTTCGAGCTCGACTCGCCGGTGCTCGACATGGCGGTCGATGCGCTCGGCCAGCTCTGGGTGATGACCGGCAGCGAGCTGCTGCGCGTCGATGCGACGAGCGGCGCCGTCATCGACCGCTACCTCGGCCCGGGCCTGGACCCGCTCACCCACGCCATCGCCATCGACCCGACGTCGGGACTGCTCTACCTCTCGTCGGGCAACGGCGTCGAGACCTTCGACCCGGCCGCGATCGCCCCGGCGGCGGCCTGGAAGCACTTCTCGAACATCCGCGTCGGCGACCTCGCCTTCGGACCGGACGGCCGCCTCTGGGGCGTGCGCTGGACCGGCAGCGACGTCCCGGGCGCGACCCCGGGCGGCAGCACTGAGATCGTCAGCTTCCCGATGAGCGGCCGCACGGTCGGAAGGGCCGAGCTCGAATACCGGATCGACGGCACGATCGACAGCATCGCCTTCGGCCGCGCCGGCTCGCCGCTCGCCGGACTGCTGTTCGCCTCGAGCAACCTGCCGCAGCGCGCCGTCGACCCAGACGCCGACCCGGGCGCGGCGCACGGTACCAGCGTCTGGATGGTCGAGCTGCAGACGCGCCGCCTGCTCCAGGTCGCCAGCGGCGGCACGCGCGGCGAGAGCCTCGTCACCACCGCCGACGGCCGCGTCCTGATCGCCCAGACCGGGTCGATCGACGAGATCGCGCCGCTCCGGGCGCCGCACGTGCTCGCCTCGAGCATCGCCGACGGCGCCTTGCTGCCGCTGCCGCTGGTGCAGGTGTCGGTCACCTTCGACCAGCCGATGTGGACCGGCGCGAGCGGCAACGACGCGAGCGACGCCGCCAGCGTGCTGAGCGTGGCGAGCTACCGCTTCGTCTCGACCGGCGCCAACACCGACCTGACCCTTCAGCCGGTGTCGGTGCGCTGGGACGCCGGCGCCCGCGCCGCCGTGCTGACCTTGCCCAACCTGCCGGCCGGCGGCTGGCGCCTCGAGGTCTCGACCGACCTCCGCAGCGCTGCGCAGCTGCGCCTGGCCGACCCCTTCGTGGTCGCCTTCACGGCGGTGGCCGACCTCACCAACCTGGTCCGGCTCACCTTCGCCGACACCCGCGCCGACCGTTTCAGCGGCGAGCTCAGCTACGACGTCAGCATCACCAACATCGGCATCGAAGACCTGCGCGGCCCGCTCATGCTGCTGCTCGATCCGGGGCGTTATTTCGACGCGACGATCGGCGGCGCCGACCAGGGCTCGGGCGACCAGGTCGACCTGTGGACGATCAACCTGAACGCCGCCCTCCAGGCGCTCGGCGGGCGGCTGCGGCCGGGCGAAACGCTGACCCGCCAAACCGTGAGCGTGCAACCGGCCGACCTGTTCGGCACCGTGCCGGGGAGCGCTGCGCTGGTCAAGTTCGACCTCGGCCACGGCATCTATGCCCTGCCCTACGACAACACGCCGCCCGCGCTTTCGGTGCTCGGCGGCGAGCCGGACTCGAACGTCCTGCCCGGGGCGACCGTCGGCCAGGCTTACAGCGCCGACCTGCGCGCCGAGGACAGCGACGGCGCCCTGTTCTTCTGGGAGATCGTGCAGGCCCCGATCGGCATGAGCCTGACCCAGGACCCGCTGGTCGAGAGCTCGGCCACCGGCTACGGCAACACGGCGACGCTGCATTGGACGCCGGGCCCGCGCGACCGCGCCGACAGCGAGGTGCTGATCCGCGTCGTCGACAGCCGCGGCGGAGTAGCCCTGCGCCGCTTCACGATCGCAGTCGCCGGCGGCAACCACGTGCCGGTGCTCGACAGGGTCGGCCGGGTGACGCTCGGCGAAGGCGAGACCTTGCAGTTGCCGCTCACTGCCGCCGATGCCGACGGCGACACCCTCACCCTGACGGTGCGCAACCTGCCGGCGGGGGCGAACTTCGACGCCGCCAGCGGCCTGCTGAGCTGGACGCCGGGCTACGACCAGGCCGGCGACTACACCGGCGTGACGCTGGTCGTCAGCGACGGCAAGCAGACCGTCGTCGAGCGCTTCGACATCCACGTCGATCAGGGCCACGCCCAACCGGTGCTCGCCGCGCTGGCGGCGCAGACGCTGCGCGAGGGCGAGGCCTTCGCGCTCCAGCTGCCGGGCAGCATGCCGGGCGGCCTGGCCCAGGCCGACGGCACGACCATCGTCCTGGCCTACAGCAGCCCGTGGCTGCCGGCCGGTGCAACGCTGAATTCCGAGACCGGCTGGCTGCAATGGGCGCCGGGCTACGCGCAGGCCGGCACGGTCCGCCTGCCGATCACCCTGAGCGCCACCTACACGCCGGCCGACGGCAGCGAACCGGTCACGACCTGGGTCAGGCGCGAGCTGGTGCTGGACGTCCTCAACGCCAACGGCGCGCCGGCGTTCGTTCCGGCCGAGACCTGGAACGTGCTCGAAGGGCAGGTGCTGCGGATCAGCGTGTTCGCATTCGATCCCGACAACCCGGGCTTCGAGCCGAAGCTCCGCCTTACCCCGACCGGCCCGGTCGACGGCGGCGAAGGCTCGCCGGCGAGCGTGAGCTACGCGGTCAGCGGTCTGCCGCCGGGCGCCAGCTTCGATGCCGACACGCTCGAGCTGATCTGGACGCCCGGCTACGCCCAGGCCGGCACCTACCAGGTGACGGTCACCGCCACCGACGATGGCAATGGCACCGGCCTGCCGCTGGCGAGCCAGCTGGTGCTGCCGATCGTCGTCAACAACGCCAACCGCGCACCGCAGATCGGCGACGTGACGAACGCCTTCGTCGACCGCGGCACGACCCTCGACATCCCGGTCAGCGCGGTCGATGCCGACGGCAACCCGGTGCTGTTCACGGTCGCCGGCCTGCCGCCGTTTGCTTCCTACACGCAGACGAGCGCGCCGGGCAGCGCCATCACCGGCGTCATCCACTTCGCGCCGGGTGCCGGCCACCGCGGCGACTACACGCTCACCCTGGTCGCGCAGGACGACGGCGACGGCGACGTGAACCAGGTGCTCGCCCAGTCGAAGAGCATCGTCGTCACGGTGCGCAGCCCGAGCGAGGCGCCGGTCGTCAGCGTCGCGCGCCAGGCGGTGGCGGTGGTCGGCCAGGAGATCCGGATCCCTATCGGCGTCGCCGACCTCGACCAGGACACGCTGAGCTACGCCGCGCAGGGCCTGCCGCCCGGCGCCTCGATCGTCGTCGAGCCGCAATACGGTCACGCCACCATCGTCTGGACACCGAGCGCCGCGGACCTGGGCGGGCACGACATTGCCCTCTCGGTCACCGACCTCGGCCTGCCGCCCGCGGACGCCGGCTACATCCCCGACCCGGCCAACCCGCCGGTGCCCAACACCACCGTCGCCGACCTGCGCGTGATCGTCCGCGCCACCAACCAGGCGCCTGCCCTGATCGGCGTCAGCGCGACCGGCGCCAGCATCACCGGCGACGGCCTGGCCGGCACACTGACCACGGTGACAGCCGACGAAGGCATCGCCGTCGCGATCGAGCTGGCCGCGCTCGACAGCGACCTCGACTTCCTGCAATGGACGGTGAGCGGCCTGCCGACCGGCATGGTCCTCGAGCCGAGCGTCGGCTCGGACGGCCAGGCCGCGCTCGTGCTGCGCTGGACGCCGGGGCTGTTCGCCGCCCAGTCCGACAACAGCAACGGCGTCACGCCCGGCCACTACCGGCTGGTGGTGTCGGCCGGCGACGGCAGCGCCAGCACGATCCGCGAGATCGATCTCGTGGTGCGCAACGTCAACCAGGCCCCGCGCCTGCTGCCCCTGCCACTGCAGCTGACCAAGGAGGGCCAGACGCTGGCCTTCACGATGGTCAGCGCCGACGCCGACAACGACGCGACCCGACTGGCCCTGCTCTACGACGCCGACACCCCGGCCGGCGTGAGCTTCGATCCCGGCAGCGGCTACTTCGAGTGGACGCCCGACGCCGACGTGGTGAACAACGACAGCGCCGACAGTCGCGCCTTCGTCTTCAGGTTCAGCGCCAACGACGGCAGCGCGACCACGCTGCGCAGCGTGCAGGTGCGGGTGTTCGACGTCAACCGGCCGCCGCAGATCGTCAGCTCCAGCCATGCCGCACTGGTCGGCCAGAGCTTCTCGCTGCCGGTCGTCAAGGGCAGCGCGGCGCCGGCCGGCGCCATCCGCGCCAGCGACGGCGACGGCGCCACGCAGACGCAGGCCCTCGCCATCTCGTTCGGCAACCTGCCCGAAGGCGCGAGCTACGACGCAGCGGCCGGGCGCCTGCTCTGGACGCCGGGGCCGGGCCAAACCGGCGACTTCGTGGTGCTTGCGCGGGTCAGCGACAGCCGCAACACCGTGACCCAGACCTTCACGCTGCGCGTCGTCGCCGAGGCCGCGGCCAACGCGCCGAAGATCCTGATCGACACGACGCCAGGCACCCCGGTCCTGCCCGGCCAGGTAGTGGTGGCGACGGTGCGGGCGAGCGGCTTCGCAACGATCGCCAGCACGCTGGTGGAGGTGCGCGGCGCGGCGATCGGCGCGGCCGACTGGCAGCCGGCGACGCTCGACTACCTCGGGCGGCTGCGCCTCGCCCCGAGCGCCCCCGGCCTGGTCGAGATCCGCGTCACGGCCACCGACGCCGACGGCTTTGCCAACACCCGCGTGCAGACGGTCCGGGTCCGCGATCCGCTCGACGCCGCGGCACCTCAGATCGCCTGGGGCGGCGCGCTTGCCGGCAGCAACGCCCATCGCGCCCCGGCGATCGTCGGCCAGCCGAGCCTGCTGCAGGCCCGGGTCGCCGACCTGCAGCTGATGGGCTGGCAGCTCGAGATCGCGCCCTCGAGCGGCGGCGCGATCGACGCCAGCGCCTGGCGCCTGGTCGCCTCGCAAAGCTACCCGGCGGCGCCGACCGACGCTCTCCTTTCGCTGGCGACGATCGATCCTGCGGTGCTGGCCAACGGTGTCTACGCGGTCCGCCTGCGCGCGTGGGACCTGACCGGCCGCACCACCGAGATCGAGGCCCGCCTGCTGGTCGATTCGGCCAGCAAGACGCTGACCCAGGCCAGCGCCACCGACACCACCTTCCAGCTCGGCAACCACGCGCTCGCATTGACCCGGACGCTGGCTGCGAACGCCTTCGCGGCGGCCGGCCCGGGCAACACGCCGTCAGGCGACTTCGGCAACTGGTCGCTGCCGCTGCTCGACACCCGGCTCAGCACCGACCAGGACGCGCTCACCCCGCTCGGTGCGGCAGCCCCGTGGCTCGACGGCGCGCGGGTCTGGCTGCAGGTGCCGGCCAGCCTCGGGCAGAGCGACGCCGCGATCGAATACCTTCGCTTCACGCTCGCCACCCAGAGCGTTCCGCTGGGCAGCCAGCCGGGCGCGCCGCTGACCCTGCGGCCGGTGTTCGACAGCTCGGGCGGCTGGACGCTGAGCGCGAATGACGGCGACGAGACGCAGACGCCCGCCCTGCAGCGCCAGGGCCAGCGCCTGTACAGCCAGAGCAGCAGCCTGCCGTGGGTGCCGCAGGGCTTCGTGCTCACCGCCCCCGACGGCACGCGCTACAGCCTCGATGCCGAGGGGAAGGTACAGGCGATCGCCTTTACCGACGGCCAGCAGTGGCTGGTCGGCGACGCCGGCATCGCCCTGGTCGGCGCCGCCGATCCCGGCACGCGCGTCGACTTCCTGCGCAACCCGGACGGACGGATCAGCCGCGTCAGCGGCCCGACGGCGAGCAACGGCGCACAGGCGGTCGCCTACCTGTACGACGCCGAAGGCCGGCTGTCGATCGCACGCAGCCTCTACTCCGGCACCCTCGGCACACCGATCGGCTACCACGACGACGGCAGCCTGCTCGGCGAAACGATCGCCGCCCATCTCGGCACGGCGGTGAACTGGCTGGCCGGCGTCGCCGCGCCCAGCAACACCTGGAGCGGAGTGCTCGACGGCACGTCGCTCAACCTCAGTTTCAGCGTCCGCGAGAGCGAGCTGGCGTCGACCCGCAAGACACCGGGGGCCGTGGGCGCGGTGATCGTCGCCGTCGAGACCACCGGCAGCGACGTGCAGCTGCAGGCGGTCGGCGCGACCGTGCTCGGCCAGGCGACCAGCGGGGCGAAGACGGTGACCCTGCTGCGCGTCACCGAAGCCGGCCTCAAGCTGCTTACCCTGCGCGGCACCGGCCCGGTCGACCTGCAAGTCAGCCTGGCCGGCGACCTGAACCGCGACGGCGCGATCGACGGTGCCGACAGCGCCGCCTGGGAGCTGGCGGCGGGCGCCTCCGCACCGGCCGCCGACCTGAACGGCGACGGCGTCGCCAACGCCACCGATCGCCAGCTGCTCTATGCGAACTACGGCTGGCGCGCCGACCGGGCGCCGGTGGCGGCCGTGCTGCTCGGCGGCCCGACCCTGCTCACCCATACCGACCTGGCGGGCCGGCGCAGCCTCGACGACATCGCCCTCGACAACGAAGGCGACGCGCTGTTCTGGCGGATCGCCGGCGTCGCCCACGGCAGCGCCCGGATCGCCGGCGACGGGCGGACCCTGCTGTTCACCCCCGACGCCGGCTACACCGGCGCCGCCACGGTCACCCTGCAGGCCGACGACGGCTATGCGGCCGGCCCGCTGATCGACCTGGCGGTCGACGTCAGCGGCGCCCGACTGCTCTCGTTCGACATCGCCCGCCTCGCCGTGCTGGCCAACGGCACGGCGCGCTACCTCGACATCGTCGGCAACTTCGAGGACCAGGCCGGGGTGCGCCTTTCGGGCGCCTACCTCCAGTACGCCTCGAGCAACCCGACCGTGCTGACGGTCCGCGCCGACGGCCTGGTGCGCGGCGTCGGCCAGGGCACGGCGATCCTCGAGGTGCGTGCCCGCGGCATCGAGGGCGTCAACGTCTTCAGCGTCGACACCGATCCGCGCTCGCCGGCGCTCGACGTCGACGGCTTCGAGGTCGACGTCTATCCGCGCGCGATCAGCCTGGCCGTGGCCAGCGAGCGCCAGCTCAAGGTCCGGCTGCCCGACCACACCGACATCGCCGGCGCCGCCAGCGGCACGCGCTACTTCGTCAGCGACGCCTCCGTCGCCGACATCTCGGCCGACGGCCTGATCACGACCAAGGCGGCCGGCTCGGTCCGGATCTCGGTGATCCATGGCGGCACGCAGCACGACCTCGTGCTGAACGTGCAGCTGCCGTCGACCGGCAGCGCCATCGTCAGCGCGCAGGCCGGCGCGGTGGTGCAGGATGCAGCCGGCAATTTGCTGATGGTGGCGCCCGGCGCGGTGCCGGCCGGCACGGTCGTCTCGATCGAGGCGGTGGCCCTGGGCGACGTCGGCATGCCCTTGCCGGCCACCGACGTGCTCGACGCGATCGGCGCCTGGCGAATCGACATTGGCGGCGCGTCCTCGGCCCTGCCCTTGCAGCTGGCGGTCAAGGTCAACGCGCCGATCGACCCGCTGACCGGCCTGCCGAAGGTCCTGGCCGCCGGCACCGAGGTCTTCTTCTGGCGCAAGGGCACGGTGCTCGATGCCGCCGGCGTGATCCACGACAGCTGGTGGCTGGTCGACAACGGGGTGATCGGCGCCGACGGCATGGCGCGCACCTCGAGCCCGCCCTACAACGGCTTCGGCGGCGGCGGCATGCTCACCGCGACCACCAGCAAGGTGGTCAATCCGAAGACCGGCGAGACCGCGGTCAAGGGCACCTTCGTCAACTTCGATGTGATCTGGGCCCAGCTGGCCTCCATCGCGATGGCGCCCAGCCCGTTCATGGCCATCGCGGCGATGGGCATCTTCGCCACCTCGGCGGCGCCGGTCTACGCGATCAAGTACACGCTCGACGGCAGCTACCAGCTCGACGTGCCGAAATCGGCGCTCACCCCGGAAACCATCTCGCTCGAGTTCCCGGCCGACCCCGAAGCGACCGAGCACACGCCCGACATCACCGGCCTCGACTTCGATCCGCTCACCAACCGGCTCACCGTCAGCGGCGTGAACTTCGTGCCGCCGGACGGCGTGCGCAACAGCTTCGCGTTCCGGGTCTGGCTGCAGCCGCGCGGCGACCAGCTCGAGGAGTCGACGGCGGCGGGCATCGCGCCGCAGCGCGGCATCATCTGGCAGTCCTACGACGGCCTGTACAGCGTCGACGCCGGCGGCAAGGAGTCGCTCGAGGTCACCCTGCCGGCCGGCGTCGCGCTGTCGCAGCACTACGTCTTCGTCGAGCGAATCGCCCTTGCGCCCGATCCGGATGGCGACCTCACCGACATGCCGGAGACCTCCGAATCGTCGATGGTGGAGTCGTGGATCCGCTTCGACAACAACGACGACCAGGCCTGGAACAACAGCGACACCCTGGTCACGACCTCGAACAGCATCAACGTGTTCAGTGCGGCGCCGCACGCACCGAGCTCCACCAGTGCGCCCGGCGCGGTGACGCTCCTCAAGCGCCTGAGCACCGACGAGACCGGGGCGGCGCTGCAGCTGTACGGCGCCTACACCAACCAGATCGCCTTCAGCAGCGACGGCACGCTCGCCTTCATCGCCGCGCAAGGCGGCCGGATCCACGTCTACGACACCCTGACCAAGGCGATCTTCTACACGCTGCAGGTCGAGGGCGGCTCGAACGGCATCACCAGCCTGCTCGTCAACGACGGCTGGCTGTACGTCTCGGAAGGCAACAACTACGGCGGCGGAGGGCGGGTGGTTCGGATCGACGTCGACCAGACCTCGCAGACCTTCCTGGCCAAACAGCAGGACATCGGCGGCCTGCGCGTCATGCTGGCGCCGCTCGGCTACCTCGACATGGCGGTGAGCTTCGGCCGCTACCTGGCGATCACCGCGCCGCCGCAGCGCATCCTGGTGAGCAACGGCGGCATCACGCAGAGCGGCAACGTCTACGTGATCGACCTGAGCGAGATCAACGAGCGCGGCGAGCTCGACGGCCGCGCCCGGATCCTCGACACCTCGAAGTTCCCGAACCCCAACGACGGCAGGGGGCCGCTGTACATCACCAGCGGCGTCGGTGCCGCCGAGTTCCTGCTGTCGAGCGCCAAGGACTACGGCCACGGCGTTGCCGGGGTGACCTGGGGCGTCGATCCCGAGACCGGCGCCCTGAGCGATGCCGCAACGGTCGCCGGGACCCGGCTGACGCCGGCCGCCTCCGACCCGAACTGGCTGCAGGCGAAGCACCAGGAGAATATCCAGCGCGCCGCCGACACCGTGGTCGTGATCTACGGCGGCGTCGAGTACGCGATCGTCGCCGACTACAACTTCATCTTCAACGACGCCCACTTCAACAGCTGGGACGGCTTCGGCTTCGGCAAGCAGATCGGCGGCAAGCTCGGCGTCATCCGCGATCCGTTCGGCAAGCAGGGCAACCCGGTCTACATGGGCGCCACCACGCCGATCCCGGGCGGCAGCATCAAGGAGCTGTCGCTCGCGGAAGACGGCAACCTGTACGCCGAGGTCTGGATCGACGAGGGCTACGGCCTCAACATCGTCGGCCGGATGTACAAGTCCCTGTTCGTCTGGAACGCGGCGGCGCTGGTGCAGGCGGCGATCGAGTCGGAGGGCAAGCCGCTCTCCAAGCCGATCGACCGCGACCGCGCCACCAACGTGCAGATCGTCGCCCCGGCCCGCTACGACGAGGTCGTGGCGGGAACGATGTTCGGGTCGATCTACGGGCTCGGCAACTACTCGACGACCCACGACATCGGCTTGCTGCGCACCGAGATCCTGCCGGTGCCGGTGCCGCCGCCAGTAGTGCGGGCGCCGCCGGCGGGTCCCCTGCAGGGCGACGGCATCGGCCAGACGCTGCTCATCCGGCTCGGCGCCTACACCCAGCAGGCCATCAGCGGCATCAGCGTCGGCCTGCGACGAACGTTCGGCGTCGACGACACGCAGGCACTGGCCGACCTGATGGAGGCGCGCCGGGTCGCCAACGAGGTCACCTACGATGGCCAGGGGAACATCGTCCAGCGCGCCCTTGCCATGCTGGCCGAAGGGCTGGTCAAGGGCATGGCCGAGACGTCGCTGCTGGCCATCGACACGATCATGCAGGGAATCACGGCGATCGGCTATGCCGTGTCGGATCAGAAGAGCCCGATCGTCGAGCTGATCCCCCTGAGCGAAGTGGCGCAGGCCTATGCCGAGGGCAACGCCTCGAAGCTGAAGCTGTTCCTCGCCCCCGTCTTCAACGCCGCCCAGCGCATCCCGATCGTTTCGCAGCTGACGAACCTCGACGGCATCGTCGAGGCGATGGTGGCCCTGCGCACGAACGCCGACGCGAGCCAGCAGAGCCGGCTGGAAGACCAGCTGATGGCCGCCATCCTCGGCGGCGGAGTCGGGCTGCTGGATGCGCGCAAGGCCGTCGCCGATGTCCAGGCCGCGAAGGTCACGGCGCGGGAAAGCGGACAGCTCGCATCGATCGTCGATCTCTGGCGTCTCGAGACGCTGGCCCAGTCCAGGATCGAATCGTCGAACCTGGCGGTCCGCAATCTCACGAAGAGCCTGGAGGATGCGGCCGACAGCAGGAGGATCTCGTCGGACAGCCTGACCAAGAAGGGCGTCGGCGGAACCCCCGCCCCCTACGAGTACCACCAGGGCTTTGCCTCCAAGCTCGACCAGACGTCGGGACCGACCTGGTTCAAGGACTTCATCCTCAGCGTCGACAACGCGGTGGCCGCTCTGCGCGACCGCGGCGCATTGATGGTCGACGACGTCATCGGAAACCTCGGCCGCACTCCCGCCGGCGGCATCTACTTCGACGCGACGCTGACGCGCAGGGCCGGCGAAGCTCCGGTCAAGGTGCGTTTCGAGGAGGTCCCCGACTCGGTGGCAGCCAAGCGGAACGGCGAGGATGCGATGGCCAACTACGGCCTGCGCAAGACTGGCCTGCCGGAGTCGAAGTGGAGCGACTACTTCAAGGACGGCGAGATCGTCGTCATCAACATCGCCAAGAAGACGGTCGACGAGGGAACCGATTCCCTCGGCGTTGCCGTCGCCCACGAGCTGTACGAGCTGCGGCGCCTGCGCGAGTTCCTGCAAGAGCCCCGTACCGACGCCGCACTCATCGCCCACATCGACGAGATCCACAAGGAAGCGGCAGGCTTCTCCGACAACGTGCAGGCCGAGGCCAATCGGCTGCGCCAGGAAAGCGACGCGGAACTGACGGGCACCGGGGACCTGAAGCCTTTCAAGATCGCGAAGGTCACCGACGGCGACGGTCGGCTGAAGGCCCTTGTCGATAAACACGAAACCGACGTCGAGAATTCCTACAAGGCAATCTACGGAGTCAATGCAGTGATGGGGCAGGTCACGCTGCAGGTCATGGTCAACGGCTCGCTAGTGACGATCCGGCCGGACTCTCTGGTCCGGCTGCCGGGCAACCCGCCGACCTTTCAGATCGTGGACGCGAAGCTGAGCCAAGTAAAGGATCTGGCCGATCCCCGGCTCGACCCGGACAAGACGCTTACCAAGAATCAGAAGGAGGCCTATCCGGTTCTCGCCAGACAGGCGACGGATGGCGATGTGAACGTGCAGTACACCGGCAGCGACGCCGGCATCATCGCCTTCTTCGGCCGCAACGGAGTGCCGATTGCAGAACTGGGCCAAATCAGGATCTCCCGCGACATCATCATCGAAACGCGGTCGGCGAACATCGACCCGGTCACCAAGGTCGCGATCACGCCGGCTCTGCTCAAGACACCTCAGGACTTTCACAACTCGGCGTATTCCTATCTCCCGAAGCCGACGCCGTTGGCCGCGCCGGGCCACGAGAGCAGCGTCGCACAGGAAGCCCTCTCGAGCGCCGACCTCGCCGCGGTCATCGTCGCGGCCGAGCAGTACTGGCTCGACGCCGGCGCCGACCCGACCCGCATCGATGCGCTGAGCGTGCGAATGGATACCCTGCCGGCTGGCATCGCCGGCCAGACCGAGGGCATGCGCATCACGCTCTCGACCGACGCTGCCGGCTGGGGCTGGTTCCTCGACGCGACGCCTGAAGCTTCCGAGGAGTTCGCGGCCGGCGCCGCATCCGGTGCGGTCCATGTCGCCCTCGCCGGCTCCGGCGCCGAAGCGAAGATCGACCTGCTGACCGTGCTGGTCCACGAGATCGGCCACACGCTCGGCTTCGCCGACCTGCCGTCTGCCGACCAGGTGATGTCGGGGGTCGTCAGTGTCGGCATGCGCCGCCTGCCCGACGCCGCCGCGGTGGTCGCCGCCAGCACGGCCGCAGGCAGCGCCGGCACCGCACCCACCGGCGGATCGACGCGCATCGCGCCGGGTGCCGCCACCGCCCAGACGCCTCGACCCGCAGCGCCCAAGCAGGCGCGCATCGTCGCGCCGACCCTCACCCATGGCGACTTCAGCGACGGCGACACGCGCGCCTGGGAGGTGCTCGGCACGGTCGCGCCGGGGTCCGGCGGCGTCGTCCTGCGCGAGGCCGCCTCGGCGCAGACCCGCCTCGACCAGGCCTTCCTGCTCCACGCCGGCGACCGCCTGCTCAGCTTCACGCTCGGCCCTCGCGACCTGCAAGCGAACGGCGCCGGCCCGGGCGATGCCTTCGAGGTCGCGCTGCTCGACGCGACCACCGGCCTGCCGGTCGCCGGCACGGTGGCCCTCAGCGACACCGACGCGCTGCTCAACCTGCAGTCCGACGGCACCGAGCGGCTCGCCGCCGGCGTGCGCAAGGTCGGCCACGCCGACGGCAGCGCCACCTACACGATCGACCTCGGCACCGCGCTCGCCAACTCGCCGGTCGTGCTGTCGTTCGACCTGCTCGGCTTCGGCGCCGCCCGCAGCAGCGTGGTCCTGCGCAACGTCAGCCTGAGCAGCGACCCGGTGGCGAGCGACGATTCCGCCGCCACCGACGAAGACACGGCGCTGAGCGGCGGGGTCACGGGCAACGACGTCACCACTGGCGCCGCGATCGCCCAGGTGCAGCTGGTCGCCGGGGCGGCGCACGGCACGCTGTCGCTCGCCGACGACGGCAGCTTCAGCTACCTGCCGGCCGCCAATTTCTTCGGTGCCGATGCGTTCAGCTACCGTTTCATCGATGCCGCCGGCAAGCTCTCCAACGTCGCCACCGTGCAGCTGACGGTGCGGCCGTTGAACGATGCGCCGAGCGGCGCCGACCGGACCGTCAACGCCTTGGCCGGCGTGCCCTATACCTTCGACCCGCGCGTCGGCGCCAGCGACGTCGAAGGGTCGCCGCTCTCGGTGCAGGAGGTTGCATTGCCGGCGCACGGCACGCTGCTCGGCAATGCCGACGGCAGCTACACCTATACCGCCGAGCCCGGCTTCGTCGGCCTCGATGCCTTCACCTATCGGCTCAGCGACGGCGACCTGGCCTCGGCGCTCGTCAGCCTGCGCTTCAACGTGCCCGCCTCCGACGGCGTGCCGACCCTTGCCGACGTGTTGCTGTCGCTCGCCGAGGACGGCGCCCTGCACATCGATCGGGCTGGCCTGGGCATCGGCGCCGACGGCGACGCCTTCGCCCTCGCGCTCGTCACGCCGCCTGCGCACGGCAGTCTGGTCGCCGAGGCCGACGGCAGCTGGACCTACACGCCGGCCGCCGACTTCAACGGCGATGATTCGCTCCAGTTCCAGCTGACCCAGGGCGCCCTGATCTCCAACGTGGCAAGCCTGACGCTGCGCGTCGCGCCGCTGAACGACGCGCCGGTGCTCGCCGGCCAGTCCAGGTTGCTCGGCGAAGACGGCAGCATCGTGATCGACCCGCTGGCCGGCGCCGGCGACGTCGACGGCGACGCTCTCACCGCCGCGATCGTCGCCGGCCCGATGCACGGCACCGTGTCGGTCAACGGCGACGGCAGCTTCCTCTACGTGCCGGCGCCCGACTACGCCGGCGGCGACAGCTTCACCTTCCGCGTCAACGACGGCCAGGCCGATTCGAACATCGCCACGGTGACGCTGACGGTGACGCCCATCAACGACGCGCCGACCGTGGTCGACAGCGACTACACGCTCGCCGAGGACGGCGCCGTCGCGATCGATCCGCTGGCCGGCGCCAGCGACGTCGACGGCGACGCGCTGGTCGCGACGGTCGAGACCGGCCCGCTGCACGGCAGCGTCAGCGTCGCCGCCGACGGCAGCTTCGTCTATCGGCCGGTCGCCGACTACGCCGGCAGCGACAGCTTCACCTTCCGGGTGAGCGACGGGCAGGCGGGTTCCGGGCTCGCCACCGTGCACCTGACGATCACGCCGGTGAACGATGCACCGGTGGCGCGCGACACCGGCCTCGCCGTGGCCGAGGACGGGCAGCTGATCGTCGATCCGCTCGCGCTCGGCATGGACATCGACTCGACGGCGCTGGCGCTGGTCGTCGTCGCCGGCCCCGCGCACGGCACGTTCGTCGAGCAGGCCGACGGCCGCTACGCGTACCTGCCGGCGCCCGACTTCAACGGCGCCGACACGATCCGCTACCGCCTGCGCGACGAGGAAACCGATTCGAACGAGGCGACCCTGTCGATCGTCGTGACACCGGTCAACGACCCGCCGACGCTGGCCGATCGATCGGTACAGATGCTGGAAGACGGCAGCCTGCGGATCGACCCGCTTGCGGGCGCGTTAGACGCCGACGGCGACGCCCTTGCCGCCGACATCGTCGCCGGCCCGTCGCACGGCACGCTGGTCGTCGCTCCGGACGGCAGCTTCACCTATACGCCGGCCGCGCACTACGTCGGCGGCGACGCCTTCAGCCTGCGCGTGAGCGACGGGCAGGCGAGCTCGAACCTCGCCACCATAAGCATCACGATCGCCCCTGGCAACAGCGCACCGACCGCCGCCGGCAGCGTCGTCACGGGCAACGAAGACGGCACCGGCCTGCTGACCTGGGCCGCCTTCGCGGTCGCCGACGCCGAGGGCGACCCGATTTCGATCCGCGTCATCTCGCTGCCGGCCGAGGGTCTGCTGCAGCGCTCGACCGGCGGCGCGTGGATGGCCGCGGCCATCGGCGACGTCTTCGGCAAGGCCGACATCGACGGCCAGCGCCTGCGCTTCGTGCCGGCGGCGAATGCCTCGGGCGGCCCCGGCTACGCGCATTCGGGCGATGGCGACCAGCGGGCGCACTACGCGCGCTTCGGCTTCGTCGCCAACGACGGCCGCAGCGACAGCGCCGCCGCCTTCGTCACCCTCGACGTGGCCGCCATCGCCGACGTGCCGACGCTGAGCGTCGCCACGACGCCTCCGCGCGAGCTGTTCCGGACCGGCTGGGAAAGCGTCGCGAGCGACCCGGCGCTGACGCAGTCGGTGCTGCTGAGCCAGTCGCTGCTCGAGGGCTGGACGCTGGTCACCGCGCCCGACCGGCTGCACGGCGGCCGCGACGGCTTCGAGCTGTGGCAGAGCGGCGATCTGATGGCCGACAGCCGCGACATCCGGCGCATCGTCTCGGCGATGCCGGGCGACGGTGCCCAATGGCTCGAGCTGAACGACGCCGGCACCGACATGCCGCAGACGCTCGGCATCGAGCGCAGCGTGCAGACGGTGGCCGGAGCGACCTACTCGCTGACCTTCGACATGGCGAGCCGCCTCGATTTCACCAATCCGTACACCCAGGTCGCGATCTACATCGACGACGCGCTGCTTGCGGTGGTCCGGCCGACCAACGTCGCGACGCCGGACCAGCTCGCCTGGCGTGCCTACAGCTACAGCTTCGCCGGCAACGGCGCGGCACGCAAGATCCGCATCGTCACCGATGCGTCGCGGCAGGACGCCGACGGTCGCGGCACGATGATCGACGACATCGCGCTGATCGAGTCGGCGCCGGCCCTGCAAGGCCGCGAGGACACGCCGGTCGTCCTGCCGGCCCTCGCCGCCGCGCTGACCGACGACGACGGCTCGGAGCGCCTCGCCCTCACCCTGACCGGCCTGCCCCCGGGCAGCACGATCGGTGACGGCACGCACAGCTTCACCGTCACCGAGACCGCACTGGTGGCCGACCTGAGCGGCTGGAACACCGCAGCGCTCAGCCTGCAGGCGCCGCGCAATTTCGCCGGCACCCTCGCCCTGCAGGTGCAGTCGACGTCGATCGAGACCGCCACCGGCAGCCGGGCGACTGTCACGCGCGCGCTCGAGGTGAAGATCGCCGCCGTCGCCGATGCGCCGCTGATCACCGTCACGCCGCGCGAGACGACGATCACCCGGCGTTTGTCGCTGACCACCTGGAACACGACCCGCAACCCCGACCTCGGCGCGACGCTCTTCCCCGCAGGTGCCACCTACGGGCAAACCCTGGGCGGCTGGACCGCGGTGCCGGTCGCCCCCGGGGCCGAGGCCGCCTTCAACGTCTGGAGCGACGGCGACGAGATGCGCAACGGCGCGGGCCAGCTGGTCGCGGTGCGGCACGGCACGAGCGGCACCAACGACTGGCTGCAGCTCGGCAACGGCGTCGGCCAGGCGAACCCGCAGGTGCTCGGCATCGAGCGCCGCGTCCAGACCCTCGCCGGCGGCCTCTACGACCTCAAGTTCGACTTCGCCGGCGCGCTCGGCCTGGCGGCCGCAGACACCCGTATCGGCATCTACGTCGATGGCCAGCTCATCGCCAGCCACGAGGGCGCGAGCCGACCGACCGCCCTCGACTGGCAGGCGCTGAGCTTCCGGTTCGCCGGCAACGGCGGCGAGCGCCTGGTCCGCATCCAGATCGAGGGCGGGCGCAGCACCACGCGCGCGGCGATGCTCGACAACGTCTCGCTGTTCCAGACCACGACCCAGACCAGCCCGATCGTGACCGGCGTTGCGGGCAGGCCGATCCTGCTGTCGGCGATCGATGCCCGGCTGGTCGACGACGACGGCTCCGAGTCGCTGAAGGTCGAGCTGCTCGGCCTGCCCCAGGGCGCGGTCGTCAGCGACGGCACGCACCAGGCGACCCTGCGCAACGGCGGCGGCCTCGACATCACCGTCTGGAACCTGGGCGCGATCCGCGTCACCGTGCCACCGGGCTGTGGCGAGGTGGTGCAGCTGACGGTTCGCGCGACCGCGACCGAAGGCAGCAACGGCAGCCGGGCCGTCAGCAACCAGACGATCACCCTCAAGCTGGTCGAAGGCCCGTTCGTCTCGACACCGGCCGACCTGCCTCCCTACGTCCCGCCCGCGCCGCCGGTCCCGCCGCCCTGGTCGGTGCCGGCGCGGCCGATCGTGGTCAGCGCGACCGGCAGCCTGCAGTTCACCTCGACCCTGCCGACGCCGCGCAACTGGGACGAGGAGGAGGCCAACGACAATGCCCGTGAGCAAGGGCTGGGCGACGCCTGGCTGCGCGAGCTGGAAGACAAGGCCAAGCGGCAATGGTCCGCGCTGGCAGGGGGCGGCTAAATTCGAGTCGGGGCCCGGAAAGACGATCGATGAGCTACGTGTTGCATATCTGGGAGCATCCAGTCCCGACCGGCGTCCTCGACGCCGACCGCATCCACACCCTTCTGACCGGGCAGGACGGCTCGCAGAACCCGAAGTTCCTGGAGCTGGCCAAGCGCCTGACCGCTCGCTATCCATGCCTCACCACGGTAGGCGACGACGAGGAGTCGGTCTGGTCGGACGGCCCACTCGACGGCCGTACCGACGAGCCGATCTACGGCATTGGCGTGCAGTCCGGATCGGCCAGCGCCGTCATCCCGTTCGTCGCCGACGCCGCCGGCGCGCTCGGCCTGACCGTCTACGACATGCAGGCCGGCACGGTGCACCTGCCCGGCGGCAAGGTCCTGGCGCTGCCCGGTGCCTTGCCTGCCAGCGCCCCGCTCGCCGCGCCGGGCGACAACAGCGCGCTCTCGTCGAAGGCCCAGGTCGGGGAGCTCCTGATCGAGGGCTTGCGGCCGCTCATGGAAAGCCGGGGCTTCAGGGTCGGCAAGGGTGGGACCCCATTCAAGCGCAAACGGACCGACTGCCAGCTCGCGATCGGCTACAGCATGTCGGACCACCGGCCGACCTACGTCGTCGCGGTCGTTCCGATCGTGGAACTGGAGTACCCGGCGCCCCACGCGGCGATCGCCGCGCAACAACTGGGCAAGGCTGTCTACATGCAACGCGATCTGGCCGCTTGCGCAGCAGGCACGACGCTCGAGGAGTCGGGGGTGGCCGGCTTCAAGGTCGACAACGTCGCCGGCCTGCAGCACGAGGTCGCCGCGATGGCTTCATTCCTTGAGGCGGCGGTGCTGCCCGTCTTCGACCGCTGCGACACCCTCGCCACCCTCGAGGAGGAGTTCAACCGACGACCGGTCGAACGCAACGTGTTCGGCCTCGCAGCCCACGGCTTGGTGCTGGCTCACGCCTTGAAGAGTCCACGCTTCGACGCGCTCGTCGCCGAGCACTTCGCGGCACAGCCCGATGACTGGAGCCGCGGCAAGGTCGAGAAGCTGGTCGCCGCCCTGCGGGAGCTTGAATGAGTGGCGCCCCGGATGCCAGCGCAAATATCCTCTACCTCGCCGGTGCCGTGGCCTGCGTCAAGCGGGCCGGTGCGGTCGCCGCGCCCGGCAGCGACGCGGCCCCAGAGATCGCATTGCCGCAGCCGGACGCTCCGGTGGTCACCCTCCTTGGCAACGGCCTGTGCGTCGTCTACCTCGTCGAGGAAGGCGAGCATCTCGCCTTCGTGCAAAACCGTCGTCTCGACGGTGTCGTGGGCGGAGCGAAGGCCCTGCACGCCGTCGGCCTGGCCAACCTCTCCAAGCTCGCCGAAGCCAAGCTGCGCATGCGCCCCTACGGCGACGTGACCGGCCTGTTCCTCGACGGCCTGTTCGAGGCCAGCCTGATCCTGCTCGACGACCTGTGGGACGGCCCGCTCGCCGCCCAGGCGCCGAACGGGCCGGTCGTCGCCCTGCCCACCCGCGACGTTCTGGCCTTCTGCGATGCGCGCTCTGCGCCCGGCATAGAGGCCTTGCGGGCGCTCGCCGCGCGCACCGTCACCACCGGCGACCACGTGATCACCGACACGCTCTACCGCCGCCAGGACGGCCAATGGCGCCCCCTGTGACGCGTAAAGCACCGGGCCGCGACGAGCCGCCACGATGAGCATGCAGGCCAGCGACCGCCAGCCGCGCCCACCACTCGCGGCGCTCGCCGGCCCGGCAGGACCGGCCGTGCCGCCCGACGCCGGCCTCGCTCCCGCCCTGGAAGCCTGGCGCAGCCGCCTCGCTGCCGCCGGCGTCAGCTGCAGCGCCGTCGCCTTCAGCAGCGCCGACCCGCAATGGACGCATCACTTCGCGGCCGACGCGACGACGACGCTGGACGAGGTCTGGACCGACTTGCGCACCCGCGTCTCGGCCGACAACCCGGTCGCCCTCGGCAAGCTCGGAACCACCGCCGGTGCCGACCTCCTGATGGCGACCTCGCTGCTCCTGCCGAACGGCCAGCCCGGGATCGTCGGTGCCGCATTGCAGCCGCCGCACAACGAGCGGGCGATCCAGCTGGTGCTGCTGTCGCTCGGCTGGCTGCAGCTGGCCCTGGCCGCCGCCAGCCTGGCCCACAACCAGCGCGCTGCCCAGCTGCTCGAGCTGCTCGGCCACGTCGCCTCGCAGCGCGAGGGCCGCGCCGCGGCGCAGGACTGGATCAACCGCAGCGCCGCCTGGGTGCGCGAGGCGCAGCAGGTCGACGACCTGTCGCTCAGCCTGTTCGAGGTGCGCGATGGCTCGCCGCGCTGGTGGGTCGGCGCCGACACGGCCTGGGCCGAGGCCGCCGCGGCGGCGCTGCAGGCGGCCGGCGACCTGGCCGCCGGCGCCTCGGTCGAGATGCAGGAGGTGCGCGACGGGCCCTGGTGGGCGCTGCCGCTGCTCGACGACGGCGAACCGACTGCCGTGCTGGTGGCGCACAGCGCCGCCGCGTCATGGCCGCCCGAGGCACTGGCGATCCTGCGCGGCAGCGCCGCCCTGGCCGAGCCGCTGCTGCGGCGCTGGCGCGAAGCCGAGGCCTCGCTGCCGCGCCACGCCTGGCGCGCCACCCGGGCCGGCTGGCGCAAGCTCACCGGGCCCGGCCACCTGACCTGGAAGGCCGGCGCGGCCGTGCTGCTGGCAGTGGCGGGCGTGCTGCTGCTCTGGCCGGTGCCGGACCGGGTCACCGCAAACCTGGTGATCGAAGGCCGGGTGCGCCAGGTGGTGACGGCGCCGTTCGAAGGCTTCATCGCCCGGGTGCTGGTCCGGCCCGGCGAGCGCGTCACCCGCGGCCAGGTGCTGGCCGCGCTCGACGAGCGCAACCTCAAGCTCGAGCAGGGCAAGCACCGCAGCGAGCGCGACCAGGCGGCCGGCAAGCTGCGTCAGGCGATGGCCGAGCGGGATGCCTCGGCGATGGCCCTCGCCGCCGCCGAGCAGCACCAGGCCGAAGCGCAGCTCGCCCTGGTCGAGGCCCGGCTCGAGCGCGCCGCGCTGCTCGCACCACTCGACGGGCTGGTGGTCAGCGGCGACTGGGCGCAGCAGATCGGCGGACCGGTCGAGACCGGCAAGGAGATGTTCGAGATCGCCGCGACCGACGGCTACCGCGTCGTCCTGCACGTCACCGACCACGACATCGCCCGGGTCCGGGTCGGCCAGACCGGCGCGCTGCGCCTGACCGGCCAGCCGCACGCCAGCCACGCCTTCCGGGTCAGCAACGTCACCGCGACGGCGAGCGTGCAGGACGCGACCAACGGCTTTCGGGTCGAGGCCGCCTGGGACGGACCTTCGCCCTCGCTCAGCCCGGGCATGCAGGGCGTCGGCAAGATCGTCGTCGGCGAAGCGAACCTGCTGACGATCTGGACGCGCTCGTCGATCGACTGGCTGCAACTCAAGCTGTGGACCTGGTGGTAGCGCGCGCGCCGATCGCCTGACCGATGCAGACCCTTCTTTCCGAGCACTGGCATGCGGTCCGCCTGCTCCGGCCGCGCCTGCGCGAGGGGGTGCAGTCGCTGCACCGGCGCCTGCGCGGCAAGCCCTGGGTGCTGCTGTTCGATCCGGTGACGCAGCGCTTCCACCGCCTGACACCCGAGGTGAACCGCGTGTTGCGCCTGCTCGACGGCCGGCGCAGCCTCGAGCAGGTCTGGGCCGACGCCTGCGCCGATGGCGGCGACGACGAGCAGGCCGCGCCGATCTCGCAGCACGAGCTGGTGCAGCTGATGTCGTCGCTGTACGCGAACGACCTGCTCCAGTCGCAGGCCTCGCCCGACGCCGAGGAGGCGTTCGACCGGCATCGCCGGCAGCAGCGGGCACGGCTCCGCCAGACCTGGCTCAACCCGCTGAGCATCAAGCTGCCCCTGCTTCACCCCGACGCCTGGTTCGAGAAGCAGGCAGTGCTGGCCCGGCGGCTCTTCTCGTGGCCGGTGCTGGCGCTCTGGCTGGCGATCGTCGCGCCGGGCGCCGTGCTGGCCTGGCAGCACTGGCACGCCCTCACCGAGAACCTTTCGGACCGGGTGCTCGCCGCCAGCAACCTGGTGCTGCTCTGGTTCACCTATCCGCTGGTCAAGGCGGTGCACGAGTGGGCGCACGGCATGGCGGTCAAGGCGTTCGGCGGCCAGGTCCGCGAGATCGGCCTGATGCTGATCGTCTTCACGCCCGTGCCCTACGTCGACGCCACTTCGTCGTATCGCTTCGCGTCCAAGTGGCAACGCGCCACGGTTGCCGCCGCCGGCATCCTGGCCGAGTTGCTGCTCGGCGCCGTCGCCGTGCTGGTGTGGCTCACCGCCGAGCCTGGCCTGGTGACCGCCGTCGCCTTCAACGTGATCCTGATCGCCGGCATCTCGACGGTCCTGGTGAACGGCAATCCGCTGATGCGCTACGACGGCTACTTCATCCTGTGCGACCTGCTCGAGCTGCCCAATCTGGCGCAGCGCGCGAACCAGTACTGGACCTATCTTCTCGACCGCTACGCCTTCGGCTCGGCGGAGGCGCAGCCGCCGGTCGAGTCGGCCGGCGAGCGCTGGATCCTGCTCGGCTACGGCCTGGTCGCGCCGATCTATCGCATCGCCATCACGATCGGCCTGATCCTGTTCGTCGCCAGCGAGTACCTGATCGTCGGCGTGCTGCTGGCGATCGTCAGCGCGTTCGGCGCGTTCGCCATGCCGGCCTGGCGCGGCTGGAAGCACCTGGCCGAGAGCCCGGCGCTGGCGCGCCGGCGCGGCCCGGCCTGGCGGCGCAGCGCGGTCGTCCTCGTGGCAGTGGCGGGCATCGTCGCCTTCGTGCCGCTGCCGTTCCGTTCGGTGCACCAGGCGGTGGTCTGGCTGCCCGAAGAAGCGATCGTGCGCGCCGGCACGGCCGGCCACGTGGTCGAGGCCGGCGTGCGGCCCGGGCAGGCGGTCGCGACCGGCGACGCCTTGATGGTGCTCGCCAGCCCGCCGCTCCTGGCCGAGTACGAGATCGCCCTGGGCGGGGTCGAGCAGACCCAGGCGCAGCTCCGCAAGGCCGAGACCGACGACCAGGTCAAGGCGCAGCAGATGCGCACCGAGCTGGTCTCGCGCGACGCCCACCTCGACGAGGCGAAGCGGCGGCTGGCCGCCCTGACCGTCGTCGCCGCGACCCCGGGACGCTGGATGCCGGCGCCGGCCACCGAGCTCGACGGCCGCTACGTGAAGCGTGGCGACGTGCTCGGCTATGTCGTCAGCGGCCCGTCGCCGCTGGTGCGCGCCGCGGTCACCCAGGAAGACATGGACCTGATCCATTCGCGCCTCCAGGAGGTCGAGGTGCGGCTGGTCAACGACGTGCGCCACGTCAATGCGGCGCGGCTGCGCCGCGAGGTCCCGGGGGGCGAGTTCGAACTGGTCTCGCCGGCGCTCGGCTCGAGCGGCGGCGGCGAGATCGCGGTCGACCCGTCGCAGCAGGGCGGCAGGCGCAGCCTCAAGCGCGTCTTCGACCTGGAAATCGAGATGGCACGGCCATCGCCCAGCAGCGTCTTCGGCGACAAGGCCTGGGTCCGCTTCGACCTCGGCTGGGCACCGCTCGGCCTGCAGTGGTTCCTGCGCCTGCGCCAGCTGTTCCTGTCGCGCTTCAATGTCTGACCCGACCCTCGCCCGCGCCCTCGCCGGCCCGAATTTCCGCCGCGCCGACACGGCCCGCGACGAGCGGGCCGGCGAGCGGCTGCACGCCGTCGAGTCATTCCTGCGCGGCCTGCGCGGCTGGCTGCCGCCCGGCCGCGAGCGCGGTGCCGCGATCGACCGCTTCCAGGGCGCCGTGATGGCCGCGGTTCGGCCGCTCCGCGACAGCGACGATGCCGCGGTGGCCGCCGCGTTCCGGCGCGAAGCGCGCGCCTTCCGGCCGACGGCGACGAAGCGGACCGAGGAGGCGCGGGCGGCACGCCTGTTCGCCTGCATCGGCGAGGCGAGCCGGCGCCGCCTGAACCTGTGGCCGCATCCGGTGCAGTTCGTCGGCGCCCGGGTCCTGCTGCGCGGCTGCCTGGCCGAGATGCAGACCGGCGAAGGCAAGACGCTGGTGGCGGCGCTGGCGGCGGCAGCGATGGCGGGCTCGGGCGCGTCGGTCCACGTCGTCAGCACCAACGACTACCTCGCCGGCCGCGACCGCGACGAGATGGCGCCGCTGTTCGACTTCTTCGGCCTGAACAGCGGCGTGATCCAGGCCGACATGGAGGCCGACGAGCGGCGCCTCGCCTACCGCCGCGACATCTGCTACGTGAGCGGCAAGGAGCTGGTGTTCGACTACCTGCGCGACCGGCTGGCCGGCCACGGCCTGCTGCCCTCGCGGGTCTCGCAGCTGCGCCAGCTGTGCTCGGGCAGCGAGGCGGGCGCGGCCGAGCCGATGATCCCGGCGCTCCACTTCGCGATCGTCGACGAGGCCGACAGCGTCCTGATCGACGAAGCCCGCACGCCGATGATCCTGTCGCGCGAGACGCCCGGCATCTACGCGGCGGCGCTGCTGCAGTGGGCGATCGATTCGGCGCGGCTGATGACGCCCGACGTCCACTTCCGGATCGGCAGCGGGCGCGAGCTCGACCTGCTGCCCGGCGCCCTGGCGAACGCCGCCCCGCTCCCCGACAGCGTGCGCGGCGCCTGGCGCTCGGTGCCGTGGCGCGAGTTGCTGCTGCACCAGGCGCTGACCGCCCTGCACCTGTTCCTGCGCGACCAGCACTACATCCTGCACGAGGGCAAGGTGCAGATCGTCGACGAGTCGACCGGCCGGGTGATGGCCGACCGCTCGTGGGAGCAGGGTTTGCATCAGCTGATCGAGACCAAGGAAGGGATTGCCGTCACCCAGGGCCGTGAGACGATGGCCCGAATGACGTTCCAGCGCTTCTTCCGCCGCTACTTCCTGCTCGCCGGGCTGACCGGCACCGCCGCCGAAGCGTCGCGCGAGCTGTGGTCGGTGTACCGCCTGCGCGTGCGCCGGCTGCCGCCGGATCGGCCGAACCGGCGCGCCCGCCTGGCGCCGCGCTGCGAGGCGACCCTGGCCGCCAAGTGGCTCGCCGTGGCCGACGAGGCCTGCGCGGCGGCGGCGCGCGGCCAGCCGGTGCTGGTCGGCACGCGCAGCGTCGAGGCCTCGGAGCAGATCGCCGTCGAATTCGTGCGCCGCGGCGTGCCGCACGTCGTGCTGAACGCCCGCCAGGACGCCGAGGAAGCGCGCGTCGTCGCCGAGGCCGGCGAGTCGGGCCGGATCACGGTCGCCACCAACATGGCCGGTCGCGGCACCGACATCAAGCTCTCGGCCGAGGCGCGCGCCGCCGGTGGCCTGCACGTCGTGCTCACCGAATTCCACGAATCGCCGCGGGTGGACCGGCAGCTGTTCGGCCGGAGCGGCCGGCAGGGCGACGCCGGCTCGGCACGCGCCGTCGTCTCCGCCGAAGACGCGCTGTTCGATCGCCAGCCCGCCTGGCTGGCGGCCGCCGTGCGCGCCCGCCCGGGCGCCGCAGGCCGCGCCGCGCTGGCGCTGGCGGTGCGCTGGGCCCAGGCCCGTGCCGAGCGTCGCGCCTACCGCTCGCGCATGCAGACCTTGCGCCAGGATCGCGAGCTCAACCGCATGATCGGCTTCGCGGGGAAGCAGACATGAGTCTGCTGCGGCCCGCGATCGGGGCGGCGATCCTGCTGGGCGCGGCCGCGCCGGCCCTGGCGGTCGACTTCGACTGCATCATCGAGCCGGCCCAGGTGGTCGAGATCCGCAGCCCGGTGGTCGGCATCGTCGAGCGCGTCCATGCCCGGCGCGGCGACCTCGTCAACAAGGGCGACGTGCTGGTGACGATCGAGTCGAGCGTCGAGCAGAGCGCCGCCGACGCGGCGCGCTTCCGCTCGCAGGCGCAGGGCGGCCTGCAACTCGCTCGCACCAAGCTCGCCGCGGCGAAGGAAAAGGCGCGCCGCATGCAGGAGCTGTCGGAAGAGCAGTTCGTCTCGGCACAGGCGCGCGACGACGCCGCGGCCGAGCTGAAGCTGGCCGAGGCCGAGCTGCGCACGGCCGAGGAGAACACCCAGCTCGCCAAGCTGGAGCACCGCCAGTCGGTCGACCAGCTGAACCGGCGCGTGCTGCGCAGCCCGTTCAACGGCGTGGTGATGGACCAGTACCTGTTCCCGGGCGCGCTGGTCGACGCCGGCGACACCAAGAAGCCGATCCTCAAGCTCGCCCAGACCCAGCCGCTGCTGGCGCAGGCGATCCTGCCGTTCCGCTACTTTCCGGAAGTCAAGGTCGGCGAGGCGGTGACCGTGATTCCGGAAAAGCCGTTCAAGGGCGAGGTGGCGACGCGGATCCGCACGGTCGATCGCGTCATCGACTCGGCGGCGGGAACCTTCGGCGTCGTCGCCGAGATCCCCAACACCCAGCGCGACCTGCCCGGTGGGATCCGCTGCAAGCTCAGGCTCGGCGGCGTCGCGGCCAAGGCGCCCTGAGCCGCTGCTGCGGGGCGCGGGCGCCGGGCGGCCGTTCGCGATATACGGCCCGCAGAACGTCGACTGGAACAAGACGCGCACCTTCTTCATGAGGACATGACCATCTTCGGCGCGCTGCTGGCCTGGTCGTGCTCGCTGGCGTCGAAGCGGGTCGGCGCCTGCCCTGAAGTTCATGCGATCAACGGCACGCCGAAGCTCGCCACGTTCGGATGACAAACGGCCTGGGGGTTCAGCATGGGCCGGTTCGTTCCCGAGGGTCCGGTCATGCAGAGGGCAGCAAGGCGCGGAATTCGAGCGCATGAGACAGGGACGCCCATCCACGCCGCCAAACGCGCGTCGCGCCGGCGTTCAGCCGCGCGCCGGACTCGCCCCCGGCAGCGCTCGCATCGCCTCGGGCGCCCAGCCGCCGTCGCGCTGCTCGGCCGGGGCATAGACCGACATCACGCAAGCAACCGCGCATGCCAGGAGCGTGCGGCGAAGCCAGCGGGCGACGGGAGACGTGGCGGTTCCTTCGGCAACAGGAGTGACAGCCCGGCCAGTGTGCGCATGCGGCGGCGCCCGCACATCGCCCGACGGAGCCATTCGCTGCAGTGGCTCTTTGCCCGGCCGGAGGCGGCGCGCGCACGCAAGCCCCTCGGCGGGTCGAGAATGGCGCATGGACGAGTTGCACTACCTCGAGATCTCGGAGCTGGCGCGGCTGATCTCGGCGCGCAAGCTGTCGCCGGTCGAGCTGACCCGGGACCTGCTGCGCCGGATCGAGCGCCTGGATCCGCAGTTGAAGTCGTACGCTCTGGTCACACCCGAGCTGGCGCTGGAGCAGGCGCGGATCGCCGAGCAGATGATCGGCCGGCGCCAGATCCTGTCGCAGCTGCACGGCGTGCCGATCGCGGTGAAGGACCTCTGCTTCACCCGGGGCGTGGCCACCGCCTCGGGCATGCCCCTGCACCGCGACTTCGTGCCAGCCATCGACGCCACCGTCGTGCGCAAGCTGCGCGAGGCCGGCGCGGTCCTGCTCGGCAAGCTGCAGATGACCGAGGGCGCCTTCGCTGATCACCACCCCGACATCGTGCCGCCGGTCAACCCCTGGCACCGCGACCACTGGTCGGGCGCCTCGTCGAGCGGCTCGGGCGTCGCGACGGCCGCGGGCCTCTGCTTCGGCTCGCTCGGCTCGGACACCGGCGGCTCGATCCGCTTTCCTTCGGCGGCCAACGGCGCCACCGGGCTCAAGCCAACCTGGGGCCGGGTGTCGCGCCACGGCTGCTTCGAGCTGGCCGCCTCGCTCGACCACATCGGCCCGATCTGCCGCAGTGCCAGCGACGCGGCGATCATGCTCGGGGCGATCGCCGGCCTCGATGCCGACGACCCGACGACGCTGCGCGCCGAGGTGCCCGACTACCTCGCTGGCGACGACGGCAGCCTGCGCGGCCTGCGGGTCGGCTTCGACGAGCGCTATGCCCTCGACGGCATCGACGTCGACACCCACCGCGCCGTCGATGCCGCGCTGGCGACCCTGCGCTCCCTGGGGGCCGAGATCGTCGCCCTGCGCTTTCCGGCGGTCGACGAGATGGCGGCCGACTGGGGCCCGAACTGTGCGGTCGAGACCGCAGTGGCCCACGCGGCCACCTTTCCCGCCCGGCGCTCCGAGTACGGGCCCGGCCTGACCGGCCTGCTCGACGCGGGACGGAGCCTCTCCGGGCTCGACTACCAGCGCATCCTGTTGCGGCGCAAGGCCTTCACGGGGCGTGCGCTCGAGGCGATGGCATCGGTCGACACGATGCTGGTGCCGGCCCAGCCCTTCGCCGCGCCGACGGTGCAGCGGATGGAGATGCTCGGTCGGGTGCCGGCCGAGCTGGCGGCGCTGATCCGCTACACCGTGCCCTTCGCCATGTCAGGCCTGCCGACGCTGACGCTGCCGGCCGCGTTCACGGCCAAGGGACTGCCGGTCGCCGTGCAGTTCGCGGGCAGGCCGCTCGGCGAGGCCGTGATCTGCCGGGTCGGACACGCGTTCCAGCGCGTGACCGACTGGCATCGGCGCCATCCGCCGCTCTGAGCCCTCGAGCCCGAAGCGCCCGCCCAGGCCCTTCACCGCTCTACGCCGGGTCGCTCGCCTTGAGTCGCACGGCCGAGCCACCCTCCGCGGGCGGCCGCTCGGCCGCGTCGACCAGCATCGTCAGCAAGCGCTCGAGCTGGCGGGCGTTGCGCTCGCCCAGCAGGCTCTGCAACGCGGCGTGGTGCTGGTCGATCTTCGATTGCAGCTCGTGCAGCAAGGCCAGCCCGGCGTCGGTCACATAGACCAGCACGCGGCGGCTGTCTTCCGGGTCGGCGGCGCGCTGGACCAACGACTTGCCGACCATGCGGTCGATCAGCTTGGTCAGCGTCGGCGGGTTGATCTCCAGGCGCTCGGCGATCTCGCCCATGGTGTGGCCGGCTTCGTCGGCCAGGTGGCGAAGCACCCGCCAGTGGTCGGAAGTGATGCCGTCTTCCCTGCCGATCGAGCGGCTCAGCCGCTCGCCGACCACCCGCCCGGCGCGCTCGAGCAGCAGTCCGAGATGGGGCTTCGGCGCAGTCATGCTGTGATATTGTAGAAGTTGCTTTCCAGAGAAAGCAAAGCGGGCCGCTGAGTCCGTGCGGCGGTTCACGCGGGGGGTCACCATGCGGCAGTCGACGGCTGAAAGCAGCGCCGGCGCGAGAGGCGCTTCGGCGCTGGCCCGTGCCCGGCGCCGCGCCGCCCGGCCGGCCTCTGCCGACAGCAATGGCGATTTCGTGGTCGGACTGCTGGTTCCGATCAACGGCTCGGCCGGCATCTGGGGTCCCTCGTCGATCGCCTGCGCGCAGCTGGCGCAGGCCGAGATCAATGCCGCCGGCGGCCTGCTCGATCGCCAGCTCCGCCTGCGCGTGATCGACTCCTCCGACGAGGCGCTCGAGGTCGGCAGCGTCACCGCCGACCTGATGCATTGCGGCGCCATCGACGCCATCGTCGGCATGCATACCAGCCAGGTGCGCCAGCGCGTCCTGCACGACGTGGCGCGGCAGATTCCCTACGTGTACACGCCGCTCTATGAAGGAGGCGAGCGCACGCCCGGGGTGTTCGCGCTCGGCGAGACGCCAGGGCAGCAGCTGCGCCCGGCGATCGACTACCTGAGCGAGCGCTACCGGGCCAGGCGCTGGATGTTCATCGGCCACGACTACGTCTGGCCACGGGTCTCGCATCGCCTCGCCGCGCGCTATGTCGCCGACGGCGGCGGCCAGGTGCTCGCCGACCGCTACCTGCCGTTCGGGATGGAGGACTATTCCGAGCTGCTCGACGAGATCCGCCGCCTGAAGCCGGACGCGATCCTGCTGTCGCTGATCGGGCAGGACGCGGTCCACTTCAACCGCGACTTCGGCCGCTGCGGCCTTTCGCGCGACATGTTCCGGCTGTCCTGCGCGATCGAGGAAAACGGTCTGCTGGCGATCGGCGCCGACAACACCGACGGCCTGTTCGTCTCGTCCGGCTACTTTGCCTCGCTCGCCAGCGACGCGAACATGGCCTTCAAGGAGCGCTTCTACAACCATTTCGGCCAGCGCGCCCCGACCCTAAATGCGCTCGGCCAGTCGACCTACGAAGGCGTGCACTTCATGGCCGCACTGGCCAGGCGGGCGGCCGACGACGATGCACAGTTGTTGGGCCAGCTGCCCTCGCCCCTGCCGTTCAGGTCGGTGCGCGGGATCCGTTATCTGGGCAACGACCACTGCTCCCATCCTGTCTATCTCGCCGAGGCCGGCGGCCACTTCTTCCAGACGCCGGTGGCCTTGTAGGCGAAGCGGCCCCACCTGTCCATTACCAAGGCGGGCAAAAGAGTTGCATTCGTGCTGATATAGTTTCCGCGGAAAGTAAGCGCGCGTCGGTCGCCGGCCGTCGCTTGCCAAGCCCGAGTCCTTGTCGAGAAAGGATCTGCCCATGACCTTGCTGGCCTGGTTGTTCGGTCTGATCGTCCTGATCGTCGCGGTCGCCGTCGCGGTGGCGTTTCTCAGCCGCTTCTATCGAAAGACCTCGCGCGATGTCGCCCTCATCCGCACCGGCTTCGGTGGCCAGAAGATCGCCCTGACCGGCGGCGCCCTGGCCCTGCCGTTCCTGCACAAGGTCGACGAGATCAACATGCGCACGATGCGCATCGAGGTCACCCGGGCCGGGGCCAGGTCGCTGATCACCGAAGACCGGATGCGGGTCGACGTCGAGCTCGAGTTCTACCTTCGCGTCCAGCCGACCGAAGGCGGCGTGGCCACCGCGGCCCAGGCGATCGGCTCCAAGTCGCTCAGCCCCGACGGCATTCGCAACCTGCTCGAGGGCCGCTTCATCGACGCGATCCAGGCCACGGCAGCCGGCCTGACCATGGATTCGCTGCACGACAAGCGCGCCGAATTCGTGCACACGATCCGCGAATCGGTGCGCGAGAACCTCGCCCATAGCGGCCTGCAGCTCGAATCGGTGTCGTTGACGCGAATGGACCAGGCGGCCTTCGCCTCGCTCGACGACAACAACGCCTTCAATGCGGTCGGCCTGAGGAAGCTGGCCGAAATCATCGCCAACAGCAAGAAGAAGCGCGCCGAGATCGAGGCCGACGCCGACGTCTCGGTCCGCCAGACCCAGCTCGAGGCGATCAAGCAGCGGCTGCTGCTCTCGCGCCAGGAGGAGGAGGCACAGATCGGGCAGCGGCTCGAGATCGAGAAGCTCAAGGCCGCGAGCGACGCCGATACCGCGCGCGCCCGCGAGCAGTCGATGGTGGCCTCGGAGAACGCCCGCATCGATCGGGAGAAGGAGACCCGGGTCGCCGAGATCCAGAAGGCCCGCGAGCTGCGCAAGCTCGAGATCGAGGCCCAGCTCAGCTCCGAGGTGCGCAAGGTCGACAGCTCGATCATCCTGGCGACCAAGCATGCCGAGGAAGCGCGCGCGCAGGCCCAGGCCGAGCTCGCCCGCACCGAGATCGTGCTGGCTCAGGAGCAGCTGCAGACCGAGCGCGAGCGCGCCGTCGCCGAGCGCTCGCGCGAGATCTCGCTCAAGCGCGAGCAGGAACGCGGCGAGGTCGAGACCTCCAAGGCCGAGAGCGAGACTGCGGTGCTGCTGATGACCGCCCGCGCGGAGGCTTCGGCCACGACCACGCGGGCCGAGGCGCACCGGATCCGCTTGAACGCCGAATCGGAAGGCACCCGATCGGTGATCGCTGCCGAGAACTCGCGCAGCGGCGAGCTGATGCACATGCAGCTCGAGCAGCACCGGCTCGACCGGCTGCCCGAAATCATCGCCCAGATGATGAAGCCGGCGGAGAAGATCGACAGCATCCGGATCCACCAGGTCACCGGCTTCGGCGGCTCGTCGACGCCCGGTGGCAGTGGCTTTGGTGGTGGCGGCGACGCTTCGCGCGCCCCGGTGACGCAGGTGATGGACAGCATTCTCGGCATGGCGCTGCAGCTGCCGGCCCTCAAGAGCATCGGCGATTCGATCGGCG
>JBDTUG010000004.1:0-39329 GCA_040007855.1 Caldimonas sp.
CGGCAACCGCATCTCGATGATCTTCCAGGAGCCGATGACCTCGCTCAACCCGGTGCTGAGCATCGGCCGGCAGATCGCCGAGACGGTGCAGGTGCACCAGAACGTGGGTCGGGGCGAGGCGCTGGAGCGCTCGGTGGAGATGCTTCGCCTGGTGCAGATCGGCGAGCCGGCACGCCGGGTCGCCGAGTATCCGCACCAGCTCTCGGGCGGCATGCGCCAGCGGGTGATGATCGCCCTGGCGCTGGCCTGCAACCCCGAGGTGCTGATCGCCGACGAGCCGAGCACCGCGCTCGACGTGACGATCCAGGCGCAGATCCTCGAGCTGCTGCGCCGCCTGCAGCGCCAGCTCGGCATGGGCATCGTCATGATCACCCACGACCTCGGCGTGGTCGCCGAGTCGTGCGACCGGGTGGTCGTGATGTATGCCGGCCGAAAGGTCGAGGAGGCGGCGACTACCGACCTGTTCGACCGGCCGCTGCATCCGTACACGCGCGCGCTGATGGCCTCGATGCCGTCGATGAACGCGACTGCGGCGCGGCTCGCCGAGATCCCCGGCATGGTGCCGGCCTCGTTCGAGATCGGCCCCGGCTGCCCGTTCGCGCCGCGCTGCGCCTTCGCGGTCGAGCGCTGCCGGCGCGAGATGCCGCCGCTCGAACGGCCCGGCACCGGGCACGAGGTCGCCTGCTTCGAAGTGGCGCGGGTCGCCGCCACGCCGATCGGCGCCGCACCATGACGAGCGCGTCCGGACCGGCCGCGCCCGGCAACCCCGAGCCGCTGCTCGAGGTGCGCGGCCTCGCCAAACACTACCTGGCGCGGCGCCGCTGGCCGGCGCGGGCGGCGCCGCCGATCCAGGCGGTCGACGACGTGTCGTTCACGATCGGCCATGGCGAGACGCTGGCGCTGGTCGGCGAGTCCGGCTGCGGCAAGACGACCACCGCCAAGTGCGTGCTGCGCCTGATCGAGCCGACCGCCGGCGCGGTGCTGCTCGAGGGCGT
The DNA here is from genome assembly GCA_040007855.1 of Caldimonas sp. GTDB lineage: Bacteria > Pseudomonadota > Gammaproteobacteria > Burkholderiales > Burkholderiaceae_C > Schlegelella_A. The sequence continues at coordinate 996 of JBDTUG010000004.1, forward strand.
CGACCTGCTCGGGCTCGACAGGGAGCAGATGCGCCAGCGACGGCGCGAGCTGCAGATCATCTTCCAGGACCCGTACGCATCGCTCAACCCGCGCCTGCCGGCGGGCGAGATCGTCGCCGAGCCGATGCGCAACTTCCCGGCCGAGGGCGCGCGCAGCGCGGCCGAGCGGCGCGAGCGCGCCGCCTGGCTGTTCGCCAAGGTGGGGTTGCGGCCGGAAGCGCTCGGCCGCTATCCGCACGAGTTCTCGGGCGGCCAGCGGCAGCGTCTGGGCATCGCCCGCGCGCTCGCCCTGCGACCGCGCCTGATCGTCTGCGACGAGCCGGTGTCGGCGCTCGACGTCTCGGTCCAGGCCCAGGTGATCAACCTGCTGACCGACCTGCAGGCCGAGTTCGGCATCGCCTACCTGTTCGTCGCCCACGACCTGGCGGTGGTGCGCCACATCAGCCACCGGGTGGCGGTGATGTACCTGGGCCAGATCGTCGAGCTGGCCGACCGCGACACCCTGTTCGGCGCGCCGCGCCATCCCTACACCGAGATCCTGCTGTCGGCGGTGCCGGTGCCCGATCCGCGCCGGCATGCGCAGCGGATCCTGCTCGCCGGCGAGCCGCCGAGCCCGGCGCACCCGCCGAGCGGCTGCCGCTTCCACACCCGCTGCCCGCTCGCCCAGGCGATCTGCCGCGAGCAGAAGCCTCTCCTCAGCGAGCGCGCCTCGGCGGCGCCGGACGGCACGGCGCGCAAGCACCTGGTCGCCTGCCACTTCCGCTGAGCGCTACCCTGTTTCCCACTCTCCCGGAGATACCGATGGCCGAGCCCCTTCCCCCCTTCGACCTGCTGATCCGCGGCGGCACGGTGATCGACGGTACGCGGGCGCCGCGCTACGACGCCGACGTCGGCGTCGCCGATGGCCGGATCGCGGCGATCGGCGACCTCGCCGGCCGCGCCGCCCGGCAGACGCTCGACGCGCGCGGCCGGATCGTCGCCCCCGGCTTCATCGACACGCACACCCACGACGACCAGGCGCTGCTGTCGCAGCCCGACATGAGCTTCAAGGTCTCGCAGGGCGTCACCACCGTGGTGGCCGGGAACTGCGGCATCAGCATCGCGCCGCTCCGCCCTGACACGCCGCTGCCCTCGCCGCTCGACCTGCTCGACGCCAGCGCACGGGCCCGCTTCGCCGGCTTCAGCGAATACTTCGCCGAGCTCGAGCGCACGCCGGCGGCGGTGAACGTGGCGGCGCTGGTCGGCCATTCGACCCTGCGCGTCATGACCATGACCGCGCTCGACCGCGCCGCCCTGCCGGACGAGATCGCGGCGATGCAGGCGCTGGTCGAGGAGGCGCTCGCCGCCGGCGCGATCGGCCTGTCGACCGGCACCTTCTATCCGCCGGCCTTCCACGCCACCACCGAGGAGATCATCGAGGTCGGACGGCCGCTCACACTGGCCGGGGCGATCTACGTCACCCACATGCGCGACGAATCGGACCGGGTGATGGAAGCGCTCGACGAGACCTTCCGGATCGGCCGCGAGCTCGCCGTGCCGGTGGTCGTCTCGCACCACAAGGTGCAGAACGCGGCGAACTTCGGCCGCTCGGCGCTGACCCTGCCGCACATCCGCGCCGCCATGCAGTGCCAGTGCGTCGCCCTCGACTGCTACCCCTACACCGCCGGCTCGACCATGATCCGCACCGACCGCGGCATGCTCGACGGCCGGGTGCTGATCGCGTCCAGCCAGCCGCACCCGGAGTGCGCCGGCGGCGACCTCGACGCGATCGCCGCCGAGTGGGGCGTCGCCAGGGACGAGGCGGCGCGCCGCCTGCAGCCGGGCAGCGCGATCTACTTCCTGATGGACGAGGCCGACGTGCAGCGCATCCTCGCCTTCGACGAGACCATGATCGGCTCGGACGGCATTCCGGTCGGGGCGAGGCCGCATCCGCGCCTGTGGGGCACGTTTCCGCGCGTGCTCGGCCACTACAGCCGCGACCTCGGCCTGTTCCCGCTCGAGACCGCGGTCTGGAAGATGACCGGCCTGAGCGCGCGCAACTTCGGCCTGGCCGGCCGCGGCACGCTGGCGGCCGGCCAGCACGCCGACATCGTCGTCTTCGACGCGGCGACCATCCGCGACGCCGCCGACTACGACACGCCGACCCGGCCGGCCGAAGGAATCGTCGCGGTCATCGTCAACGGCGAGCTGACCTGGCAGGACGGCCGGCACAGCGGTGCCCGGAGCGGCCGGGTGCTGCGCCGCGAGCCGCACGCGGCAGAGCGCGCGCTACCGAACCAGGCGCCGCCCGACCAGCACGCCAAGGCGTTCGTGGAGATGCCGCGATGAGCGCCGCGATCGAGCGCTATCCGACGCCGCTGCCGGTGCCGTTCTCGAAGGCCGTGCGCGCCGGCGGCTTCCTGTTCCTGTCCGGCGTGCTGCCGATGGACGGGGAGGGCCGGATCGTCGCGGGCGACATCGAGACGCAGACCCGGGTCGTCCTCGAACGGATCGCCGCGACCCTCGGCGGGCTCGGCGCGAGCCTCGCCGACGTCGTCCGCGTCACCGTCTGGCTGGCCGACCTCGCCGACTTCCCGGCCTTCAACGCCGAGTACCGCCGCCACTTCGCGCCCGCCGACCTGCCGGCCCGCTCGACAGTGCAGGCGCAGCTCTACCAGGGGGCCAGGATCGAGATCGAAGCCCAGGCGCTGGCGCCGCCGCCCGGCTGACTCGAGCTCCGGCGCCCGCCGGCCCCGACTTGCCGGCTCAGGGGAGATGGGCGAGCCGGGCCTCGTCGCTCAAGGTCTGCCAGGCCAGGCGAGGCGTGCCGTCGGCCCGGCGCAGGCCGAGCGAGCACAGGAAGGCGCCGTAGTTGTGACTGAGCGACAGGCCGTAGTAGACGAGCAGGTCGTCGCAGGTCTGCGGCGCGAGGTCGTGGAGCAGGAAGACGTTGAGGAAGGGGATGCGCCCGTTCGACGCCTTCCAGGCCGCGAACACCTGGCTGACGAACGCCGCCTGCTTGGCCTCGGAGCTGTTCAGCACGGTCGATGCCGGATAGCCCACCTCCTGCATCAGCAGCGGCCGGGCGCCGGCGAAGGCGAGCATGCCGGCGAAGTCGCTGGCGACGACCGACGGCTCGCGCACCGAGGCCAGCCCGGTCGCGTCGCCCTGCATCGGGTAGTAGTTGAGCATGACGACGTCGCTGCCGGCGCTGATCAGGTCCTGCAGCGAGGCGGCGTGGCTGCCGAGCGCGCCCTCGGCGGTGCCGGTCACGCCGACCTGCAAGGCCGGGTCGAGCGAGCGCGCGTACTGGGCGGCGTCGCGGTAGAAGGCCCGGTAGGCGGCTTGCTCGCCGGGATGCGCGCTCAGGTACTCGTCGACCTCGTTGCCGATCGAGAGGTAGCGAAAGCGCCCCGGATTGGCGCCGACCAGGCGGTCGAGCAGGGCATGGAAGCGGACCCGGACGACCGGATCGTCGAAGGCACGGCCGGCCAGGTCGAGCGGCAGCTCCTTCACGCTGGTGTTGACGACGGCAATGCCGAGGTAGAGGGTCAGCGAGCCGGCGCGCGCGGCGTCGAGGGCGAGCTGGATCTCGCTGGCGACGTCGGGGTCGAGGCCGGGCGAGGCGGGCTCGAACTCGCGCCAGGTGTGGGTGACGATGTGGCCGCGGGCGCCGATGCCGTAGGCCAGGCTGGCGGCCTCGGCCTGCAGGGAGAGCTGCCGCGCCGGGTTGGTGGCCGGCGGCTCCGAGCGCGGCGAGCTCGTGAGCGACAGCACGCCCGGGCGGCCTGCCGCCGGCGCGAGCGGGGTGCTGGCGCTGTCGGCTCCCCCGCCACAGCCGGCGAACAAAGCGCACAGGGCGCACGAGACGAGCAGCCCCCGCAGCAAGCGGGTGCGTGAAAGAGATGGCATGGGGGTCTTTGGGCGGCGCCGGCGGAAGCCGGGCATTCTGCGCCCGTACATTTTGAAGCAGGGGCCATGCCACGACCTCGGCACGGCCCGCAGGCCAGGCCGTGACCGATGACTCAAGAACTCGCCCGGCAGAAGGCCGGCGAAGTCCCTTATATTGCCCGCGGCGCGAGCGTCCGGCGATCGTCGGCGCTCTGGCCTCGGCCGGCGCGGCGCCGCGCCGAACGGGTGCGACCACAGCGAGGACCAGGCCAATGGGCGGATGGAAACGGATACGCCAGATCAGCCATCTGCTCATGGCACGCAGCCGGATCGCCCTGGGCTACCCGGCGCGCATGAACACCGCCGACCGCAAGGTCCTCGAGGAGCAGATCCTGCCCGCCCTGGCGCGCGACCCGACCGTCACCTCCCTCGTGTTCGTCGGCTGCGACTGGTACACGATGGACTACGAGCGGCTGCTGCCCGGCGTGACCGTGCACACGCTCGATCCCGACCCGCGCCGTTGCCGCTACGGGGCGGCGCGCCATTCCCTGCTCGCGCTCCAGGACATGGAAACCGTGTTCGCGCCGGCCAGCCTGGACGCGATCGTCTGCAACGGCGTCTACGGCTGGGGCCTCGACACCCGGGCCGACTGCGAGCAGGCCTTTCGCGCCTGCGCCGCCTGCCTGCGCCCCGGCGGCTGGTTCGTGCTGGGCTGGAACAACGTGCCGCGCCGCGACCCGGCCCCGCTTGCTTCGGTGGCGCTCGACGGCTTCGTCGCCCGACCCTTTCCGGCCGTCGGCACGGCGCTGCTCGAAGTCATCGACAGCACCGACCGGCACACCTACGCCTTCTACCGGCGCGCCTGAGCACCCGTTCAGGCGGTCCTGGCCGAGTGCTCGGGCTCGCGGTAGCCCGAAAGGACCCAGCGCCGCAAGCCGGCCACCAGGCCGGCCGTCACCCAGAAGATCTTGAGCTCCTGCGAGTGCCCGCCCATGCCGCACAGGTAGAAGGACAGCAGGCCGGCGAACAGGCACAGGGCCAGGTCGGCCTCTCGATCGCGCGCCGCGCGAGAGACGATCCAGAGCTCGCGCAACAGCCAGCCGAAGCCGATCACCAGGCCCGCCAGGGCGACGATGCCGCCCTGCACCCAGACGTCGAGATAGAGGTTGTGGGCGCGCAGCCGCTTGGCGGGCTCCTCGCCCGTGCGGTCGCGCCGGGCCCATTCCCAGCCCATGTCGCTGGTCGAACGCTCGATGAACTGCGGCCCGAACTGGTCGAAGCCGTAGCCGAGGATCGGCCGGTCGCGGATGAGGTCGACCGCCATCTCGAAGATCTCGGCGCGCACCGGGGTGCTGCCTTCCTTGATGTACTCCTGCGAGAAGAAGCGGTCGAGGAAGCCTGCCGGCAGCCAGGCCGGCGCGCTCACCAGGGCGACGACAGCGCCCAGCACCACCGGCAGCAGGGCGATCCGCTTCTGCCACACCAGGAACAGCAGCGCACCGGCCAGGCCGACCAGCGGCGTGCGCGTGTACGACAGGACGATGCCGCCGAACTGCAGCATGGCGGCGCAGACGGCGGCCGAGCGCACCCAGCCGCTCGTATAGGCGCGAAACCAGTACAGGCACAAGGGCAGCGTGGTCGCCATCGTGTACGAGAACCAGTTCGCATCGCCGAGTCCACCGCTGACGCGCTTGATCGCCAGGCCGGTGAGCGACTCGTCGTCGGTGTGCGCGCCGAGCGATATCGCGCCCTCGAAATCGAGCTCGACGCCCGGCAGCAGGCGCTCGAACAGGGCAAGCAGCGCCGCCACGCAGGCGGTGACCGTGATCGCCGCCGCGACCGTCGTCACGCCGCGCCGGTTGACGGCGAGATTGGCGACCAGCAGGTAGGTGAGGAACATCAGGCCGAACTTGCCGATGCCGACCACGGCATCGTCGAAGGCCGGCGACACGAACGGCCCGGCCAGAACGGTGGCGAAGAACAGCCCGAACCCCCACTGGTGCGGCGCGTAGGTGGGCGCGACGCGCTCGCGCCAGGCCCAGACGATCCAGCCGAGCCCGGCCAGCGCCAGGCTCAGCTTGGAAGGCGAGAGGGCGGCGACGCCGCCCGGCGCGTACGCGCCGAACACCCAGATGATCTGGAACATCACCAGCGGCCCGACCGCGATCAGCGGGTCGTGCAGCACCCAGGCCAGGGCCAGCAGGCCGAGCAGCCCGAGCAGCACCGGGCGACCGCCACCCAGCAGCATCGCCAGCGCCGCGAGCAGCGTCATGCCGACCAGCCAGACGGCGCGCATCCGCCAGCGCCCGTCGGGCGCGGCGTCGAAGGCGCGGCTCCAGAGCGGGCCTACCTGCGAATCGCTGCCGCCGGGCACGAGCACGACTCAGGCCGAGGGCTGGCGCGGCGAGCGCGGCCAGTAGCGCCCCGACCGGTTCAGCACCGAGCCGAGCAGGACGGCGCGGCGCCTTTCGAGCGCGCTGCGCACGTAGCGCAGCCCGCCGGCGCGGGTCTGGTCCATCTCGATCACCAGCAGGGTGCCGTCGCACTGCGCGGCGAGGTCGAGGCCATCGTGGTAACGCAACAGCGGCGGCGAGTCCCAGACCGACGCCGCGTACTCGAGCCGGACCCGCTCGCAGGCCGCCATCAGGCGCTCCTCGATCGACGGGCCGCCCTGCGTCGCCGGCCCCTGCCGGCCCGCGGTCAGGACCTGCAGGCCGGGCACGCAGGCCATCGGCCGCACCGGCAGCGGCCCCACCGTGTCCCAGTCGAGCAGCCCCGGGCCCGCCGTCAGGCCCAGATCCTGCTCGAGCGTCGGATGACGCAGATTGCCGTCGACCAGCAGCACCCTGGCATCGGTGCGGCCGCCGGCCATCGCCAGCGCGAGGTGGGTCGACACCGTCGTCACGCCTTCGCGCCCGGCGGCACCGGTCACCACCAGATGCCGCGGGGTCGGCGACAAGGCATCGAGATCGCGCCGCAGGCGGGCGAACTCGTCGGCCAGCGCACCACTCTGGATGACCGTCGCCAGCTTCATGAGCGCACCTCGGGCAGGCGGCCGAACACCGGAACGCCGAGCAGCTCGACCGCGCGCTCGCGCGAATGCACCACCGGCCGCAACGCATCGCGCAGCAGGAACAGGCCGATGCTGCCGAACAGGCCGGCGCCGAGTGCGCCGAGGAACAGCAGCATCGCCTTGGGCCGCACCGGCCGGGCACTCGAGGTCGGCGGGCCGATCAGCGCCACGTTGGAGATGCGCGCCGCATCGAGTGCCTCGGAAATACGGGCTTCGTCGAGCCGGCGGACGAACAGTTGGTAGCTCTGGTCGATCAGCGACACCTCGCGCTGGAGCTTGCGCGACTCTTCGCCGAGCGCGTCGAGGCGAAGCAGCTCGCGCTCGATTGCCTGCACGTCGACGAGCTGTCGCTCGATCAGGGCCTCAACGCCCGGTACGCGGTTGTTTCGCTCGGCCAGGCCGCGCTCGAGGTCGCGCCGCGACAGGTCGGTCTCGAAGGTCTCGCTCTGCACCACCAGCGCCGGCGTACCGGCGAGCAGCTTCTCGAGGTTGGCCAGCTCGGCCTCCTCGTCGCGGATCCGCGTGCTGTCGTCGGCGTAGTTCAGGCGCAGCTTGGCGAGCGCAGCGCGGCGCTCGACGATGCGCAGCTGAATCGCCTGCACCGCCGGATTGGATTGCTCCACCCGGCCCATGCGCGTCTCGCCGGCCGGCCGCTTCATCGCCCCCTCGGCCTGGGCGATCTCCGAGCGCAGCCGACCCAGCTCCTGCTGGTTGCGAAGCAGGCCGAGCCGCGCCTCCTGCTGGCGCTGCAGCAGGAGCTTGCGCTGCTCGTCGTAGTCCCAGACAGCGCCGCGGGCGCCGAAGGCCCGGCGCTCCGCCTCGACCTTCTGCAGGTCGACCTTCAGGGCTTCGACCCGGGCGGCCAGGAACTCGGTGGCCCCGGGGGTCTTGAAGACGCGGATGTGCTCGGCCTGGTAGATCTGGAGCAGCCGGGTGAGCACCTCGACGCCAGCCTTCGGGTCGGCGGCGAGCAGGGTCACGTCGATCACGTCGGCGCGCTTGACTGCCTCGGCGCGCAGGCTCGCCTGCAGCGTCGCCACCACCTGCTGGAAGCGGGTCAGGCGCTTCTCGAGGCCGATCGAGATCAGCACCTCGGTGTAGGCGTCGCCGAACGCCCGCGCGACCGTCCGGGCGACCTCCTTGACGCGCTGGAACAGGGTCTGCGGCGCCGGGCGAAAGTAGAAGTAGTCGATGCCGAACGAGTTGACGAGCTGCTCCATGAGGGCCTGGCTCTTCAGGATCTCGATCTCCGAGATGACGTCCTCGGGGCGCTTGAGCCCCGCCCCCTGCCCGGGCGAGCCGGCCAGCGGCGGGGCCGATTGCTCGCGCCCGAGCTTGACCAGGACGCTCGCCGAGGTTTCGTAGGCAGGGGTCATGAACGGCAGGGCGAGCAGCACGCCGAGGCCGAAGGCGAGCGTCGTCGCGACGATCCAGCGCCAGCGCTGGACGATGACCACCATCAGGCCATCGAGGTTGGGAGAGTGGATCGTGACCCGATGGGCTGGTGGGAGGTCACGCTCGACCCTGCGCGCCTCGGCTGTGTCGGCCAATGCCGGCTCCTAAGAGAAAGGGACGGGAGTCGCGGCGCCGAAGCCCGACGACGGACGAGACCGACGCGGCGGCCGCTCCGGATGGCGGCGGCCCGTCGAATCTTGCTGAGGCATGATAGCGAACAGTATGGATTTCCCGGCGATCAGGACGCGCGTTTCGGGCCGAGTTGCTCATGCATCGCCCGGGAGCGCGGACTCTTCACGCCCTGGCCTGCGAATCGCGTGCCGCGTTGCCGTTATGCTCGCGGCCGCATGAACGGCGCTCCTCCCCGACACGGCAAGCTCCATGGCGTCCAGGGACTGCGCGGGCTCGCGGTCCTGCTGGTCCTGTCCATCCATCTGTTCCATGTCGAGCACAGCTACTCGAAGGGGCCGCTGGTACTGGGGCCGTGGATTCACGTCAACGTGGTGGGCCTCGACATCTTCCTCGTCATCAGCGGCTTCGTGATCACGATGCTCGGCTTCGGAAAGTTCACCAACGGCGACTACGTCAGGTCGTACGCCTACAACCGGATCACCCGGGTCTATCCGGTCTACATCCTCTACACCCTGCCGCTGGTCTTCGTCTACCTCTGGCGGCCCGAGATGTTCAACGCCAGCGAAGGGCACGACGTGTCGCTGTGGCGCTCCTTGCTGCTGATCCCCGACAAGTCGCTGCCGCTGATCCCGGTCGCCTGGACGCTGCACCATGAGCTGTACTTCTATCTCGTGGTCGGCGTGCTGCTGTGCTTCCCGGAGCGCCACTTCCCGCGCGGCATCGCCCTCTGGTGCCTGTTCTGCACGGTCATGGTGGCGGCCGGATGGAACGTCGACCGCGCCGACAAGGGCCCGTTCGAGCGGGTCCTGGAAAGCCCGATCAACTACGACTTCATCCTCGGCATGACGGCCGCCTGGCTGGTTCACAAGGGCGTCAGGCGCTACGCCTGGTGGTGCATGGCGATCGGCACGGTGGGCGCGATCGTCGGCTACTTCACCTACTACGCCCTGACCGGGGTCGAGCGGGTCGACGACCATTGGACGTTCCTGATCTTCGGCGTGCCGGCGGTCCTGATCACTTACGCGGTGGTGGTGCTCGAGCTGCGCCAGCGCTGGCGCTTCGCACCCTGGCTCGGCTGGGTCGGCGATGCCGCCTACTCGCTCTACCTCACCCACGTGATGTCGATCGTCCTGGCCGGCTACGTGTGGCGGGCAATCGGTATCCCCGGCTGGCCGGCCCACCTGCTGTTCATGGCCGGCACGATCGCCTTCGCCCTTTGGATCGGCTGGATCGCCTACACCAGGATCGAGCGGCCGCTGTCCGACTGGTTCCGCAATTTCGATCCGGCGCGCCGGCGGGCCATGGCACGGTGAAGGTCGTCGTCGTCAACGACCACCTGTACCCCGACGGCGGGGCCGACATGGTGGCGCTGCTGAGCGCGGACGCGCTCTCGCAACTGGGTGTCGAGGTGACCCTGTTCGCAGCCGACCGGCCGCGCCCGGACGACACCGTGGCACGCCCCTACGCCGTCGTCTGTACCGGGCAGATGGACCTGGCGCACGACCCCAACCCGGTGCGGGTCGGCGCCCAGGGCCTGTGGAATCCGGCGGCGGCGCGCGGCCTGCGCGAGCTGCTCGCCGGCTTCGATCCCGCCTCCACCATTGTCCACGTGCACAGCTGGACCAAGGCGCTTTCGAGCAGCGTCTTCCGGGCCGCGCAGGACGCCGGCTTTCCGGTGGTCTGCACCCTCCACGACTACTTCTCGGTGTGCCCGAACGGCACCCTCTTCAACGGCCAGACGCGCAGGATCTGCGAGCTGCGGCCGCTGTCGGTCGCGTGCGTCGCCAGCCACTGCGACCCGCGCGCCTACACGCACAAGCTGTACCGGGTGGCCCGCCATGCGGTGCAGCAGCGCTTCGGCGGCTTCCCGAAGAGCGTCGACCAGTTCGTGGCGATCTCGAGCTTCAGCGAGCGGGTGATCGGCCAGTACCTGCCCGCCGATACGCGCTACGCGCAGGTGCGCAACCCGATCGACGTCGGCGCCCAGCCGACGCCGGCCGACCCGGGCGCCTCGCGCAGCTTCGTCATGGTCGCCCGCATGTTCGCGCCAAAGGGCTGGGAGCTGTTCCTCGAGGCCTGCGAGCGGGCCGGTGTCGAGGCCCTGGCGGTCGGCGACGGAGTCGATCGCGCCGCGCTCGAACAGCGCTTCCCGCGCGCCCGCTTCGTCGGCCAGCTCGACCGCGAAGGGGTCAACGCGGCGATGCGATCGGCACGCGCGCTGGTCATGCCGTCGCTCTGGTACGAGACCCAGGGCCTGGTGATCGCCGAGGCGGCCGCGCAGGGCGTCCCGGCGATCGTCGCCGACACCTGCGGCGGCGCCGAGACCGTGCTGCCCGATGAAAGCGGACTGCTGTTCCGCCAAGGCAGCGTCGATGCGCTGACCGAAGCGATCCGTCACCTCGCCGACGACGACGCGCTGGCGCGCCGCCTGGGCCACGGCGCGGCGGAGCGGTTCTGGAGCAACCCGCCCACGCCGGCCGGCCACGGCCGCGAGCTGATCGCCGTCTACGAGCAGGTCCTGGCGCGCAAGGCCTCGTCCGCAACCGCCGCCGCGGCGCCCCGATGAGCCGGGTCCTGGTCACCGGCGGCAGCGGCTTTATCGGCGCGAACCTCGTCGAGGCGCTGCTCGCGGCCGGCCGCGAGGTCCTCGACCTCGACCTCGTCGCGCCGGAGACGCCCGCCGCGCGGCCACACTGGCAGCGGGTCGACATCGTCGATCGCAGCGCGCTGCTGGCGGCGTTCGACGCCTTCGGGCCCGAGCTCGCCTTCCACCTGGCCGCCCGCACCGACCTGAACGGGGGCAGCATCGCCGACTACGCCGCCAACACGAGCGGCGTCGCCAACGTCATCGAGGCCGCCAGCCGCAGCGACGCGCTGCGCCGGATCGTCTTCGCCTCGTCGCGGCTGGTCTGCCGGATCGGCTACCAGCCGCTCTCGCCGCACGACTACCAGCCGACCACCCCGTACGGCGAGAGCAAGGTGGCCGGGGAGAAGCTCGTCTACGCGGCGCAAGGGCTGCGCGTCGCCTGGGCGCTGGTCCGGCCCACCTCGATCTGGGGCCCGGGCTTCAAGGTGCCCTACCGCAACTTCTTCGATGCGGTGCGGCAGGGGCGCTACCTGCACCCGCGCGGCGTCCGGGTGCGCAAGTCGTTCGGCTATGTCGGCAACACGACGGCGCAGCTGCAGCGACTGGGGGAGGCGCCGGCCGACGCGATCCACGGCCGGATGTTCTACCTTGCCGACTACGAGCCGATCGAGGTGTTCGAGTGGGGCAGCGCGATCGCCCGCGAGTTCGCCGCGCCGGCGGTCCGGGAGGTGCCGCTCGGGCTGCTGCAGGCGCTCGCCCTGGCCGGCGACGGCCTGCTCGCGCTCGGCTGGAAGAACGCGCCGTTGACCCGTTTTCGCCTTGCCAACCTGGTCACCTCGATGGTCCACGAGCTCGGACCGCTGCGCCAGGTATGCGGCCCTCTGCCGGTCGACGCGCAGCAGGGCGTCGCCGCCACCGTGGCCTGGATGCGCGGGTCGCGCAAGGCGCCCGGGGAATGAGGATCCTGCTGCACTCGACCTACTACGCACCGGAGCTGACCGCGATCGCGAAGTACAACGCCGAGATGGCGGGCTGGCTGCAGCGGCGCGGCCATGAGGTCCGGGTGGTGACCACCGCGCCGCACTTCCCGGGCTGGCGCGTCCACGAGAACTACAGCGCCTGGCGCTACTCGCGCGAGACCCTCGACGGCGTGCCGATCTGGCGCTGCCCCTGCTACATCCCGGCGCGCCCGACCGGGCTGCGCCGGCTGGTGGGCATCGTCTCGGCAGCGCTGTCCGGCCTGCCGGTGCTGGTGCGCCACGCGTTCTGGCGCCCGCACGTCGTGATCGGCGTCGAACCGCCGCTGCTCGGCTTCGCGGCGGCGAAGCTGGCCGCCCGACTTGCCGGCGCACGGGTCTGGCTGCATGTCCAGGACCTCGAGGTCGACGCCGCGTTCGACCTCGGCATCCTGCACGGACAGCGGGCGCGGCGAGCGGCGCTCGCTCTGGAGCGGTGGCTGATGTCCGGCTGCGACCGGATCTCGACGATCTCGCATCGCATGGCCGACCGGCTGCGCGGCAAGGGCGTGGCCGAACCGACCCTGTTCATGCTGCCCAACTGGTTCAACTTCGAGCCGCCCGCCAACGCCCCGGGCGGGCCGGGCTACCGGGCCGAGCTCGGCATCGACGCGGCCGACTCGGTGGCGCTCTATGCCGGCAACATGGCGGCCAAGCAGGGCCTGGAGACGCTCGTCGAGACCGCCCGGCGCCTGGCCGGCCGGAAGGACATTTGGTTCGTGCTGGTCGGCGACGGCCCGTCGCGGACGCGCCTGATCGAGCTGGCGGCCGACCTCGACCGGGTCGTCTTCCTGCCGATCCAGCCGGCGAATCGCCTGCAGGAGCTGCTGACCTTCGCCGACGTGCACCTGCTGCCGCAGCGGGCCGCCGCCGCCGACCTGGTCATGCCGTCGAAGCTGACCGGCATGCTCGCCAGCGGCAAGCCGACCGTCGCCGCCGCCGATGAAGGCACCGAAATTGCCAACGTGCTCGCAGGCCGCGGCCTGCGGGTGGCGCCGGAGGATCCGCCGGCGATGGCGGCGGCGCTGCTCTCGCTCCTCGACGACCGCCCGCTGGCGGCGCAGCTCGGCGCCGCAGCACGCAGCTACGCGCTGGGCGAGCTCGACATGGACGAGGTGCTGATGCGACTGGAACGGGAGTTGCACGCCATTGCCGGCCCGGCCGACGGGCTGCATCGGCACGACCGAACCAACGACTGCGAAAGCTGAACCGATGACCGATCTTCCCGCGCCGGCGTCCAGCGCCACCACGGCCGCCGCCCCGGTGTGCCGTGTCTGCCGCAGCGCCAGGCACCGCTTCCTGTGCGCGACGCCGAACACGCACAGCCAGACCACGCCGCTGCACCATCACCGCTGCCTGGAATGCGGGTCGGTCTTCGTCGCCGACGCGATCGGCCCGGCCGAACTCGGCGTCGCCTACTCGACCCTCGACTCGACCACCTACTACGCCGACATCGAGACGGAAACGACCGACAAGATGGTCTCGGCGATCGCCGACCTGAGCGCACTGCAGTTGCACAAGCAGCGCCTGATCGACGTCGGCACCGGCAACGGCATGTTCGTGCCGCTGCTGGCGAAGGCCGGCTTCAGCGACATCAGCGTGCACGAGATCGAGGGCAACGACCTGTCGCAGATCGCCGGCCAGGTGCGGGCGATGTACCAGGACTACGACTACGCCACCGTGCCTTCCGACGCCTTCGACGTGGTCACCCTGCTCGACGTCGCCGAGCACGTCATCGAGCCGCTGTTCCTGATGAAGACCTCGCATCGCATCCTGCGCGACGGCGGCACCCTCTACATCCACACGCCGGTGGTCACGCGCACCGACCGGGCGATGCACGCGCTGCTGAAGTTGCCGGGCCTGGCCCGGATCGGCCGCATGTGGCAGGCCGGGCGGACCAGCATCTTCCACCTCCAGAACTACACCCCGCGCGCCCTCGACGACCTGCTGCGTCAGGCCGGCTTCGACGACGTGAAGATCATCGTCCGCAACGAGCTGTCCTGGCCGGTGTCGCGCTACATCCAGGCGTTCGTCCTGCAGCGCCTCGGTCTGCCGTTCTCGCTGGCGCCCCTGCTGGTGCCGTTTTTCTATCCGCTCCTGGCCAGCAAGCTGTTCAATGCCAACAAGGCGATCGTCACCGCGCGCAAGCGCCCGCGGCCGGCTTAGGGCCGCGGCGGCAGACCACTAGCGTTGCAACGGTGGCCGCGGCCGGCATTCGAAGCTGGCCGGGTCGTCGAACGAGCCGCTGCCGCGGTAGGTCGACACCTGGGGATACGGGCACAGGTCGCGCTCGCGGCCGGGAAAGACGTTCGTGAACCGGCTCGAGGCGCGCAAGGTGGCCGGCGCCGCGTCGGTCTCGACCCACTTCACGAGGGCGCCGACGACGTCGAAGTTGTCGAGAGACCGCCCGCCTTCGCAATGCTGCATGCCCGGCACCATGAACAGGCGGAACACCTCGCTCGTCGCCGGCTCGCCGCCGCTGGCCTGCACCACCTTCTGCCGGAAGTCGGTGATGCTCGACGGACCGACCAGCACGTCGCCCCAGCCGCTGTACATCAGGATCCGCTTGCCGCTGGCGCGGAAGTCGCTGAAGTCGAACCGGTTCACGTCGTAGAGGGCGCGCGCCCGGTCGAGCAGCGCCGGGTTGCTGACCGGGTCGAGATCCTGCCAGCGAAGGTTGTCGGTGTCGGGATCGAAGGCGAGATAGCGATAGAACTCGGTCATCACCACGTTGCCGAACGTGCGCTCGATCTGCAGCGCAATGGGCGGCTGATCGTAGGCGTCGAGGTCCGACAGGGGACCGCCGGCAAACCACCAGGGCCAGCCTTCGCGAAAGCGCGGCCCGAGGCTCTCCTGGTCGTCGCACAGCCCGTCGCAGTCCTCGGCGCCGCTGGCCGGCAGGCCCGGGACGACCTGGCGGCCCTGGCTGTCGGTCGGGCCGTTGTAGATGCGGTAGGCGGCGACCGCTTCGTTCTGGGTCAGGCAGTCCGGTCCGTCGCCCTGCGTGCAGACCAGCTCGAACGGGTTGACGTGGCATGACTCGGGATCGCTGACCACCCCGTCGGCGGCGCCATCGAGCGCGTCGCAACGCTCGAGGGCAGTCTTGCCGAGCAGGCGCAGCTTGGTCATCGACAGCGGCAGCGCCGACACCGTGCTCAGGTTCCAGTGGGTCCGGATCATGTCGCGGCTGAGCGCCAGCGGCGGGTCGCCGATCGCGAAGCCGTCGAACAGCTCGGGCGCCTTTTCGGCCATCTTCATGCCGATCCGGCCGCCGCCGGAACAGCCGACGTAGTAGGTGCGAAAGCGCTCGGGCCCGCGCAGCCGGTGCAGCAGCAGCTGGGCCGCGCTGGTCGCGGCTTTCATCCCGCGCCAGGCGAAATCTTCCTCGGCCACGGGGTCATTCTTTGCCCAGCTGCCGTCGAGGAACTGCAGGAAGTAGGTGTCGAAGCGCTGCAGGCCGGTGTGACCCGTATCGGTCGTCGCGACCGCATAACCCTCCGCCATCAGCCCGGGACCGGTCAGCGAACGGTAGCCGCCGATGGCCGGATCGATCTGGCCGCTGTAGCCGCCCGTACCCTGCATCAGCAGGCGGCCGTTCCAGGCACCGGCGAGAGGCACGTGCAACTCGAACCCGACCCGGCCGGCGAGCGTCGTCCCGCGCAGCTTGCAATGCTTCGGATAGCCGTCGGCGGCCGGCTGGATCTGCGCCGTCGTCACCGTCGCGTCATCGAAGGTCTCTACGAAAAGCTTTGCGCAGCTGTCCGGCTCGATGACGTAGACCGTGCCGCCACCACCGCACGCAGCCAAACTCAGGGTAAAACCCAGCACAGCCGCGCGGACCGGGGGACACCTAGCAGCTTGGCGGGCGACGGCACGAACCATTCGCGCCCTCAGTGGAGACATCTGCCAAATCCGTCCGAATTAGGGATTTTCTGAGCCGCGGACGGTCGCTACGATGGAAAACTTGGAGTGCGCTCGAGCGCGCGATCGTTACGATTCGAATCTTAGCGTACGACAACGTTGGTGTGGCTCTTGCATGCTCGCCGTCCGCGTCTACCTACCCTGGTCCCGGGAGCGATAGAAACATGGATTCGCTTGCGCCACTCGCACGCCCGAAGCGCGTCTTCGATGTCGCCGTCACCCTGCTGATGGCGCCCCTGTGGGTTCCGGTATGCCTGATTGCGGCGCTGGCTCTGCGCATCACCGCCGGCACGCCGGTGACCTACCGGTCGCGCCGCCGCGTCGTCGGTTCACGGACCCAGACCGTCACCAAGTTCCGCACCATGGTGCGCAATGCCGAGCAGGTGCTGAACCGCGAAACGGTGCCGATCACCGACACGTGCTTTCTCAACATCCCGCCCGAGCACCCGGTGTACACGCCGGTCGGTCGCGCGCTCGAGCGCTATGCCCTGACCGAGCTGCCGCAACTTCTGCACGTGCTGGCCGGCAAGATGTCGCTGGTGGGCAATCGGCCGCTGCCCGAGAACGTGGTCCGGGCGCTGCGCCAGCGCTATCCCTACGCCGAGGACAGGTTCCTCGCGCCCGGCGGGCTCACCGGTCCGGTCCAGCTGATCGGCCGCGACGAAGTCAGCGACGAAGACCGGCTGGCCATAGAGATCGACTACTGCCTGCTGGCGATCTTTTCGTATCGCTGGCGGGTCGACGCGCTGATCCTGTGGAACACGGTGATGGTGGCGCTCAAGCTGAAGCCCGGCTACGACGTCGCGCAGGTCCGCTCGATGCTGGCGGCCTGTCTGCGCGGGCGCCGGACGGGCATCGGCCCGGGCGCCGACCGCCGTCAGACGTCGCTGCGCTTTGCCGTGCCGCGCCGGCAGTCCCTCGTCATCAACGGCGACGAGTTCGTGATCAACGACTTCGGCTACCGCGGCCTGCGCCTGACCGGCGACCGGCCGCTCCAGCTGAAAGGGCCGGCCCGCTTTTCGGTGGTGGACGGCCCGGTCGGCGAGCTGAGGGCCCGGGTTTGCTGGACGCGCAAGCTTCCCGACGGGCCGTTCGAGATCGGCCTGGCACTCGCCCCCGGCGATGCATCGGCCTTGCACATCGGCCAGTACATGCAGCACGCCCCCGACAGCCCGATGCGGCACCGCCGGCCGGTCCTGG
This sequence comes from Caldimonas sp., assembly GCA_040007855.1. GTDB lineage: Bacteria > Pseudomonadota > Gammaproteobacteria > Burkholderiales > Burkholderiaceae_C > Schlegelella_A. The sequence continues at coordinate 18,250 of JBDTUG010000004.1, forward strand.
CGCGGCTGCTGCGCCGAGCCTGAGGCGGCAGCGCCGAGCTTGCAGCGTGGCCCTGCTGGCCGCGATCCCGGCGGTCGCGCGTTCGTTCAGCCGCACCTGTCCGTTCGGGTGCGCCGCCAGACGCTCGTGCTGAGCGACACCGGAGGTCGACCTTCGTCTCGATGACCATCGCGAGCCGGTCCCCCGAACGCGAGGCCTCTGTTCCGCATCCCGACAAGGTCCTCGTCTACCACATCGGGTCGCTTGGCGACACCTTGATGGCGCTGCCCGCCTTGTGGGCGCTGCGCGAGCTGTGGCCTTGCGCCACCCTGGTGCTCGCGACCAAGCGAACGCCGCTGAAGCATGTCGTCGTCGCCGACGCGATCCTCGAAGGCACCGGCCTGTTCAGCCAGGTGATCGCCTATCCCGGGACCCGCTACGGCGGCGGCACCTGGTCGCAGCGCCTGCGCCAGGCCTGGCTGCTGGCCCGGCTGCGAGCACATCGCTTCGACACCGCGGTCTATCTCGCACCATCGGAGCGGGCACCCGAACAGGTCGTCCGCGACGAGCGCTTCTTCCGTCTTGCCGGCATTCGCAGCCTGATCGGTTTCACCGGCTTTCCCCACCCGCCGTCGCGCAGCGAACTGCCCCTGCCCACCCTGGAGTGCGAAGCCGAGGCCTTGCTCGGTCGGCTGCGCCGCGACGGTCTCGCGGTGCCGCCGCTGGCGTCGGCCCGGCGCGACTGCGCCGTCGGCCCGGCCGAGATCGAGACCTTGCGCAGCTGGCTCGACGCCCAGTCGGGTGCCGATCGGGGCCGTCCCTGGCTCGCGTTGGCGCCCGGCTCGAACATGGCGGCCAAGCTCTGGCCGATCGATCGCTATGTCCAGGTGGCCTCGGCGCTGGTCGAGGAATTCGATCTCTGGCCGGTGGCGTTCGGTGGCCCGGAAGACCGCGAGGCGGGTACGATTCTGTGCCAGCGCATCGGCCGGGGCTACGTCGCGGCGGGATCGTTGCCCTTGCGCGTGGCGGCGGCGGCCATGAAAGGCTGCGTGCTCTATCTCGGCAACGACACCGGAACCATGCACCTAGCCGCCTCCGAGGGCGTTCCTTGCGTCGTGCCTTTTTCGGCACGTGACTTTCCCGGGAAATGGAATCCGATGGGTCCGCAACACGCGATCGTTCGCCGCCGACCCGCCTGCGAGGGGTGCATGCTCGAACGCTGCGTCGTCGAACGGATGCGCTGCCTGACCGACATCGCCGTGGCCGAGTTGACGACGCCGGCCCGCGCCATCCTGCGCCAGGCCCTGGCCGAGCCGGCACACCGCCCCCGCGGCCGCGCCGCGCTGGTGTCGTAGCCCCGCGCTGCCCGCGCCATGACGCAGGAGCGCGGCGATGCGCCGCTCGACAAGGTGCACGTCAATCTCGTCTGCGAGGTGTGCGACGGCACGCAGAGCAGCCCGTGGCGGACGCTGCGCTACCCACAGTTCCAGCACCCCGGCACGTTCGCGCTGCGCCGCTGCGACGGCTGCGGCCTCGTCTACAACAGCCCCCGGCTCGACGGCGACGCGCTGGCCCGGCTGTACGACCGCAACTACTACATATTCAACGAGCCGGTGCCGGCGGCGTTCGAGCGCGTCGTCGGGCTGTACCGGGCGACCGTGGCCCGCCTCGAAGCCCGGCTGCAGCCTGGCGACGGGCGCCGCCTGCTCGAGGTCGGCAGCGCCAAGGGCTACATGCTGGCGCTGCTGCGCGACCGCGGCTGGCAGGCCGAAGGCGTCGAGCTGTCCGGCCATGCGGCAAGCTTCGCCGAGCGGACGCTGCAGGCGCCGACCTTTCACGGCACGCTCGAGGCCTGGGTCGAACGACCCGGCCATCTGCCGCATCCCGCCGCCTACTGCACCGACGTGATCGAGCACGTGCCGTCGCCGCTGCGCTTCGTCGAAACGCTGTACCGGGCCTTGCAGCCGGGTGCGCTGGTCCTGATCGGCACGCCGAACGTCGACTCCGACGGCGTGCGCGAGCACGGCGAGCACTGGCTCGGCTTCAATCCTTTCCACATCTGGCTGTTCTCGCGGCAGACACTGTCACGCCTGCTCGATCGCTGCGGCTTCGACGTGATCGAGGCCTGGACCTTCGGCAACGTCCAACTCGAACGCGAGCCGGAGGTCGGCACGGCGAAGCGCTGGCTGCGCGACACGCTCGGCCGAACCGGCCTGCTGGGGCCGCTGCGTTCGCTGCGCTCGCGCGGCCAGTCCGAGGTGAGCGCAACCAAGGTGGCAACGCTGCGCGCCGAGGCTGCCCGGCAGATGAACGAGGGAACGCCCTGGGCCGACAGCGCCGATGGCCGTCACCCGCGCGCGGCGAGCGCCAAAGGCGACAACCTCGTGATCCTGGCGCGTCGCCGCGCCGACCCGGCCCCTCCGAGCGAACCATGATCCGGCCTGGATGACCGACCGGACCGTCTCCAATGCCCTCGCGGCCAGCGCCCAGATGGCCGCCACGACCGCGATCGGGCTGGTCTACTTCGGTTTCCTGATGCGAGCCCTGGGCCCGGAGGCGCTCGGCGGCTGGCTCGCCTGGCTCTCGCTCGGCATGATCGCCTGCCTGGCCGACCTCGGCCTGCGTGATGCGCTGGTGCGCCGGATCGCCGTCGCGGTGGCCGCCGACGATCGGCCGAAGGCGGCCGCCCTGCTCGATACCACGGTCATCACGGTGGCGGTCTCGATGGCTCTCGCGCTGGGCCTGCTGATGGGCGTGCTGCCCCGTTTCTTCGACTTCGGCGCGGCAGCGCGGCGTGCCGACGCCTCGATGATCGCCAGTGTCGCCCTGCTGGTCTGGCTGCAGCGGGTGGCCGACACCTATGCCGCGGCGCTCGAAGGCCTGCAGCGCTATCCGACGGTCGCCCGCAACAACGTGCTCGGCGCCCTCGCCGGCCTGGTCGCCGTCGTCCTGCTCGTGCCGCGACTGGGCGTGCACGCGGCCAGCGCCGGTCTGACCGTCCAGTACGGCCTCGGCGGCCTGGCGCACGCGATCGCGCTGCGCCGCTGGAACCCCGAGCGCGGCTGGCTGCCCGGGCGATGGAGCTGGACGCTGACCCGGCAAAGCCTCGGCTACGGCATGTCCGTGCAGGGCGCGGTGGCCACCTTCATCATCATCGAGTCGGCGGTCAAGCTCGCCCTCTCGCGCGCCGACGCCCTGGCCTTGCTGTCGTTCTTCGACCTCGCGTTCCGGATCGGCCGCGGCCTGCGCAACCTGATCACGGCCGGCAATCGCGTCCTCGTACCACGCCTGGCGCAGGCCCAGGCCCTGGCCGAGAACAGCGACGATGCGGCGGCAAGCACCGTCGCCGCGCGCGAGGTCGAGTCGGTCTACCTGCGCTCGTTCCAGGTGATCCTGTTCATCGCCCTGCCGATCTTCACGCTGTGCGCCGCCAGCGCCGGCCTGATCTCGCTGCTCACCCGCGGCGTGGTCGATTCGACGCTGGTGCTGGCCTTCCTCCTGACCTTGCCGGCGTGGTACGCGTTCGCCCTCGCCGACCCGGCGATCAACCTGCAGATGGCGACCGGCTCGCTCAAGCCGATGCTGCGCGCCCACGCGGCCATGCTGGTGCTGCTGGCCCTCGGCGGGCTGGTGCTCGAATTCGTCCCGCCGGCGGCGCTGCCCGGCTCGCGCGGCCTGGCGACGATCGCCTGGGCGTCGCTCTCGATCATCCTGCCCTGCCTGTGGATGGTGCGGGTGCACCACCGCGCCCGCGCCCTTCCCCTGGGCTCGCTGGCGCCGGGACGGGCGCTGCTCGCGACCGGGCTGGGCGCGCTCGCCGCCGTCCTCTCGACCCGCTTCGCGACCGGCTTCGTCGGTCAGGCGTCGGGGGTTCTGCTGGCCGCGGCAGTTCTGCTGCTGGCGCTGCGCTTTCTGCCGGCCTGGCCCTGGGCAATGACCGCGGTGACGCGACTCTGGCGCAAGCGCGGCCCTACTGGGTCGCGGGAATGATCACCGCGTCGCGTCGCAAGGGATAGGTGATCGAGATGCCCATGTTGCGGTAGATCGGCAGGATCTGGTTGACGTAGCGCTCGAAGAACTGGGCCACCCCGGCGATCTGCGTCTTCGACACGACCACCATGTCCATCGGCTGCAGCGCGAACCCTTCCGCGCGCATCGGCTTGATGCCTTCGCAGGCAAGCATGTTGCGGTCGCTGCAGGGCCGCTCCGAGGCGAGCACCCGGCGGCGCGACTCGGAGGTCGAGAAGTCGAGCAGGATGTAGTCGGGCTGCTCGCCGCCGGTCTGGCGGATGACGATCACGCTGTCGCGCTGCGCGTCGGGCGTGAAGTCGCCCGACTTGACGATCGCCTGCAGCGCCGAGAGGTCGCCGAGCAGTTGCTGCTCGCCCGGGCGGACCACCTCGCCGGCCACGTACACGCGCTGCGGCTGGAAGGTGCGCACCAGGACGTCGACGCGCGGCGTTCGCAGCACCCCGGCATAGGCGGCCCGCAGGGCCGTGGCCAGTTCGACCGGCGTCAGGCCGGCGGCCCGCAGCTCGCCGACCGAGGGCATCGAGATCAGGCCGTCGGGACGGATCGTGGCCGTCTCGTTCAGCTCGGCCACCTGCGCAAAGCGGAGGTCGAGCACGTCGCCGACCTGCAGTCGATAGACCGGCGGCGCGCTCGCCGCCGGCTGGGCCCGTGCCCAGGCTTCGGGGGCCAAGGCCGTGCCGGCGAGCTCGCCGTATCGGTCGGTCGTCATCGTCGTGCAGCCGGCACAGGCCAGCGCCGCGAGGCTCAGCACGGCGCTCGCCGCGGGCAGGCATCGGATCATGGAAAAACGGGGAGTAGGGAAGCGAAATGCGGGGGGCACTTTAGCATCGGCACCGACGCCGGAGCGCTCGGGCGCAGCCCGCTCAGGGCGCCATTCGTGCGGCACGCACGGTCGCCGCCACGGCGTCTTCCTGGCTGATCGGCGGCTGCCATCCGGCCAGCCGCCGCCACCGCGCGTCGTCGACCTCGAGCGAGCCGAGCAGGCGCTGCGCCGCACCGCCGACGCCGAGCAGCGAAGCGCCCGCCTGCAGCCAGGCAGGCGGCAGCGACCACAGGCGCAGCGGCCGGCCGGCCGCGCCTGCGATCAGGCGCAGCCACTCGGGCGTCGACAGGGGCGGGCCGCCGGCCACAACCAGGGCCCGGTTCGGCGCGATCTCGAGCGTGGCGGCCCGCACCAGCGCGTCGGCCAGGGCATCGACGTGGATCATGCTGCGCCGGTTCGGCACCCGCGCCAGTGGCAGCGGCAAGCCCGAGCAGGCGAGCCGGATCAGGCGCGCGAAGTTGCCGCGGTCGCCCGGCCCGTAGACGATCGGCGGGCGCAGCGCGACCCACTGGCCGGCCGCCTCGGCGCCAGCGGCTTCGATCGCCCGCTCGCCCTCGAGCTTGCTGCGGCCGTAGTCGTCGTCCGGCAGGAGAGGCGCCTGCTCGTTCACGACGACCCGCCCGGCATCGCCGTGCACCTTGATCGAGCTGACATGGACGAGGCGGCAGCCGCCCGCGAAGGCGGCCCGGGCCAATCCACGGGTCGCGTGGACGTTGACCGCCCGGACCGGGCCGGTCGCCGCATTGGCGATCGCCGCGAGGTGGAACACCGCATCGACATCGCGCAGCGCCGCCGGCCAGTCGTGCGACGCGGCTTCGAGGTCGCCGATGACGTGCGCTTCGCAGCCGGTCGTCAAGCCGGTCGAGGCGCCGCGCACCAGCGCCCGCACCGCGACGCCCTCGGCCAGCAGCCGGCGGCACAGAGCCCGGCCGACGAAGCCGGAGGCGCCGGTGACGGCGACCCGACGCAGCGCGAACGAGCCCGGCGCCGCGGCAGCGCCCGTCACTTGAGGCGCAGCGGCCAGGGCGCTTCGGCGTAGCCGATCTCGATCGTCTTGTGCGCACTGAAGCCGTGGAACCACATGCGCACGCGGTCGGCCTCGTAGACGACCGTGGGCGCGATCGGACCGACCGAATCGAAGCCCGACTTCGACTTCCTGATGATCGGGTTGGGATCGATGTCCCAGGGGCCGAACGGCGACGGCGCCCGGGCGACCCCGATCTCGTGGCCGATGTCACCGTAGAACAGGCTGTAAAAGAGGTAGTACTGGCCGTCCGGGCCGCGGCTGACTTCGGCCTCGGCGATGCCGTCCTTGGCCTTCGGGAAGTCGACCTTGGTCAGCACCGGCTTGTCGCCCTTGACCCAGGTGCGGCCGTCGGTCGAGGTCGCCGACATCAGGGTCATGCCGATGCCGTTGGGGCAGCGCGTCCAGCAGTGCGCCGTGTACAGCATGACCAGCTTGCCCTGGTATTCGACGACGCTCGGGCTGCTGATCGCGTCGTTGTCGTAGCCGCCCGGCGTGGTCTGCAGCACCGGCGCGAGGATCGGCCGCTCGAAGTTGACGGCGTCGCGCGAGACCGCGAAGCCTACATGGGCCGGGAACGACTTGATGAAGCCGCCGCGATCGCGATAGCCGATGAAGTAGAGCAGGTACTCGCCGTTGAACTTGATCATGAACGGCGTCTCCTGGGCGTCGTCCCACAGGTTCGGGCGAGTCTTGATCATCCGCCCGGGCACGCTGTCGTTCATGGGCAGGTCGGACCAGACGAAGCCGTCGGTCGAGGTCGCCTGGCAGACGGCGCCGCGCTTGCGCGATGCATCGAAGCAGTTGTAGATCATGCGCAGGATCGCCCCGTCGCGCATCACGCTGGGGTCACCGACCAGCGACACCGGGCCGGTGTGGATCGAGCCGAGGCGTTTGGTCCAGGTCGACCAGCCCGGCGTCGACACGCTGATCGTCGGCACCGCGCCTGCCTTCGCCAGGCTCGGCGCGGCCGCCGCGCCGCCGCCGTCGGGAGCCGGTGCGGCTCGGCCGGCCGCGCGCTGACCGGCCGGCGCGTTCGAGCTGACGCGGGCCAGCCAGAGCTGGTTGGCGCCGCGCGGCGAGCCGGTGGCGTCGACCAGCATCAGCTGGGTGACCTCGGCCCAGTCGAGTCGTGTCACGTCCTTGCGCGAGTCGTCCGAAGCCTTGAAGTCGCGCGTGCGCAGCGCATAGCCGCGCACCGCGGGGTCGCCCGCCAGCTGCAGCGGCGCCTCGAACTTGCCGCCGTTGGCCTGCTCGACCTTGACCATCAGGTCCGATCGGCCGGCCGAGGCGATGTCGAAGGTGAGCGAGTCGGCGCCGCCAAGCACGCCGCGCGGAACGCGGCGCATCATGCTCAGGGCGTTGCCTGCTGCCCGCTCGTAGCGAACCGACAGGCCGCGGGTGGCGAGCGGTGGAACCGCCGCATAGTCGACCGCATTCGCGCCCAGCACCATCCACATCGCCTGGGGAGCCGAAAAGCCGTCGAGCGAGTCGCCGGCTCCGGCGCGGTTGCCGGTCGCCAGGAACGCGACGTCGGCGAGCAGCAGCGAGCGCGGCCGGCCCTGGATGGCGAAATAGCGCATCGCGTCGGGCGAGGTGGCGGCGACGAACGCGGCGGCATCGACGATGCTGACCTGTTTGATCCGGTCCATGTCGAGGCGGGCGTTCGGATCGGCCGGATCGCCGGGATCGGTGGCGAGCACGAAGTCGTCGAGAGCGAGCCGGACCGCGTTCCAGCGGTCGGGCGGCAACAGGACCGACGCCGTCCAGCGGCCGCCGCCCTGCTCCTCGATCGAGATGACCAGCGACACCAGGTCGCTCGGCTTGGCGCGAAAGCTCAGCACATCGGCGGCGGCCAGCGAGCTGTTGGCCAGCGGCAGGGTCAGCAGCTGGACCCGCCCCTGGGCCATTTCGTAGCGATAGGCCATGACCGGCCGGCGCGTCGTGCCGTCGACGGCATCGCTGGCCTGCTCGATGCGCCCGCCGTCGCCCAGCACGACCCAGGGCGCGAGCTGGCGCCCGAAGTCGTAGGCCACGACCGTGCTGGTGGCGCTGACTGCGCCGCCCGCGGCCAGCAGGCACAGGGCGCCCAGAACCAGCCAGCCGCCCAGCGCGGCATTCAGTTTCATCATTCGATCCTCGCGTTGTCTCGCACCCCGCCGGTCAAACCCTCGGGCGCAACAGCAGGTTGACGTACTCCCCCGCCAGGACGGGGCCGGCCCAGTCGATGGCAGGAGGCGCGAGCATGGCATGCCCGGAGCTGAAAAGCACGAATCGCGCCTCGGGCGGCGCCAGCCGGAACACTTCGTAGCCCGGCGGGAACAGGGCCATCAGGCCTGGCAGCGATCCGAGCTCGGCGCGGACGGTGTCGGAGACTTCCAGCATCACGATCGGCCGGTAGGTGCGCAGGGTCGCCTGCAGACCTTCGAGCACCTTCAGCTCGAACCCCTCGACGTCGATCTTGACGAAATCGATGCGCGGCAGCGCCAGCTCGTCGAGGTAGCGATCGCCGTGGCGCAGCGACAGGGTGCAGGTCGCCTCGTGCCCTCCGTCGGCCAGCGCCGCCACGAAGGTCCCGTTGCCGACATTGCTGTGGCCGGGCGCGAAATAGGGCAGATCGGCGTCGCCGTCGCTCAGGCCGACGCGGTGCACGACGATGCGGTCGAACCCGTTGCGGGCGATCTTCTCGTCGATGAACCGGGCCACCCCGTCGAACGGCTCGAAGGCATGGACCTGGGCGCAGCAGGAGGCCAGGAAAAGCGAGTGGTGGCCGACGTTGGCGCCGATGTCGAGCGCGATCGCGCTGCCGTCGGCGGGCAGCAGCCGCCGGACCAGCTCGAGCTCGTCGAGCTCGTAGGCGCCGAAGAAATAGACGATCCAGTCGATCCAGCGCGACAGGTCGCCCTGGTAGCGGAACCCGGCGAAATCGGCCTCGAACGACCGGCTGTCGATGGTCTCGGGATTGCGCAGCGCCCGAAGCAGCCGATCGCGGGCGCCGTAGCGCAGCCAGCGCTGGTGACCCAGCCAGCGCAACAGCGCGTCGATCCGCGCGGTCAGGCCCTCGTTCCAGGCGGCGGGTGCGCCTGCGGCGGCCCCGGGCGGCGAGCCGGCAAACTCTTCGAGGCTGCCCAGGGCATGCCTATCATCCGACGATGTCATGGCGGGAGCGATAGGGTGGTGTTGACGACGATTCGCTCGCAAGCCGCACGCCTGCTCAAGCGCCGGGCTCACCCGTTATTCTTGGCGGCCCGCCGCCTGCGCGACGACCTCACTTACCCGCGGTTGCTGGAGCCGCACGCCGCCGATCGGGTCCTGGTGGTCGCCCCGCACATGGACGACGAGGCGATCGGCTGCGGCGGTGCCGCCCTGAGGCATCGCCAGCTCGGCAACCCGCTCGCGGTGGTCTACCTGACCGACGGTGCCCAGGGCGACGCCCGCCTCGGCGACCCGGCCGTCGGCCTGGCCGAGGCGAATCGCCTGCGCGCGGCGCTGCGCCGTGAGCGGCACCAGGAGGGGCTGGCCTGGTGCGCCGCCGCCGGGGCCGAGCGCAGCGACTTCCTGGACCTGCCGGACGGCCAACTGGGCGCTCACACCGGCGGGGCAGCGGCGCGCCGCCTGGCCGACATCCTGGCGGCGTGGCGGCCGTCGATCGTCTATCTGCCCTCGCCGCTCGACGTCCACCCCGACCACCGGGCCGCCAACCGCCTGCTGCTCGCCGCCCTGCGCCTGGCCGCCCTGCCCGGCGGGCTGCGCCTGCGCGGCTACGAGGTCTGGACGCCGGTGCTCGCCAATGCCGTCATGGACATCGGCGCCGTGGTCGATGCAAAGGCACGCCTGCTCGGCCTGCACGCGTCGCAGCTGCGCGACATCGACTACGTTCGCCACGTCGTCGCGCTCAACGCCTACCGCTCGCTCCTGCTGCCGGGCCACGCCGGTCACGCCGAGGCCTTCGTCGACCTTGCGCCCGACCGCTACGCCGAGCTGCTTGCGGCCTGAGTCTTTGGCCGCAGGCAGCGCGTCGCACCGGCGCGGTGTCAGCCGGGCTTCGTCATGCAGCCCATCCACGGCCAGTCGGTCAGCCCGAACACCACCAGCAGCGCCGCGGCCGCCAGCGTGAGGTCGACACCCGCGCCGTTGCGCTCGCGAAGCCCGGGTGGATGACGATCGGAAAGAGCGACAGCTACACCCGGATGGCGAACGCGCTCGCGTTCTGCAGCCCGAGGCTCTCAGTCCCCCGGTCGTTCCCCCTGGCGCCGAATCCACAGGCGACCGATCCACTTGCGAAGCTCGCTCAACCACAACACGCTGCTCGCCATCGCCGCGCACACCAGCCACTGTTCGAGCGACAGCGGCACGGTGCCGAACGCCGCGTTGAGAAGCGGCACGTGGACCACCGCGACCTGGAGCAACGTCGACAAGCCGATCGCTCCCCACAGCCAGCGGTTCGCGAACGGCTGCCGGAAAGCGCTCGCGGTGTCCGAGCGCGCGATGAGAGAGATGAACAGGCTTGCGAAGACCAGGACGGTAAAGCCCGCCGTGCGCGCGTTGGCGAGATCCTGGCCGCCTTCGATCAGCCCGCCCGGAAGATGGAGGTCGATCGTCAGCAGCGTCGCCACCGCGACGACCAGTCCGATCTCGGCCATGTCGAGCCACATCCGGGTGTCGATGAGGCGGTCGGTCGAACGCCGCGGCTTTCTGGCCATCAGGTCGCCGACCGGCGGGTCGACGCCGAGCGCCAGTGCCGGCCCGGAGTCGGTGACGAGGTTGATCCAGAGCAGCTGGGTCGCCAGCATCGGCAGCACGACCGCGCCGGCGTCGGCGCTGTCCCGCAGCCCGAGCACCGGCGCGCCGACGACGCCCAGAAACACCGTCAGCACCTCGCCCAGGTTGGACGACAGCAGGTAGCGCAGGAACTTGCGGATGTTGTCGAACACGCTGCGCCCCTCGCGCACCGCTTCGACGATGGTGGCGAAGTTGTCGTCGGCCAGGATCATCTTGGCCGCTTCCTTGGTCACTTCCGTCCCGGTGATTCCCATCGCGATGCCGATGTCGGCAGCCTTCAGCGCCGGCGCGTCGTTGACGCCGTCGCCGGTCATGGCGACGACATTGCCGCCGGCCTGCAGCGCCGTGACGATGCGCAGCTTGTGCGCGGGCGCGACCCGGGCGAAGACCGAGGTGCGGCGCACCGCCTCGGCGAAGCGGCTGTCGTCCATCGCCTCGATGTCGGCACCGGCCAGCACCGCCGCGTCGCCATCGACGATGCCGAGGTCGGCGGCAATGCGTGCCGCCGTGCGCGGATGGTCGCCGGTGATCATCATGACGCGGATGCCCGCTCGCCGCGCCTCGCGGATGGCCGTCGCCGCCTCTTCGCGGGGCGGGTCGATCATGCCGACGACGCCGACGAAGATGAGGTCGCGCTCGAGCGCTTCGCCCGCTTCGCGATCCTCGTTCGCCTCGAGCGGCCGGTACCCGACAGCGAGGGTCCGCAAGGCGGCGTCGGCGAGCGCGTCCACTTCGAGGTGCATCCGGGCGCGCATGCCGGCATCGAGCGCGACGACCTCGAGTCCCTTCCTCGCCCGCTGGCAGCGGTCGAGCAACTCGCCCGGCGCGCCCTTGGTGACCAGCATGACCCGGTCACCCTGCTCGTGATCGACTTCCAGCGTCGACATCAGCTTGCGCTCGGCCGTGAACGGGACCTCGCCGACGCGCTGGAAGCGCCGCTTGCGCCGCTCGCTCACGCCGAGCTTGCATTCAGCGACGAGAAAGGCCGCCTCGGTAGGGTCGCCGTGGATCTCCCACGCACCGCCCTCGCCCTTTCGCAACCGGGCGTCGCCGGCCAGGCTGCCGCCGCTCAGCGTCACGATCTGCTCCTCGCGCAGCGGACCGGAAGGCAGCTCCGCGCCTTCGTGCTCGACGCGGCCCTCGGGCGCATAGCCGACGCCCGTGACCCGTGTGCTTCCGGAGACGGTCACGACGCGCTCGATCGTCATCTCCGCCCGGGTCAGGGTGCCGGTCTTGTCCGAGGCGATGACGGAGGCGCAACCGAGCGACTCGACCGACGACGGCTTCTTGACGATGGCATGGTGCTTCGCCATTCGCTGAACGCCGAGCGCGAGCACCAGCGACATGATCGCCGGCAGCCCCTCCGGCACCGCCGCCACCGCCAGCGAGACGCCGAGCAGGAGCACGGGAATGACGTCGCTGGCGCGGCGAATGTCGGACAGCAGCAGGATGGTGGCGACGACCACGACGGCGATCGCGACCACGGCCAGCCCCAGCATGCGGCCGACGCGGGCGACCTCCACCTGCAGCGGCGTCGGCTGCGCCACGGTGGCGTCGAGCAGGTGGGCGATGCGGCCCATCTCGGTCGCCATGCCAGTGGCGGTGACGACGGAACGACCGCTGCCCTGCGCCACGGCCGTGCCCTTGAACACCATGTTGATCCGGTCGCCGAGAGCGGCCGGCGCCGGCAAGGTCGCGGGGTCCTTCAGCACGGCTTCGCTCTCTCCCGTGAGCGACGCCTCCTGGATGCGCAGCGATGCGGCCTCGAGCAGCCGCGCGTCCGCGCCGACCGCGTCGCCCTCGCCGAGCACGAGCAGATCGCCACGGACGAGCTCGGCGCTGGGCACGCGCAACGGCTGCCCGCCGCGCAACACGGCCGAAGTCACCTCCGTCATCCTGGCGAGCGCAGCGACCGCGTTTTCCGCCTTCGCTTCCTGAGCGTGACCCAGCGCCGCGTTCAACGCGACGATGACGGCAATCACGATCGCATCCACGGGCACGCCGACGCGGCCTTCGATGAGCCAGGCGACGAGCGCGATGGCGATGGCGACCAGCAACAGGTAGACGAGAGGATCCTGGAACTGGGCCAGGAATTTCCGCCACGCCGCCACCTGCGGCGCAGCGCGCAGCTCGTTGGCGCCGTGCTCGAGCAGGCGGCGCGCCGCCTCCTGCGGCGTCAGCCCGCGGTCCGGGTCGGTGCCTAGTTCGGCCGCCACGGCGTGGCCCTCGACGATCGACCGGTCGGCGGCCTCGGCAGCAGACGGTGCGGTTTGCTCGGCCGGCAGCACCTACCTCGGTCTCGGCGTCGACCCGGCACAGAAGGCCGCGACCTCGCCGAGCAGGCGGCGCACCGCCTCGTGGGCGGCGGCGACCCCGCCGTACGGATCCTCGCTGGTCGAGGCCACGCGGGCATCGAACTCGCGGGAGGCGATGACCTGGCGCGTCGCGGTCTCGATGAGCACGACGCGCAGCGTCAGGCGCACCTGGCTAGGCGACACGCTGAAGTCCTGCTGCAGGCGAACGAGGTCGGTGTCGAGCCGCAGCTGGGCGGCGGCAGCGCTGGGGGCGCGCAGGACGGCGGCATAGGCCCCCGTTCGTTCGAGGGCGCGCGCGATCATGGGCTCGAGCATGCGTGCCGGCGTGTCGACCCATTGGTTGAGCGCGAACGTTTCGAGCTGGTGGAGCCTGCGCACATAGACCATCTGAGCGGTGTCGAATCCTGCCGCTGCCCGAGGCGCGCTGACGACCAGCGTCAGCGTCCCGCCGGGCGGCGGCGATGCCACGAATTCCGTCGACCCGGCAGCCGTCGAATCGTCGATCGCAAACAGCGCGGGCGGTGGCGGAGGCTTCGGCAGCAGCGACGCACAGCCGGCGAGCAGGCTCAGACAGAAGACGCCGCTGCACGCCCATCCAGCGAGACTGGCGCCAGGGTGTCCTGCACGCCGCCAGCCCAGCGGAGCACCTTCGTGCTGCGCACTCCGGTATTCGTCCTTGGGGCGGCCCGGCGGGCTCAGCGGAGCACCTTCGTGCTGCGCACTCCGGTATTCGCCCTTGGGGCGGCCCGGCGGGCTCATGGCCGCGCCCTCTCGCCCGGCCCGGGCGGCCGCTGCGGCGCACCGAAGACCAGGCTGCTCGGATTGCGCTCGGTCTGCTCGCTCAGATGGCGCATCGAGCGGGCGAGCGACGTCAACTCGGCCAGCATCCGCTCCGCCTCGGGCAGCGTCTCGGCGCCCAGCCGGTGCACCCCGCTCGCCGCGGCGTCCACGGTGCGGCCGGCGGCGGCGCTGGTGCGGCCCACCTCCGCCGCCATCACGCCGACCGCGTCGGCACCCGCCGCGATGCGCTCGATCGCCGGGCCCAGCTTCTCGCTGGCCTGTGCCGTGTTTTGCGCGGTGCGCGCCGCGTCGGCGATGGCGGCCGCGAGGGCGGCTTGCTGCGACGCGAGCGCGTGCGCGAGCTGGGCGGTGTCGGCGAGCGTCTGCTTGAGCGCGGCCCGGTTGTCGGCATCGAGCACCGCGTTCAGGCTGGCGGTGGTCCGGTCGACATTGGCCAGCACGGTCGTGAGCACGTCTTCCAGACGCGCGCTCAGGGACGGCTTCGACCGGATGGTCGGCACCGGGACGTCGGCGGTCGCCAGCAAGGGCAGCGAGCCGGCGCTGCCGCCGCTCAGCTCGACGTAGCCGATTCCGGTCAGGCCCTGACTCTTGATTACGGCCTCGGTATCCTGCTTGATCGGGGTGCCGCGCTCGATCTGGAACTCGAGTCGAACCCGGCGCGAGTTCTGCGGATCGATGCCGATCCTGCTGACCTTGCCGACATCGACGCCCAGGTACTTGACCGGGGCCGAGAGGGTGAGCCCGGCAACCGACTCCTCGACCACCGATTGGTAAGGCTCGTAGGTCGTCTTCGTGCGGATGCCCGCCGCCAGCCACAGCACGGCGACGATCAGGGCCGCGCCCAGGGCGAGCACGAAGGCACCGACCAGCGCGTAGTTCACCTTGTCTTCCACGTCGGGTCCTCCTCCTTGTCGGCCCGGTGCGCCCGCCGGTCGGTGAAATAGGCGCGAACGATGGGGTGGCTGTGGTGCGACAGCTCCGCCATGGAGCCGGTCGCAAGAACCCGACCCTCACCCAGCACGGCAACCCGGTCGGCGACCTGCCAGAGCAGGTCGAGGTCATGGGTGACCATCACGATGGTGAGCCCGTAAAGCTCATGCGTGCGCAGGATCAGCTCGTCCACCCCGGCCGAGCTTGCCGGGTCGAGCCCGGAAGTCGGCTCGTCGAGGAACAGCAGCTCCGGATCGAGGGCGATGGCGCGTGCCAGCGACGCGCGCTTGAGCATGCCACCGCTCAGCTCGCCCGGCGCCTTCAGCCCCGCTTCGGGGGGCAGACCGGTCAGGGCGAGCTTCCAGTCGGAGATGTCGTCGATGAGCTCCGTGTCGAGCGAGCTGTGCTCGCGCAGCGGCAGGCCGACGTTCTCCCGCACCGTCAACGAGCTGAACAGGCCGCCGCGCTGGAACATGACGCCCCAGCGTCGGCGCAGGGCGTGGATCTGCGGGTCGGTCAGCACGGCGATGTCCTCGCCGAACACGTGGATCGACCCGGAGCTCGGCCGTTGCAGCAGGATCATTTCGCGCAGCAGCACCGACTTGCCGGAACCGCTGCCGCCGGCGATGGCAAGGATTTCGCCGCGGCGAACCTCGAGATCGAGATCGGTATGCACGGCGTGGCTGCCGAAGCGCGTGCAGACCCCCTGCATCCGGATCACGGCGTCGGCGGCAGGGAGGGCGAGCGCCACGTCACAGGCCCAGAACGCTGAAGGCAACCGAGAACAAGGCGTCGGCGACGATCACCAGGAAGATCGACTGCACCACGGCACGCGTCGTCTGCCGGCCCACGCTGTCGGCGCTGCCGCGGGTTCGAAAGCCCTGGAAGCAGCCGATGATCACGATGATGACGGCAAAGACCAGCGACTTGCCAATGCCGATCAGGAAGGTCGCGCCCTGCATCTCGCGACCAAAGCGGTCGATGAACTCGTAAAAGCTGATCCCGAGCTGCGAGCGCGCCATCGCCATTCCGCCGAACACACCCGTCATGTCGGCGAACACGGTCAGGAGGGGCAGCGCCACGGCGAGCGCCAGGAGCTTGGGCAGCACCAGCAGCTCGATCGGCTCGATGTCGATCGTGCGCAGGGCATCGACTTCCTCGGTCACGACCATGGTGCCGATCTGCGCCGCGTAGGCGGAGCCCGACCGGCCGGCGATGATGATCGCGGTGATCAGCGGCGCGAACTCGCGCAGCATGGCGTAGCCCACCAGGTCGACGACGAAGATGTTGGCCCCGTAGTTCCGGAGCTGGTCGGCGCCCTGGTAGGCGACGACGACGCCCAGCAGGAACGAGGTCAGGCCGATGATCGGCAGCGCCTCGAAGCCGCCGACCTGGATGTTGCGCAGCACGGTGCGCCATCGGACCCGCTGCGGTCGGGTGGCCAGGCTGGCCGCCGACACCGCGATCTGGCCGATGAAGGTGAGCAGCGCGAGCGACTGCAGTGCTGCGTCGGCGGCGCCCTGTCCGACCCGTTCGAGCGTCGATTGCCGTGGGTCTGCACGCACCGCGGCAGGCGCTTGCTGGGTCACCAGCTCCATGAGTTTTTGCAGCCGCTGCGGCCAGTCGCGCAGGCTAGCGGTCGCGTTCTGCCTTCCCAGCCAGCGCTTGAGCACCCAGGCACCGGCGCTGTCGACCGCTTCGAGGCCGGAACCTTCCAGGATGACAGCGCCGCCGCCGCAGGGCAGTGTTTCGAGCCCGTGCGGGAGCTTGCCCAGACCGCCCACGGTCCAGCTGCCCGACAGTGCCCACGCACCCGCCGTCCCTCTCGCGATGGCGGCGGGAATCAAGCGCTTGCCCGATGCAGTGCCTGCGGCTTCGCCTGCGAGCGCCCGGGGCCGACAGCCATGGGAGGAGCCCGGGGACGCCGAAGGCCGTCGCGCGCGCAATGCCGGGCGCGGTCGGCGCGTCGTCTAGCGAACAAGGAGGACCGGAACCTTGCAGCTCGCGATGACCCTCGTCGCGACCGAGCCGAGGATCAGATTGACCAGGTCCCCATGGCCTCGGGCTCCCATCATGAGCAGGTCGAACCGCCCCTCGTCGGCCAGCTTGGCGATCGACTCTCCGGCAGGTCCGATCGTACGCACGTAGGTCGCCTGGATACCTTGCTGGACCAGAAAGGCCCTGATCGGGCGAAAGACGGTTTCGGCATCGTCGTCGTAGAACCCGGTCACCACGTCGGCTGAAACGAACGATGCCGCCCGATGCGGCACCGCCAGCACGGAGTGGACGACCGTGTATTCGTGGCGGGCGCCGAGCCACTCGTCGTGAGCCGCGATGTAAGCCAGCATGCGCTTGGTGTATTCACTCCCGTCCGCGGCGACCAGTATCTTCATCTCACTCGACTCCTTGCGGCTTGCCCCCGCGTCTCCTTCGAAGACAAAACGGGGAAAACTCCGCCAGCGCGGAGCGTGGACGCGACCGCACGGTCCGTCTGTGCGGCAGCGCACCAATGACACGCGCCGGCGGCTTCGGTCGATCCATCTTGCCCGAGTATGTGGGCCATCGCACGGAGCAATGCCAGAATCGATCATGCGTCCGCATCCAGGCGTTCAGCGAGATCGCGCGACGCAAGAGCAGCGAGGGAGGCGGCGCCCGCCGTACCGGGATCCCGAGGAATGCGCTCATCGCTGCGTCAGGAGCGGGGGCGAGGCGGCGGCGCGGTAACCGCGCAGTAACGACGGCCCGCGTATACCCAGCCATGCCCCGCCCCGCCAAGGCCCGGTCTTCGCGCATCGACCCTCGAGACGAGCTTCGCGCCGGCCTCGAGCTGCGCCTGCTCGGCGGGCCGTGCCTGGTCGTCGCCGGGCAGCGGGTGGCGCTCTCGGCCAAGGATGCTGCCCTGCCCTCCTCTGCCTGGCGGCGCTGGCCGGGCCGATCCGCGCCGACCGCGTGGCGGAGCGCGCCACCGCAGCTGCGCTGTACATCACGCCGGGAGAAGGCAATGCACTCGAAACGGAACTCGTTGCCGGCGCTGGCGGCCCTGATGGTGGCAGCGCTGGCGATTGCGTCGCAGGCCTCGGCACAAGGCGGCGCCGCGACGCGTCCGTTGCTAAAGAAGTACATCGGCAACCCGGACACCGATGCCCTGCTGAAGGAGCCCGCGGTGCGCGCGCAACTGGAGGCGATGCTCGGCAAGCAACTGCCCAGGCTGATCCAGAACCTCAACGTCAGGGGCGACGTCGAGCTCGTCGGCGGCGCGCTCGCGCTGAGCGGCAATGCGCCGCACAAGGGTGGCGAGGAAGAAGCCGTCGTCTGCATCGCCGACCAGGGGCCCGTCCCGTTCGTCGAGGCCGCGATCTTCTCGAAGGGCAAGGTGACGATCTTCAGCAAGGGACCGCAATACGACAACGTGATGATCTGCGTCAAGGACTGGGTGACGCAGGTCAACTCGGGGCACCGCGACCGCATGACCCAGCCGAAGAACGTTCAGCTGATCGCCAAGCCCTGAACTCAGCCCGTTCGGCCGGCGCGATCACGAGCGAGCCGCAATGGGGCTTTCTCATCGCGCCGGGCAGGCGGCGCGATACCGGTCAAGTGCGCGTGACGCGGGCTCGACCTGGCCCGGCTGGCGACAGGCTCCCGGCGAAAGGCGGGTCTCGGCCGTTGCTCCTCCGGCGGAGGGCTCCAGACAGACCACGCCCGCCAAGTTCAGCGCAGCCCGAAGTATCCCGCCACGAACAAGACGATAACGATCAGACCAACGAGCCAGATGATTCTGTTCATGATTCTGCCCTTGTGGAAGACGCCGAATTGCGAGCTCGCAGCACCGGGCGAGCCACCCTACTTTAAACTGTCCAACGCCCAGATCTCTGTGCGCTGGCGCATCTCATGTCGCCCGCAACGCCGCGACGCCGTTCCTTGTGGTTTCGGCCAAGCGCCGAGCAACGCCACCCACGCTCAAACCCTGCACGAGCACGGAGAACACGACGACGCAATACGTCAGGGCCAGAATGGTTTCGCGCTCGGCACTTGCTGGCAAGGACAGCACGAGTGCCACCGAGATTCCGCCGCGCAAACCACCCCACGTCAGCACGCGCCAGGCGCCGACAGGCAGCGAAAAGGCCTGCTGCCACAGGATGACGGGCAGGCCCACCGAGACGAACCGGGCCCCGAGCGTGACGAGCACTGCTGCGATCGCTGCGACGGCCAGGCTTCCAGAGATCGGCACCAGCACCACCTCGAGCCCGACGAGAACGAAGAGCACCGCATTGAGAATCGAGTCGAGCAATTCCCAGAACATGTCGACGTGACGCTCGGTCGTGTCCGACATCGCCGAGGCCCGCCCGTGATTGCCGACGATGAGCCCCGCGACCACCATCGCCAGAGGGCCGGACACATGGAGCCGGCTCGCAAGGGCATAGCCGCCGAGCACTGCCGCGAGCGTGAGCAGCACTTCCTCCTGATAGCTGTCGATGCTCTTCAGCAGGCGGAACGTCAGGTAGCCGAGGACGAGCCCAAAGGCGACGCCGCCGCCCGCCTCTCGGGCCAGCAGCAGCGCGGATTCGCCGAATGACGGCACGGCGTCGGAGACCGCGATTCCGAGCAACAAGGTGAAGAGCACGACACCCAGGCCGTCGTTGAAGAGTGATTCGCCGACGATGACGGTCTCGATGCTCTTCGGCGCTCCGGCAGACTTCAGGATCCCGATGACCGAGATCGGGTCGGTTGGCGAGATGAGCGCACCGAAAACGAGGCAGTACGCCAGCGGCAGCGACAGGCCGAGCCACGGCAAGACGGCCCAGAGACCGAGCCCCACCGTCGCCGTGGAGACCACCGTGCCGACGATCGCGAGCGTCGCGACCTGCCACCGGTATGTCCGCAGGTCGGCCAGGTCGACATGCAGGGCACCCGCGAAGAGCAGCAACGACAGCATGCCCTGCATGAGCACCTGCGAGAAATCGATCGACGAGAGCAACGACACTTCGTAGTCGTGCAGCCCGCTGATGCCCACCCGGTCGAGGCCGATGAGCGCGAACGACAACAACATCGCGATGGCCATCACGCCGATCGTCGTCGGCAGGCGCAGGAACCGGTGGCTGCAGTACGCGAGCAGCGCGGTCAGGACCAGGCAGATGACGGCAACTTCGAACATCGCGGTTTCAGACCGGGGCAGCGATCGGCGCGGCGCGCACGTCGACGAGCGCGGAGGCGCCGTGCGCCAAGGCGGCCGCGAAGCGGGAATGAACTTCGCGGAGATCCTGGAGATCGGCGGGCGTCCTCACGTCACGCCCGGCATCGCCAAGAATGAGATCGCCATGGCGCTTCAGCTCGGCCAGGCGATCAGCCGCGCGCTCGCAGAAGGCGACAGCGGTCAGCACCTCGAGCATGCGGATGAGAACCGCGGCGCTGCCGGCGGCGTTCTGACGGACGAGATGGAACATCGCATCGACAAGGCCGCCGTAGTCCACGGCGGGCACCACGAGCACGCAGCGCGCGCCGCGAAGATGAACCCCGCTCGGCAATGTCAGGGGAGCCAGATGGCACAACGCCGCGCCGAGACGGTCGAGCGCATTCATGGCGGTGTGCGGGTCGTTGATGCCGGGCGAGAGTGCGCGGACCGCGACCTCGACAAGCTGCCGCACGGCGTACTCGAGGTCATCGCCGCTGGACCGTTCGGCCTTCAGCGTCGTCGCATCGCTGATGGCCCGGGCAACCCCGTCGACCCCGGGCCTCGCAAGCGCGATCGGGGCTCCCGGGAATACGTAGTCGCCTGCGCGGACGAGCAGCCGAAGCTGGGTTTGACGCGTGTCGGCCCAGTCGGCGAGCCGGTCAGCGTCGATATGCTCGACGTAGCCGTGACGCGGGTCGGTCACGACGAACGATTCGCGCCAGGTCGACGCTGCAGGCAGGGGCGGCTGCGGGGCATGGGTGCCGGCACGCTCGATCGCAACGCGTACCTCGCCGCTGACCAGCTCGATCACGGTGTCGACGTTGATGCGGCCGGCCATGTGGCCGACGAAGTACACCAGCGTGCCGACGCAGATGAAGGCCAGCAGGATGCCGACGCTCATCGACAGGTGCGGAACGAATTCGCCTTCGCTTTGCGTGCGCACGCTGCGCAACACCATCAGCGCGTAGCAGAACGTGCCCAGGAAGGCGCCGAGGGTGATCTGGTTGCCCCGGTCGCGGGTGAAGTTGCGCAGGAGCCGAGGCCCCATCTGGCCGGCCGCGAGCGAAAGCGCCGCGATGGTGATCGAGAACACCGTACCGGCCACGCCGATGGTCGAGCCGGCCACCGCGCCGAGCAAGGTTCGCGCGCCCGTGCCGCCCCCGTTGTAAAGCCAGGCGCTGTCGATCAGCCAGCGTGGCACCAGGCCGGAACGATCGACGCCGA
>JBDTUG010000005.1:0-35715 GCA_040007855.1 Caldimonas sp.
AGCGTGCCTATGCCGACCTGCGCATCAGCCAGTTCACGACGCCGGCCAGCGGCCATGGCAGCGACGTGATCTCGCTCGGCTGGACGGTCGAGAACGCCGGCGGCGATGTCACGCCCACCGCCTGGAACGACCGGCTGGTGCTGAGCGACGACACGATTTTCGGCAACGCCGACGATCGGCTGCTCGCCGACGTCGCCCATGCCGGCGCGCTCGCGCCGGGCGGCAGCTACGTGGCGACGAGCGACGTGACCTTGCCGCTCTTCCTGGAAGGCACGTACTACCTGTTCGTCCGCGCCGATGCGAGCGAGCAGGTGCTCGAGCCGGACACGCGAACCGACAACACCAGCGGCCCGGCACCGATCGCGCTCACGACCCCGGCGGCAGACCTGAGCGTCGAGGTCGTCACCGCGCCGGCCACCGCCGAGAGCGGCCAGCTCATCGACGTGCTCTGGCGGGTGCGCAACCAGGGCGAGTTCGCCGCCGGCGGCAGCTGGCGCGATGCCGTCTACCTCTCGGAAGACGCCAGCTTCGATCCCGGCGACCTCCTGCTCGGCGCCTTCGCCAGGTCGACCGGCCTCGCCGTCGACGAGACGTATACCGCACGCGGTCGGGTCTCGCTGCCGTTCGAGCTGACCGGAAGCCATCGCCTGATCGTCGTCAGCGATGTCGACAACGCGGTGTTTGAGCACGGCCCGGCGGGCAACAACGTCGGCATCGCGGTCGCCCCGACCGTCATTTCGGCGGCTCCCGCCCCCGACCTCGAGGCGAGCGACGTCGTCGTTCCGGCGAGCGCGCTCGCTGGAGCGGCGGCGACGGTGCGCTGGACGCTTGCCAATCGCGGCGAGGCGGCGGTCGTGGCGCCGTGGGTCGACCGCGTGTACCTCTCGCCGACCGGAACGCTGGCGGACGCGACGCTGCTCGGCAGCCTCAGCCACGACACCACGCTCGCCATTGGTGCGGCGCAGGACTTCAGTCTGGACGTGACGCTGCCGTCGATCGCCGACGGCAGCCACCGCGTCCTCGTCGTCAGCGATGCCGCGGGCCAGGTCTACGAAGCGGCGCGCGAGGCCAACAACACCGTGGTCAGCGCGACCGGCGTCGCCCTGCTGCATCGCGACCTCGCCTGGACCGGGCTCGTGGCGCCGGCGAACGCCATCTCGGGAACCGTGGTGACCGTCGAGCATCAGGTCACGAACATCGGCAGCGCGCCCGCGACCGGCAACTGGGTCGACCGCTTCTACCTGTCGCGCGACGCCAGCGTCGACGCAGACGATCGCCTGCTCGCCGAAGTGCCGGCCGGCGGCAGCTATCCCAGCGGCGCCGGCTACGGCGGCCCGATCGACCTGATGATTCCGATCGATGTTTCCGGCGCCTGGTTCATCGTCGGCGTGACCGATGCCCGGGACGAGCTCGGCGAAGTTCTGGCCGAGGCCAACAACACGAGCGCCGTGGCGATCGAGATCGCGCTTGCGCCCTATGCCGACCTGGTCACCTCCGGCATCGGCGCGCCGACGCTGCTGATCGCCGATCCGGCGCGCGTGACGGTCGACTGGACCGTGACCAATGACGGCAACGGCAGCGGCCAGGCGGTGCAATGGACGGACCGGGTCGTGCTCTCGATCGACGCCATCGCCAGCAACGGCGACGACATCGTGCTCGGCAACTTCGAGCACCTCGGCGCGCTGGCCGTGGGTGCGTCATACAGCCGCAGCGAAACGATGTTCGCGCCGGCGACGCTGACCGGGCACTTCAATGTGTTCGTCCTGAGCGATGCCAGCGGCGCGGTGTTCGAGAACGGCAGCGAGGCCAACAATACCGGCGCGGCGCCGACGCCGCTCGACGTGATGCCGATCCCGTACGCCGATCTGGAGGTCGTCGACTTCGAGGTGCCCGCCAGCGGTCGCTCCGGAGCGCCGCTGCTGGCGACCTGGACCGTGCGCAACGTCGGCATCGGTCCGACCAGCACCAACAGCTGGAGCGACCTGCTGACGATCAGCAGCGACGCCGCCGGCACGCAGAACCTTGGCGTCGTCGCCGCCGGCCATCTGGGCGTGCTCGAGGTCGGTGGCTCCTACACGCGCAGCGCGAGCATCGTCGTGCCGAACGGCTACTCGGGGCCGCTGTACATGCAGGTCGGGACCGGCGGCCCGTTCGAGTTCGGACACACCGGCAACAATTCGAAAGCCAGTGGCGCTGTCGCCATCGCGCTGGCGCCGTCGCCCGACCTCCGGGTCACCGAAATCACGGCGCCGAGCGAAGCCGACGAAGGTGCGACGATCGAGGTCACCTGGGTCGTGAGCAACGACGGCGACGCCAGCGCCGACGGCAGCTGGCGCGATGTCGTCACGCTGCGCAAGTTCGGCTCGGCGACGGTGGCGCCGGTGCTGCTCGGCTCCTTCGAGTACCAGAACGGTCTGGGGGCAGGTCTGACCTATACCCGGACCGAGCGATTTCGCCTGCCGCCGAAGATCGAAGGCGCCTGGCAGGTCACGGTCGGCACCGACAGCGACGACACCGTCTACGAAGGCACGGCCGAGGCCAACAACTCGACCGGCGACGACCAGTCGATCCTTCTCCACCTCGAGGCCCGGCCCGACCTGCAGGTGCAGACCATCGTCGCGCCCGACCGGGTGACGGCGGGCGCGACCGCAGCGGTCAGCTTCGTCGTCGTCAACCGCGGATCCGTGGCGACCGACCAGCCGCACTGGCGCGACAACATCTATCTGTCGCTCGACAACAAGAGCAGTGGCGACGACATCCTGATCGGCTCGCTCGCGAACGGCGCTGCGCTCGCGCCGAACGAGGCCTACACGTCGACGACCTCGAGCGTGATCGTCCCCGAGCGCTTCCGCGGCGAAGGCTTCATCCTGGTCGTTGCCGACGCGAGCGGCACGATCGACGAGTACCCGGCCGCCAACGAGGCCAACAACGCCGTCGCACGGGCGATCTTCGTCGAGGCGCAGCCGCTCGCCGACCTGGTGACGGGCGGGGTCGTCGCGCCGCCGCAGGCCGTCTACGGCAGCGAGATCGAGGTCCGCTTCACGGTCACCAACCGCGGCTCCGAGACGACCAACCGGCCGACCTGGACCGACACGGTCTGGCTGACGACCGACAAGTCTCGCCCCAACCCGGGCGGCAACGGCGGCATCCTGCTCGGCAGCGCGGCGCACAGCGGCGAGCTGCAGGTCGGCGAAAGCTACGAGCAGGTGCTGCGCGTGCGCATTCCGGCGCAGATCGATTCCGGCATCTTCTACATCACGCCCTGGAGCGACGCCTACGACGCCGTCTTCGAAGACACGCTGGCCGTCAATCTGAACCCCGACGATCCGAACGAGATCGACAACAACAACTACAAGGCGCGGGCGATCGACATCATCGGCACGCCGATTCCGCCGCTCCCCGACGTGCAGGTGACCGGGATCGTGACCAGCGCGCCGGGCTCGGTGGACGCGCCGTTCACCGTCACCTGGACGGTCACCAACTTCGGCGAGGGGAAGGCGGCCGGCAGCTGGTACGACAGGGTTCTGGTCCACGATCTGCCCGACTTCCGCGCCGCCGACGCGCAGGTCTGGACCCTCGGAACCTTCGAACGCGGCGCGGAGCTCGAATCGCTCGCTCTCCACACGCGTTCGGAGTCGTTCGAGCTGGCACCGTCGGTGCGGGGGCGCTACGTCACCGTCATCACGGACGTGTTTCCGGCGCCGGGGCCGCATCTGGACGAGTCGATCGAGGACAACAACACCTTGACTGTCGCGGCGGAGGTGACTGCCCGTCCCGCCGACCTGAAGGTGGTGTCGGTGAGCACCCCGCCCCTGAACTTCTCGGGCGAGGAGACGACGATCAGCTGGACGGTCCGCAACGACGGCGCCGCGCTATGGAACCGGACCCGCCTCTGGACCGACTACCTCTACTTCTCGCCCGATCCGGTTTTCGTCCCCGGCCGGGCGACGATCATCGGCGCCAAGGCGCATGACAACAGCAGCGGCCTGGCCGCCGGCGCGAGCTACAGCGCCTCGACCGAGGTGACGATGCCGGCCGGCATCGGCGGCGACTACTTCGTCTATGTGGTCACCGACGACCGGCCGGTCGCCGGGCCGTCGCCGGACCTGTATCCGGAGCAGACGAGCAACGACAACTTCCGCTCGTACGTTTTCTACGGCACGCACGCCTACGAAGACACGGCGCAGACGAACAACATGACGCGCGGCGACATCGCCGTCGTCTACCGCGAGCCGGACCTGAAGATCTCCGGATTCACGATTCCACAAGGCGAGCTGCTGTCCGGGCAGGCGATCACGGTCGGCTTCACCGTGGCCAACCAGGGAACGCGCGAGACTCGCGAGGGCGGCTGGTACGACCGGCTCTACCTCTCCAAGGATCCCTCGCTCGACCCGCACGACCTGGAGGTCGGCGAGTTCGTGCACCTGGGCCGCCTGGCGGTCGGCGCGAGCTACGACCTGAGCGCCACTTTCGCCCTGCCCGGGGACGCGAATGGCACCTACTACCTGATCGCCTACACCGATTCCGACGTCAACGGCGTCGCCGGGCAGGGCAGCGCGGCGCCGATCGAGATCGGCGAGGTCCGGATCCAGAACGACATCGTTCCGGAGTTCCGCGACGAGGGCAACAACACCACCGTCGAGCCGATCGCGATCACGCTTGCGCCCACGGCCGACCTGCGCGTGACGAGCGTGAGCGCGCCCGAGCGGCTGGAGGCCGGCCAGATCCTTCACATCGACTATGCGGTCGGCAATGTCGGAGCCGCCGGGACGCCCGCTGGGCCGTGGCTGGACGACATCTACCTCTCGGCCGACGCGTTCTTCGATCCGGTCGCCGACCACTTTCTCGAGCGCCTCTTCCATGCCGGTGCGCTGGCGCCGGGCGGCAGCTATTCGGCCGGCGTCGACATCCGCCTGTCGCGCGAGCTGGTCGGCTCGTACTATGTGTTCGTGCGTACCGATGCCCCGGTCGGCACGGGCGAGCCGCGCGGCCGGGTGTTCGAGTTGGCGAACGAGAACAACAACGTCACGGCGTCGGCCAACCCGCTGCTGATCGAGCTGCCACCGCCGTCCGACCTCGAGGTCGCGTCGATCGTGCTGCCGCCGCTCGCCGCCAGCGGCGCGCCGGTGCAGATCGGCTTCACGGTCACGAACTCGTCGCCCAACGACGCGCTCGGTTCCTGGACCGATTCGCTGTACCTGTCGACCGACAGCGCCTGGGACCTGGGCGACGTGCTGCTCGGCAAGGTGGCGCACGCCGGCGGCCTGGTCGCCGGCGCGAGCTATGTCGCCGAGCTGCTGGCGCAGCTGCCTCCGGCCCGGGCCGGTCAGTACCGGATCATCGTTCGTCCCGACATCTACAACGAGGTCTACGAGGGGGTCGACGAGCGCAACAACGTCACCGCCTCGCCCGACGTCGTCACCGTCACCGTTCCGGAGCTTCATCTCGGGGTGCCGCTGGCGACCACGCTGTCGCCCGGCGAGCAGCGGCTGTTCCGGGTCTCCGTGGCCGCCAGCGAGACGCTCCGGTTCGAGCTCGATTCTTCCGACCCGGGCGGCACCAGCGAGATCTACGTTCGCTACGGCGACGTCGCCTCGGGTTTCGCCTTCGATGCCGGCGCCATCGAACCGCTCTCGTCGAGCCCGACCGCGGTCATTCCGTCGACCCGGGCGGGCGACTACTACGTCCTGATCCAGGGCCGCTCGGGCGCCGACGACACGCCGGTGACGCTGACCGCGCGGGCGCTGCCGTTCTCGCTGATCGACGTCAAGCAGGACCAGGGCGGCGACAGCCGCTGGGTCACGACGACGATCACCGGCGCCCGGTTCAAGCCGGGCGCGCTCGTGAAGCTCGTGCGCCCGGGCATTGCCGAGATCGAGCCGACCCGGTACCAGGTGATCGATGCGACCACGATCATCGCCATCTGGGACTTGCGCGAGCAGCCGCACGGTCTGTACGACGTTGCCGTGACCAATCCCGACGGTGCGATGGCGGTGCTGCCGTACCGCTATCTGGTCGAGAGCGCGATGGAGATCGACGTCACGATCGGCCTGGGCGGCCCGCGCGTCCTGCCGGCCGGCCAGAGCGGCCTGTACGGAATATCGCTGCAGAGCCTGACCAACGTCGACACGCCGTACGTCCACTTCAGCTTCGGCGCGCCGGAAATCGGCGACAACGCCGAGGTCTACAGCCTGCCGTTCCTCACCTTCAACTCGAACGTTCGCGGCGCGCCGGACGGCCAGCGCGCTGACGTGCCGTGGGCCAGCCTCGACTCCGAGGTCAACGACGACGGATGGATGCTCGCCCAGGGCTACGCCTTCGACGTCGCCGCCGGCGGCTACACCGGCATGAGCTTCGGCGTTTCGACCTACCCGGGCCTGAAGGCGCTCGCCGACCGCGACTTCGAGGCCTTCAAGCGCGCCCTCTACGACGCCCGGCCCGAGCTGGCCGAGGACGACGTGCTGGGCAGCGACCCGCTTCTCCTCACCGGCCAGTTCGCCGAGGTCGCGGCGCTCTTCGCCGATCCGCTGTCGGAAGTGCCTGACCACTGCGCGCAGTTCTTCATGCCGTTCCGCTTCAACGTCATGGCGTCGGCGACGCCGATGACGCGCGCCGAGTTCGTGACCTCGCAGACCGCCGACGCGCTGCGCCTGCGCGCCGCGATCCTGGCCGATGACAGCGCCAACGCGGCGCTCGTCAACCTGGCTGCCGACGAGCTGACCTGGGTCGTCTCGTACCTCGGCGCGCTCGAGGAAAGCGGGCTGTTGCGTCCCGAAGACCAGGCGCCGCCGATCCGGCGCGACCCGAAAGTCGTGTCGACGCTCGGCGTGCTGGCGACCGGCGTGCTGGTCGGGCGAGCCGGCGACACGGTCCGGAGCCCGGCGAGCCTGACGGCGTTCTTCGCCAAGGTGCACGAGTGGTACGGCGACACCCCGGGCCAGATGGCCGAGCTGGCCGGCTACGACGTCCGCTTTTCCGAGGAGTGCGGCGAGTACGCCATCCCGATTCCGGCGCTGCCCGATTTCGCGGACTTCGACCTCGGCCTCTCGCACCCGACCTACTTCCAGGCCTTCAACGTCTTCTCGCCCTGGCTCGGCTTCGACCCTAACGTCGCCCTGCCCGACTTCGCCTCGGTGGCCGCCGACAGCGACATCACGCCGCTCCAGCTGCAGCTGCTGTTCGAAGGGGCGATGCAGGCCCAGGGTGCGGCGTCGATGAGCGGCCCGCAGGGCTTCGGCAGCGACCAGTACGTCCCCGCGGCGACGCCGCTGCCCTACACGATCCGCTTCGTCAATCCGGCCGAGGCAACCGGCAGCGCCGCCGAGGTACGCATCGTCACCCAGCTCGATCCTTCGCTGAGCGCGCGCAGCTTTCGCCTCGGCGACCTGAAGATCGGCGACATCAGCATCACGGTGCCGCGCGATCGCGCGAGCTTCCAGCTCGAGAAGGACTACAGCGAGTCGCACGGCTTCCTGTTGCGTGTCTCCGCCGGCATCGACACCTCGACGGGCACGGCGAGCTGGGTGCTGCAGGCGATCGACCCGGAAACCGGCGAACCGATGCAGGACGCCCTGCGCGGCCTGTTGCCGCCCAACGACGCCCAGGGCAAGGGCTCGGGCTTCGTCAGCTACACGGTGGCGAGCGCCTTCGGCGCGCCGAGCGGCGACACCATCGACGCGAGCGCCAGCGTGCTGCTCAGCAACCAGGCGCCGGTCCAGACCAACACCGTCACGGTCCGCCTCGACGGAACGCCGCCCGAGACCACGACGACCGTGACCCAGGTGGTCGCCGGCGGCGGCGACTACCTCGTCAGCTGGCAGGCGAGCGACGAGCCCGGCGGCTCGGACATCCGCCACACGACCGTCTATGTGCGTGTCGACGGCGGCGACTGGACGATCTGGCAGCGCCAGACCACCGAGACGCTGGCGCTCTACTCGGGCCCGGCCGGCCATCAGGTCGAGTTCATGGCGCTGTCGACCGACAACGCCGGCAATCGCGAGCGTCCGCCCCAGTCCGGCATTCCGGACGACGGCTCGAGCACCAATCTCGGCTCGACGCCGGATGTCGGCAGCACGACGGTCGATGTCGGCGAGCCGCCGGCGCCGAGTGCGGCGCCTTCGACGAATGCACTGTTCGTCGAAGCCACCGCGGCCGTTCCATCGGCGCGACCGACGCGCCCCTCGCTGTTCGAGTCGGTGCTGGCACCGTTCGTCGGCGCACAGTTCGGTACCGGCGTCGGCGAAAGCTTCGCCGGCATCAGCCCGTTGGCCATCCTCGAGCGCGAAGACGGCAGCTTCATCGTCAGCGGCGGCGGCAATCGCGGCGCCCTCTATCTGTTCGACCAGGACGGCGGCCATGTGCTGACACCGGCCACGCAGCTCGACCAGCCCGTCTTCGACCTGGCTTTCGATGCGGCCGGCGGCCTCTGGGCCACCTCGGGCGGCGGCGCCCTGCTCGAGCTCGATCCGGTCAGCTTGCAGATCATCAATCGCTACGGCGACAGCGTCACCCAGTCGCTCGCCTTCGACGCGGCCCGGGGCATGTTCTATCTCGCGTCGGGTTCCGGCATCGAGCGCTTCGATCCGGTCAGTCGCACCTTCAGCCATTTCAGCGACATGCGCGTCGACGACCTCGCGGTCGCGCCGGACGGGACGCTCTGGGCCAGCCGCTGGCCGCAACGCGGCCAATTGCTGACGTTCGACGCTCGGGGCAGGCCGCAGCTCCAGGTGCAGCTCGACGGTGCCGTCGATTCGATTGCTTTCGGCCGGGTCGGGACCCGGCTCGAAGGGCTGCTGTTCGTGTCGCGGCGGATCGGTTCCGGCGAGACCGGAGGCGCCGACCTCACCATGATCGATCTGCTGACACTGCGCACGATCGCCGTCGCGCAGAACGGCCCCAGCGCCGAGCAGCTCCTGGCCACCTCGGACGGGCGCCTGCTGGTCGCGAACGGCAGCCAGGTCGACGTGCTAGCGCCCTTGCTGCCACCCTCGGTCCTTCGCACCAACCCGACCGGCGGCAGCATCGTTGCGTTGCCCTTGGCCTCGATCGACGTCACCTTCGACCGCGACATGCTGCGCAACGGCGCGGCAGCGCTCGATTCAGTGCTGAACCGCGCCAACTACCACCTGCGCGACAGCGGCGGCAACGATGTCCTCATCGCCTCGGTCGGCTACAACGCCGAAAGCCGTACCGCCACGCTGCGCTTCGAGTCGCCCGAGGGCGACGAATACACCCTGACGGTCGACAAGCGCATACGCTCCGAGGCCGGCCTCGAGCTGACAGCGGCGTACACGCTCACCTTCATCGCCGTCCAGGACTTCTCGGCGCTGGTCGACGTCGCCTTCGTCGCTTCGCGTTCCGAGCGGGCGACCGGAACGGTCTCGTTCGACGTCCAGGTGACCAATCGGACCGAGTACGAATTGCGCCTGCCGCTGATGCTGGTGCTCGATCCGTCGCGCTACTTCGCCGGCGAGGCGATCGGCGCGCCCGCCCGCGCCGATGGCCTCTGGCTTCTCGACATCGGAGCCGGCCTGCCCGGAGCGCTCGCCCCGGGCGCGTCGACGCGAGTGCGCACCGTCACGCTCACCAATCCGCTCAACCAGAACGTCGATCTCGGCAGCGGCGTCTTCGCGCTGCCGTATCCGAACTCCGCGCCGAGCTTCGATTCGGCACCGAACAACGAAGCCGAGATCGCCGGCGCCTATCGCTACCAGGCCGCCGCGAGCGACCCCGATGGCGTGGTCGTCACCTACGTGCTGCTCGAAGGCCCGCAGGGCATGCAGCTCGACGCCGCTACCGGCTTGCTGACCTGGACCCCGGTCGCTGGCAGCGCGGCCGAGACTCCGGTCGTCCTGCGCGCGTACGACACCCGCGGCGGCTACGCGACCCAAGCCTTCGTGATCGCCGTCGCCGGCGGCAACCGGGCACCGAAGCTCGACCTGCCGCCGACCGTGCGGCTGTTCGAGAAGCAGCCGTTCAGCCTCGAGGTGCTCGCCGAGGACCCTGACGGGCAGGAGCTGTCGTACTTCGCCGACCACCTGCCACCCGGTGCGCGTTTCGACAGCAGCCGGGCCTTGTTCGAGTGGACGCCGGGCTACGAGGACGCCGGCGAATACCGCGACGTCCTCTTCTCGGTGACCGACGGTGCCCAGACCATCACCCGCTCGGTGACCTTCATCGTCGACCCGGTCAACGCCACGCCGGTGGTTGGCGGCATTCCCGAGCGTACGGTGCGCCAGGGCGACGCGATGCGCTTCACCGTCACGGCGTTCGACCCGGACGGCGGCGACCTGGTGTTCTCGACACCCGACCTCCTGCCCGGTGCGTTTCTCGACACGAACACCGGTGTCTTCGACTGGATTCCACCTTTCGATTTCAGCGGCAGCCTCGACATCCGTTTCCGCGCCAGCGACGGCGCGACAACAGGAGAGAGGATCGTGCGCGTGACGGTGCTGAACGTCAACGTGGCACCGGTCTTCGACGCGTTCCAGAACGTCAGCACGCTCGAAGGTCAGGCGCTGACGTTGAGGATGTTCGCCTTCGACGCCGACAATCCGGGCTTCATCCCCCAGGTGCGCCTGGCCGACGGGTCGCTGACCCCTCCCGAGGGGTCGCTTCCCAGCGTCCGGTATGCGGCCGAATCGTTGCCGGAAGGCGCGACCTTCGATGTGGTGACCGGGCTGCTCAACTGGACGCCGCGCCACGACCAGGCCGGCGTCTACCCCGTGACCTTCGTTGCGGTCGACGATGGCGACGCTACCGGCGTGCCCTTGTCCACGCGTGTCGTCGTGCCGATCACGGTGCGCAACGCGAACCGTGCGCCAGTGGTGCCCGAGTTGGGCACGCAGACCGTGCAGAAGGGGGAGGTGGCAGAGGTCCCGATTCAGGTGACGGACGCCGACGGCAACGCGCTCGCCGTCCGCTTCGTCGGTCTGCCGCGCTTTGCCAGCTACCTGCCGGGCGGTAACGGCAGCGGCGTGCTTCGGCTGGCGCCCGGCGATCGCGATCGGGGCGATTTCGTCGTCACGCTGGTCGCCACGGACGACGGCGACGGCGCCGGGGCGAGCGCGGCGCTCACGTCGACCCGCACGTTTGTCATTTCCAGCGAATCGGCGTCCGAACCGCCCTTGCTCGCGCCGATCGGTCCCAAGGTCGCGGTATTCGACAAGCCCCTGCAGTTCGTGGTCAGGGCGAGCGACCTCGACCAGGACGCGCTCGTCTTCGGCGCCGTGGGCCTGCCCCCGGGCGCGACCCTGCTGCCGGGCGTCGCCTATGGCAGCGCCGTCTTCACCTGGACGCCGAGCGCCGCCGACGCCGGCACCTACGACGTCGAATTCAGCGTCGTCGATTCGCTCGGCAACGCCGATCGCCAGCGAATCGACATCGTCGCCCGCGCCGGAAACACCGCGCCGGTCCTGCTTCCGGTTGGCCATCGAACCGTGGCAGAAGGCGACCTGCTGGAGATCCAGCTCGCCGCCGTCGATGCCGACGGCGATCCCCTCACCTACGCTGCGACACACCTGCCGCCCGGCGCCAGCTTCGATGCGGTAAGCGGGATGCTCCGCTGGCAAACCAACTTCCTGCTCGCCGACACCTACCCCGGCGTCGTCCTCAGCGTCAGCGACGGGGCGGCGACGAGCAGCGAAACGATCGCCATCACGGTCACCCAGACCAATCAGGCACCCTTGCTCGCCAGCATCCCGCCGCTGGCCACTCAGGAAGGCCGTCTCATCCAGTTCAGCCTGATCGGCACCGATCCCGACGGCGACGCGCTGGTCTACGCGCCGCTCGCGACCCTGCCCGAAGGCGCGTTCTTCGACGCCTCGAACGGCCTCTTCGAGTGGACGCCGGACTATGAGCAGGCGGGCGGCTACGTGCTGGGCTTCGCCGCCCGCGACTCGCACGGTGCCGAGGGCTCGGTCTCGATTCAGCTCGGCGTGGCCGACGTCAACCGGGCTCCGATCCTGGGCTTCACCCACCACCAGGTTGCCCTCGGCGAGACCTTGCGCTTCCAGGTGGCAATGAGCGACCTCGATCGCGGCGAGACGCTGCGGCTGGCGACGCGAGGCTTGCCGGAGGGCGCGACGCTCGACGCCTCGACCGGTCGTTTCGAGTGGGTGCCCGGACCCGGGCAGGTCGGCGAGTACCTGGTGGTGCTCAGCCTGACCGACGGCAAGTGGACGGTCGAGCGCGGCCTGGCCCTGCGGGTCGCGGCAGCGCCGAAGGGGCCGACGGTGTCGCTCTCGCTGACCCCGAGCTTTCCGCCGGTGCCCGGGCAGCCGGTGGCCATCAACGTGCTCGCCGACGCGTTCTCGGCGGTCGCCAGCCGATCGATCAGCGTCGACGGCGCGGTGCTGCCGCTCGACGTCAACGGCCGCGCCATCTTCACGGCGCCGGCAAGCGGCCTCTACCTGCTTCAGGCGAGCGCCACCGACCTCGACGGCTACACGAGCGTGGCGACGCAGATCCTGCGCGTGCGCGATCCGCTCGACCTGGCGGCCCCGATCGTCTCGCTCGACATCGCCCTGGCCGGCAGCCGTCAGGCGGTGCCGTTCGCGGTGTCGGGCGTGGTCGCGGACAGCAATCTGCTTTCATGGCGCCTGGAGATCGCGCGCAACGGAAGCGATGCCTATGCCACGCTGGCTGAGGGCGCGCAAACCATCGCCGGGGTGCTCGCGACGGTCGACGCCAGCCGCTTCGAAGCCGGCTTCTACCGCTTGCGCCTGACCGCGACCGACGTCGCCGGCCGGAGCGCTCGCGCCGAGACCGAGCTCGAACTCGCGGCCGCGCCGGGCGCCGGCCGCTACCTCGACGAAGCGATCGACTTCAGCGCCACGATCGCCGGCAAGACGATCGACTTCGTGCGCCGCTACGACTCGTTCGCGCTCGACGACGCCGGCAGCTTCGGCTTCGGTTGGAGCCTGGCGCTGCGCGACCTCCGGGTCGCCACCGATGTGCCGTTGACAGGCGCCGAAGTTTCCGGCGTCTACAGCCCGCTGGCCGAAGGATCGCGGGTCTATCTGACGACGCCGGCGGGCGAGCGCGTCGCCTTCACCTTCGCTCCGCGCCAGGTCAGCGGCCGGGGCTTCACCTACTTCGAGCCGGGTTGGGTCGCCGACGCCGGCGTGCCGTGGCAACTGGAGTCGGCGCCCGCAAAGCTTCAGCGCGCCATCGGCAGTTTCTATGTTCTGGAGGACGGTGCCGCCTACAACCCGGCGGCCTTCGCCGGCGAGCGTGCGCAGTACTCCCTGATCGACGCGCAAGGCACGCGCTATGACCTGAACCTCGCCGATGGCGTGACCGGCATCCGCTACGCCGACGGCGTGAGCTTTCTGGTCGGCGACAGCGGCATTGTCGGACCGGGCAACGAAGCGATCCTGTTCGCGTCGGACAACCAAGGCCGGCTCAGCCAGGTCATCTATCCGGGTGGCCGCAGCTGGGCGTATGCCTACGACGACGCCGGCAACCTGGTTTCGGCACGCAACCTCACGGTCGGCACGGCCGAGCGATATGGCTACGCCGATCCGGGGTCGCACCGGCTGACGCTCGCGACCGGTGGCGCCGCCGGCGGTGTGCTGGTCGGATATGGCGAGAGCGTCGTCCTCAGCCCGATCACCGCTGACCTGGGTGGCGCCCTCGGTTACCTGAACCGCGAATTCGGTGGCGTGCTCGCCGAGGGCGAGGACGATGTCTATACGCTGGCCATCCGGCCGACCGAGGTTTCGCTGCCGCGCGGCGGCGCCTTCCTGCTCGCCGTCGAAGTGCAGGCGACGGGCGGATCGCTGTTGCCGGCGTCGGCGCAGATCGACGGTCTCACGCCCCTGGTGTCGCGCAGCGCCGGCGCCGGCTCGTACGCGCTGTTCCGCGTCGACGCCGAGGGACTCAGGTCGCTGCACGTGCGCGGTGCCGGTGCCGGCAGCTACACGATGCGTCTGACGGCAGCGGGCGACCTGAACGCCGACGGGCAGGTCGATGGCTTCGATTTCGAGGCGCTCGCTGCGGCGCAGGCCGCTCAGGCGGCCGGCGGCCCGGTCGATGCACGCGCCGATGTCGACCGCGACGGACGCCTGGCCGCACTCGACACGCAGCTGATCTACGCCAATCTCGGCTTCACGCCCAACCTTGCACCGGTGATCGGCGCCGGCGCAGGCTTCACCCACGTCGACCTCGAGACGGCGATCCGCGTGTCGTCCTTCCTGACCGATCCGGAAGGCGATCCGCTGACATTCCGGATCGTCTCCTCGCAACACGGCAGCGCCGAGCTGTCCGGCGACGGCACGCAGGTGCTGTTCCGGCCCGAAGCGGGCTTCGCCGGCGACGCCAGCTTCCTCGTCATCGCCGACGACGGCTTCTCGCAGTCGGTGCCCGGAACGGTGATCGTGCGGGTCAGCGACGCGCCGCTTCTGCATCTGGATTTCGCCCAGCGCAACCCGCAGCTGACCCTCGGCAACAGCCTGCGTGCGACGGTGATCGGCGATTTCGCCGACCAGAGCGATGTCGTCCTGCCGTCTTCGTACCTCAGCTACAGCCTGAGCGATCAACTGCACGGCCGGCTCGTCCAGGGAAACCGGCTGATCGCCGAGCACGAAGGCTTTTCCGCACTGCTCGTTCAGCGTGGCGACATCCAGGCGGCGACGGCGGTCGTCTTCGGCACTCCCAATCGCTTCGAGCACATCCAGCTTGCTGCCGGGCTCGACGTCTACCCGAGCGCGGTGACGCTGGTGCCCTCAGGCGGCACCAAGCCGTTCTCGGTGCACATCAAAGACGGCGACGATGTCTCGGCCGGGGCGGCTGGAACGATGTACTTCGCCGGCAACTCGCGCGTCGCCCGGGTCGGCGCCGATGGCCTGGTCACCGGCGTCGACGCCGGCGCCAGCGAGGTCACCATCATTCACAACGGCGTCGAGGTCGTGGTGCCGGTTCGAGTGCAGGCGCCGCAGACCGGGATGGTGATCGTCGGCGCGGAGGGCGGAGTCGTCGCCGCCGGCGACGGCGCGGTGATCGCCATCGCCCCCGGCGCCGTGCAAGGCGAGCAGACCGTCAGCCTGACGGTGCTCGAAGAAGCCGACCTGCCGATGCCGCCGCCGGCCGAGTGGGGCTTCGTCGCCGCCTACG
This sequence comes from Caldimonas sp., assembly GCA_040007855.1. GTDB lineage: Bacteria > Pseudomonadota > Gammaproteobacteria > Burkholderiales > Burkholderiaceae_C > Schlegelella_A. Next base: position 15,115 of record JBDTUG010000005.1, read on the forward strand.
ACCTGCGCACGAGCGGCGTGCCGTTCACGACTGCCGCCCAGCTCGCGATTCCGGTTCCCGAAACGATTCCGGTCGGCCAGCAGCTGTTCCTCATGCGTGCCGGTGAGGTACCCGACGAAAACGGCGTCATGTACCCGGTCTGGTTCCAGGACGAGATCGCCATCGTCGGCGCCGACCACATTGCCCGCACCAGCTCGCCCCCGTATCCAGGCATCACGGCGGCCGGCGTCCTGGTGCTTGTCGGCCCGCCACGGACCGGCTTCGCCATCGCAAACGGCCTCCTCACGATCACGGCACCGCTCGGCATCGTCCCCGTCACCGTCGGCGGCGGCATCGGCGGAATTGCGACATTCGTGCCGTTCATTGCCATCAGTTGGCGGATCAACGAGCTGAAGATCATCGCCATTCCGCGCGATGGCCTGCCGATCATCACGACTGTCGGCGTCGAGCTGAATCCGGGACAGACGACCAACGTTGCGGTGACGATCGCGCAACCGCCCCAACTCGTGCCGCAAGCGCCGGTGCTCGTGCAGACCGCCTTCGAGTTCGACAGCACCGGTGGCGTGGTCAAGCCGGTGCTGCGGTTGACAGGCAGCCAGTTCACTTCGGCCCCCGGCACCAGCTTCGGCTCGCGCTGGGTCGTGTCCTTCCAGCAGCAGGGCAAGACCGTCGAGGCGAACGTCGTCCAGCGGCCGACGACGCTTGCCAACGGCCTGGAGACCTTGACGATCGACGTGCCGCAATCGGTGATCGCGGGTATCGCCGAGGTCTCGATCGTGCGCGTCGACCGCGTCACGACATTCGACGTGTGCACCGGCACCTACGGCACCTTCGAGCGAGCCTACGCCAGCAACCGGTTGACCCTCGGCGCCTCGGGCGACTATGTCGTCGCCGCGATGCGCGGCGCCGGCGAATTGGCGGTGATGACGCAGGGCAATCCTTTCGCTGCCGATCCGGCCTCGGCGTTGCAACTGGTCGCCCGCATCCCGGTGGGCGCCTATCCTCGTGCGACCGCGCTCACCTCCGACCACACCCGCGCCTATGTCACGCTGGAGGGTGAGTCGAGCGTGGCCGTTGTCGACTTGGTGGCGATGCAGAAGGCGGACGCCGTGGTGGGCAACGGGCCGCTCTTCGGCAGCGACCCGGTGGACAACATTGCGTTGCCGTTCGGCTCGTTGCCGTCCTGGATCGCGATCGATCCGACCAGCCGCTTCGCCTATGTCTCGGAAGGGGTCGGCGGTGTAGCCGGGCGCATCTACGTCATCGACATCGATCCGAAATCGCCCCAGTTCCACCAGGTCGTGCATCAGATCGAGCTCGATCAGGTCGCGCCGATCGGCCTGCGCCAACTGACGATCAGCGAAGACGGCAAACGGCTCTACGTCACAGCGCCGAATCGCGAAGGCTTCAGGCCCGCGCTGCCGGGAGAGGACTACAGCCATATCTATGTCGTCAACATCGATCCCGCCGACCGGCCCGCCGACCTGAAAGTCGCGCTGCTGTCTTCCGGATTCAACCTGCGCAACTACTGGAAGCAGATCGCCCAGATCCAGACGGGCCAGGAGACGGTTGCGATCAACACCACCGGCGATCCGGCGACGATCTCGTTCGCCAACCGCGCGAGCGACGTCGGCGGCTTCGGCTACCTCACCGTCACCAGCGATGACCCGACGAGCTTCAAGGCCGACGTGCACGGCATCGACCTGCAACTGGGCGAGGCTTCGGACACGTTCGACGTGAACAACGCCTTGTCGACCCTGGTCCTGCCGGCCAACGCCTTCCAGGCGGTTCTAGGCCCGCATCCCGCCTATGCCTTTGTCGGCGGATCGAACCGCTTCATCGCAGGCGATCCATCGCACGACCCGGACGCCTATCTCGACGGCACCGGTGGACTTGCCGTGCCTCCGCCCGGGGGCAGCAACGTAGGAATCATCCGCGATCCCTTCAAGCAGGGCGGCAGTCTCGTCTCGGCGACGATGCCGATGCCGATCGGCATGATCGACAACATGGCGTTCGCCTCCGGATTCAACTATCTCTTTGCTGCATTTCGCGGCATTCAGGTGGAGGGGGGGACCGGGTCCGGCGCGGTCATGGTCTACAACCTGGTCAACACGATTGCTCAGATCGAATACTCGTTCAGGAACAACGACGCTTCGTTTCTCCAGCGGTTCCCGGTCGACCGCGTCCTCTCATCCACGCTATTGCCCCTGCAGGAGAACCTGCAGCTCGCCAATACCGGGGTCGACATCAGGGCCGACTACCGGATCATCGATGTCGATGAAACGCGCGGCCGCTTCACGTTCGGCGTGCCGAGTCTCATGGACGCCCAGGGCAACTACCTCGTCGATTCGAACGGCAGGCGCATCGCCTCGCCGAGCGCGCCGTTCGCGCTCGGCGGCACGCCGCAGGGCCTGAGCGCTCATCCGACCGAGGTCGGGCCCGGCCCGCTGATTCAGAACCAGTTCAATCTCGGACGCGTGCTCGGCCTGATGGGGCGCGCCGACATGGGGGTGAACGATCTGATCGCGGCCGCGCTCGCCCAGCCGGACTGCAACACGGCCGACTTCAGTTCCGAGGTCGAGCTCGACACCGGCGCCGTGATCGAGACACACGACCTGGTTTCGTACAGTTCGCTCGGTGCCACTCACCAGCTGCAGCTCAAGTACGACTCGCTGAGCGCCGACCCCAGGCCGATCGTCACCTTCGGCTGGGAGGGGATCGGCGCGGAGCTGCAGGCCTACCTCGCGTCGCCCGGCGCCGATCTCACAGCCTCCGGCGACGTGCACATGACGGCGACGATCGTCTTCAGCGGCAACGGCGGCACCGTGACGACGCCGACCCGGCACTTCGCCATTCCGCCCACCGCCGACGAGTTCAGCGTCGCTATGCAGGCCGATCTCAGCTCGCTCGGCACCGGCTACTACTCCTACACCATCAAGGCCGAGTTCGCGGGCAAGGAGCGTTCGTCGAGCGGCACGCTGCTCAGCATCAACAGCATCGACAGCCCGTTCGGCCGCGGCTGGGGCCTGGAGGGCCTGCAGGATCTCTATCTGGGCGCCGACGGATCGGCGACGCTGGTCGACGGCAAGGGTGAAGGCCAGCACTTCGAGGGGCGCGAGGTCCCGGGTATCAGCACGAGCACGTGCTCGCCCAATACGGCGACGTTCGAGTTCTATTCGGTGCCGGGCGACCGCTCGACGATGGAGCGTCTGGCCAACGGTGAGCACCACCGGCGCATGGCCGATGGCTCGGTCTACGTCTACAGCGCTCCCTACACCGACGCCACCGGCAAGGAGGTCCCCGGGAAGCTGCAACGCGTCGTCGACCGCTACGGCAACGCGACGACGTACAGCTACGACAACTCCGGCCGCCTGCTCAGCATTGCCGATCCGGTCGGGCTGAAGACGCGCTTCGCCTATAGCGGCGGCCACGTCAGTCAGATCATCGATCCGGCCGGGCGCATCACGTCACTCAGCTACGGCGGCAAGGAGCTTGCCCGCATCACCGATCCCGATGCATCGTCGCGCTCGTTCCAGTACGACAACAGGGGTCTCATGGTGGTCGAGGTCAACAAGCTCGGCGGCGTCGAGACCGATAGCTATGGCTTCCATGGCCGGGCCGAGCAGGCATTGCGCCCGGATGGAACGACCGTGAACGTCGTGGCGCGCGAGGTGCAGGCGCTCTCCGACCAGAACCTCGTCGGCGCGACCAAATCCGATCCGGCGCCGGTGGTGGTGAAGAAGCTGGCCGAGTTCATCACCACCTACGAGTGGCCGAACGGCAACGTCGTCACCGTGACGCGCTGCAACTGCACCAACGTCAACGAGGACCAGACCGACACGTACGGGACGCTCGGCCATACCCTGAGCAACGCCCAGGGCTACATCATCGAGAGTCGGGATGCCGAAGGCAACGTCACCCGCTCGACCTACGACGATCGCGGCAATCGGCTGACCTTCAGCGACGACGCCTCGGCGCCGGGTTCTGCGATGACGATGACTTACGACCCGGTGTTCAACGAGCTGACCAGCACGACCGACGAGCTGCACCGGACGACGCGCTACGCCATCGATGCCAAAGGGAACAACACCCTGACGACAAGCGCCGACGGAACGCAGACCTCGTTCTCCTATTTTCCCCAGGGCATGGTGCGCACGCAGACCGACGCGCTGGGGCGGCAGACGCAATACCGGTACGACGCCCTGGGCCGTGTCGACTCGGTCAGGAATCCCGACGGAACGCTTTTCGGATACACCTACGACGCGGCCGGCAACGCGATCCGCATCACCGACGAGCTGGGCCGCGTGACCCGCTACGTCTACGACGCGATGAATCGCATCGTCGAGATCCGGGAGCCCGACCCGGACGGGCCCCTGAAGCCGCTCGCGGTGCCGGTCACCCAGATCGAATACGACGCCGCCGGCAACGAGGTGCTGCGCACCGACGCGTTGGGCGGCATCAGCTCGCGCAGCTTCGACAAGCGCGGCCGGATGGTCGGCAGCGTCGACGCCTTGGGCGGCACGCGATCCTACGTCTACGACAGCGACGAAAACCTGGCGAGCGAGATCAACGAGCTGGGCCACCGCACCGACTACACCTACGATCTGCGCAACCGGTTGCTCACGGTCACCGATGCCGAGGGCGGCGTGCGCCGCTATACCTACGGCGCCGACGATGCACCCGAGACGATGATCGATGCAGCCGGGCACGTCACTCGGTACGAATACGATGCCCGCGAGCGCCTGGTCCGGCAGACCGACCCTGCCGGTCAGACGATCGAAAGAACGTACGACGCGGCGAACAATCTCGTCGCCGAGCGCGACCGGCTCGGCCGGCTGACGTTGCACGGCTACGACGCGATGAACCACCGGACGTCGACCACCGACGCCGCAGGCAACGTTGGCACGTTCACCTACGACGCAGTCGGCCGGCTGGTGGCGTCGACGGATCCACTCGGCCGCGTCTCGACCACGGCCTACGACGCACGCGACCGAATGGTGCGCAGCACCGACGCCGACGGCGGAGTGACAGCCTACGAATACGACGCGGTCGGCAACCTGACGGCGATGGTCGACGCGCTGGGGCGACGCACGGCGTACGTCTACGACAATCTCGATCGGCTCGTCGAGACGACGGAGCCCGATCCCGACGGCCTCGGGCCGCTCGCCGCCTCCGTCTCGACGCGGTCCTACGACGCTCTCGGCAATCTGGTCGCCGAAGTGGACGCGCTGGGGCGGGTGACGACCTACGTCTACGACGCTCTGTATCGGCGCGTCGAGATGGTCGATGCGCTCGGGAACAGCCAGCGCACCGAATACGACGCGGCGAGCAATGTCACCGCCGTCGTCGACGCGCTCGGCCGCAGGACCGAATTCTTCTACGACGGCCTCGACCGCAAGACGAAGCAGATCGGTCCGGCACCGGTCGCCGGCGCCCCAGGCCCGCAGACCGACTACGAGTACGACGCGGTCGGCAACCTGCTGACGATGACGGACGCGCTGGGCCGCACCACGGAACACCGCTACGACGTGCTGGATCGTCGAAGCGAGACCGTCGATGCACTGGGGCACACGTCGACCTTGACCTACGACGCCGTCGGTAACGTCGTCGCGTCAACCGATGAGCTCGGCTTCACGACGCGCTATGCGTACGATGCCCTCGACCGGCGGACGTCGGTCACCGATGCCGCCGGCGGCACGGCCGCCTATGGCTACGACGCGGTGGGCAACCTGCTGAGCATGACCGACGAGCTCGGTCGGGTCACGTCGTATGGCTATGACAAGCTCGACCGCCAGGTTTCTTCTCTCGATGCCGAGGGCGGCGCCTCGTCGATGGCCTACGACGCGGTCGGCAACCTGCTATCGATCACCGACGAAATGGGCCACGTCGTCAGTCACGTCTACGACGACATGGATCGCCTCGTCCTCCGCGTCGATCCCGATCCCGATGGCGCTCTCGGCCCGTTGCAGGCGCCCGAGACGAGCTACGGCTATGACAGCGTCGGCAACCTGCTCGCCGGCGTCGACGCCCTCGGCAGGCGCACGGAGTACACCTATGACGCCCTTGATCGTCAGGTTCGCAGCATCGATGCCGCAGGCGGCGTCACCTCGCTTCAGTACGACGCGGTGGGCAACGTCGTTTCGAAGACCGACAAGCTGGGTCGCGTCAGCCAGTTCGCCTTCGACGACCTCGGGCGCAAGATCCGCACCACGGCGCCCGCCCCGGTGGGCGGCAGCTCGTCGATCGATCGTTTCAGCTACGACCTGCTCGGCAACCTGATCGAAACCATCGATCCGCGCGGCAATGCGACGCGCTATGCCTACGACGCCCTGAACCGCCTGGTGCAGCTCACCGACGCGCTCGGCAACGTCTCGATGCGCGCCTACGACGCCGTCGGCAACGTCGTCGAGACGGTCGACGGACGCGGCGAAAGCACCAGGTTCGAGTACGACGCTCTTGGCCGCCCCACCAGGATGACGGCCGCGGATCCGGACGGACCGAACCCGGCGCAGACCGCTGCCGTCACCGACTACGCCTACGACGCCGTGGGCAACCTCGTTGCCATGACCGACGCGCTCGGCCGCGTCACCGGATACGAGTTCGACGGCCTGGATCGGCAGGTGCGTGAGGTCGATGCACTGGGCAACGTCTCGTCGGTCGGCTACGACGCCGTCGGCAACGTCGTCATCAGCACGGACGCGCTGGGGCGGGTCTCGAGAAATCTCTACGATGCGCTCGACCGCCTGGTCGGCGTCGTCGGCCCCGATCCGGACGGACCGGGCGCCGCCACCAGCCCTGCCAGCGCCTATGCGTACGACAGCGTCGGCAATCTGGCTTCGGTGACCGACCCGCTCGGCCGCACCACCCGCTTCGTCTACGACGATCTCGATCGCCGCGTCCAGACGATCGACGCGGTCGGTAACCAGTCGCACATCGCCTACGACGCGATGGGCAACGAGGTCGCGACAACCGACCTGCTGGGGCGGGTGACGGTCAAGGCTTACGACGCGCTCGACCGGCTCGTGCGCGTGGAAGCGCCGGCGGGCATTTTGCCGGGACCGGCGACCACGCTCGCCTATGACGCGTCGGGAAATGTGGTCTTGAGGACCGATGCCCTCGGCCGGATCACCCAGTTCGGCTACGACGCGCTCGATAGACGCGTCGAAGTGATCGACGCGGCAGGTGCTTCGAGCACGTTGCAGTACGACGGGGCGGGCAACATCGTCACGACGACTGACGCGCTCGGGCGCGTGTCGAGCAACGAATACGACGGCCTCGGGCGGCTGACGGCCGTGACCGCGGCCGACCCGGATGGCGCGGGGCCGGCCGCGGCGCCCGTGACCCGATTCACCTACGACAAGCTCGACAACCTCCTGAAGACAACCGACGCGCTCGGGCGCGTCACAAGCTACGAATACGACGACCTAGACCGGCGCGTGCGAGTGGTCGACGCCCTCGGCCAGGCAAGCACTGCCGCCTACGACGCCGTCGGCAACGTCGTCCTAAACACCGATGCGCTCGGCCGGCAGACGCAGTATGAGTACGACGGACTCGATCGGTTGGTGCGAACGGTTGGCCCCGACCCGGACGGTGCGGGCGGTCCGCTTGCCAGGCCGGTGGTCGGCCGTGCCTACGACGCGGTCGGCAACCTTGTGGCGTCGACCGATGCTCTCGGCCGAATCACCGGCTTCACCTACGACGCGTTCGATCGCCTGACGCAGACGACCGATGCGCTGGGCCAGGTGGCATCCGCAACCTACGACGCCGTCGGCAACGTCGTCTCCGTCACTGACGAGCTCGGCCGAACGATGCTCAAGGGCTACGACGAGCTGGATCGCCTGGTGAGCGTCACGTCTGCCGACCCGGATGGTGCAGGCCCGGGCATCGCCTCGGTCGACAGCTACAGCTACGACCTGATCGGCAATCTCGTCGCAACGGTCGACGCGGAAGGCCGTCGCACGACCTTCACCTACGACGACCTGGACCGCCGCACGATCCGTCTCGACGCGCTCGGCGGTGTCTGGACCCGCGCGTACGACGCGGTCGGCAACCTCGTCGCAACGACCGACGCGCTCGGTCGCACCACAACGTTCGGGTACGACGGGTTGAATCGGCAGGTGTTGTTCGTCGAGGCCGATCCCGACGGGCCGGGCGGGGCACTGGCTTCGCCGCGGACGCAGCTTGCCTACGACGCGCTCGGCAATCTCGTTTCCATGGTCGACGCGCTCGGCCTCGTCACGAAGTACGAATACGACGCGCTCGACCGTCGAGTCGTCACGATCGACGCGCTCGGCGGTCGCGGCGAGGATGTCTTCGATGCTGTCGGAAATCGGACCGCGCATGTCGATGAGCTCGGTCGCCGCGCCACGTTCGCCTACGACGCGTTGAACCGACTTGTCGAGCTCGTGTCGCCGGACCCCGACGGGCCCGCGGGGGCGCAGTCGGCACCGGTGTCGCAGCTCGCCTACGATCTGGCTGGCAACGTCGTCGCCGCCACGGATCCGCTTGGTCGTGTCACCGCGCACCGCTACGATGCCCTCGATAGGCGCATCGAAACGATCGATGCGCTGGGCGGTGTCGCGACGATGGTGTACGACGCCGTGGGCAACCTCGTCGCTTCGACGGACGCGCTCGGCCGCACCGTCTCGTCCACCTACGACGGACTGGATCGGGAGGTCTTGCGCAAGGCACCGGACCCCGACGGAGTCGGCGGTGCGCAGACCACTCCCGAAACGCGGATGCGTTACGACCGGGTGGGCAACCTCGTGGGCCTGACCGATGCGCTCGGCCGAGCCGCTTCATTCGAATTCGACGCCCTGAATCGCCGCACGGCGACGGTCGACGCGCTCGGCGGCCGGTCGGTCGTGACTTACGACGCGGTCGGCAGCGTTGTCGCATCGGCCGACCCCCTCGGCAGGACGTCGGAATACGTCTATGACGGTCTGGGTCGACGCATCGCCGCCGTTGCGCCCGACCCGGACGGCGCCGGGCCCCAGGCGCGCAGCGTAACCGTATGGGACTACGACGCCAAGGGCCGGCTTGTCGCAACGACCGATCCGCTCGGCCATGCCGAGTCCAAGGCCTACGACGATCTCGACCGCCTGGTCGGCGATACCGACGCGACCGGCAAACGCACGAGCTATGCGTACGACGCCGTCGGCAACCTGCTGGGATTGCGCGACGCCGACGGCAACGAGACGCGGTTCGACTACGACGATCTGTCAAGGCGTGTGCGCGAGACCGACGCCTTGGGCGCCGTACGCAAGATGACGTACGACGCGGCAGGCAATGCCGTCGAGAAAGTCGACGCGCTCGGCCGGGTCACGGTGATGACCTACGATGCGCTCGACCGCGCCGAGCGCGAAGTGTGGCTCGACGCTTCCGGCGTCGTCGTCGACACCTTCGTGCGCGGATTCGATGCCGCCGGGCAGCTCACCTCCGTGGCCGACACGGCCGCACGGTACACGATGGCCTACGACCGGCTCGGGCGCCTCGTGTCGATGGACAACGCGGGCTCGCCGGGCCTGCCGCAGATCGAGCAGCGCTACGCGTACGACGCGGTCGGCAACGTCCTGCAATCCGATCAATGGCTGGGCGGAGCGCTGGTCGCCCGCACGAGCCATGCATACGATGCACTGGATCGCTTGACCTCCGCCGAGTTGTCGGGCGGCGCGCTCGTGGCGCAGCGAGCAGCTTTTTCCTACGACGCCTCCGGCCAGATGACGGCGATCGGACGCTTCGACAGCGCGGGAGCCACTGTCGGCGTAACGACGGCCTTCGCCTACGACGCCGCTGGCCGTCAGACCCAGATCGTCCACCGTGGCCCTGCGGGCGTGACGCTGGCGAGTTTCGAGCAGGTCTGGGACGCGGCCGATCGTCTGGTTGCCGTGCAGTCAGCCGACGGCGCGAGCCTTTACGCCTACGATGCGCGCGACCAGATTCTGTCGGGCGACTTCGACTTCCAGATCGACGAGAGCTTCGTCTACGACGACAACGGCAACCGTGTAGGCGGGGCATTGGTGCTCGGCGCCGGCAATCGCATACTTTCGGACGGCGTGCACGACTTCGTCTATGACGCCGAAGGCAATCGCGTGTCGCAGACGAACGTCGCGACCGGTGAGATCACGAGCTTCGCCTGGGATCACCGCAACCGCCTGGTCGGCACGACGACGCGCAGCGCCGTCGGCGCGGTGCTGTCGAGCCAGACCCTGCGCTACGACGCCTTTGACCGCAAGGTCGAGAACGTCGTCGATGCCGACGGGGACGGTATCGGCGCCGCGCGCGCCGAGCACTACGTACACGATCGCGACCAGATCGTCCTTGTCTTCGCCGGCTCACTGGTGCCCGACGAGGCATTTCTTTCCGGTCCCGAGACGGATCAGGTGCTCGCTCAGCAGCGCGCGGGCACGGTGTCCTGGCTTCTTGCGGACCACTTGGGCTCGGTACGCGACGTCGTCGGCTCCGACGGTGCGGTGCGTGATCACCTCACTTACGACACCTTCGGCCGTATCACGTCGCAAAGCGACAGCGCGTTCGCGCCGCGCTTCAGCTTCACCGGGCGCGAGCTCAATTCCTTGCTGGACCTCTACGACTATCGGGCACGCTACTACGACCCGGCCCTGGGCCGGTTCATCTCGACCGACCCGATCGGGTTCTCGTCAGGCGATGCCAATCCCTACCGCTATGTCGAAAATCGGCCGCAAGACCGCACCGACCCGTCCGGACGCGACATGAAGGCCGTCGAGGGCTGGTTCGACGATGCGATGGACTGGGTCATCCCGGGCCGGGGTCTCATCGACTCCAACTCTCATCCGCTCCTGCAAACCTTGCGCGATCTGACCAACCCTGCGCTCCTGCTGCAGCAGGTAGTCGGTGGCGCCGTCGGTGCGGTCGGATCGCTTGTCATGCCGCTGGTAGATGCGGGCAAGTTCATCGCCGGGGGCGGCCTGGGCGACCTGGCGTACGACATCAAGGAGAACCTTCAAAAGCGCAACGCGGCCGCCTGCGGCGATCCTTTCGCCGTCATCGCCGGCCTGAAGGATGACCTCTGGAAGGGCCTCAAGGGCCTGCCGGGCGCGGTGGAAACCGTCGCTTCGAACTGGTGGCACGACGTCGAGAAAAAGGTGGTGAGCGGCGACACTCTTGGCGCCGCCATCAAAAGCGGCTATGGCGGCGGCACTGTCGCCGGCGCCGTGCTGATGATCCCGAAGATCGGGCCCGCGGTCGGCCGCCTGGTGCTGAACACCACATCCAAGGTGCTCACCGTCGGCGCCAAGGTGGCGGTCAAGGTGACGGTTGCGGTGCTCAACAAGGTCGAGGCGGCCATGTCCGCCGGTCGCGCGCTGCGCGCCGAGCTGAACATCGGCGAGAAGGTGGCCGCCGCGCTGGCACCCGCCCGCAGGGCCGATGACTTCATTGCCGCTTCGCAGGCCGAGCGCCAGGCGGCCGAGGCCGCCCGAGCGGCTCGCTCCAAGGCGCTGCAGCCGTTCTTCAACGAACTGGCGGAATCGGAGGTCTTCGGAGCCAAGACGACTGCGGAAAAGATGACGGGAGTCGCCAGAAGATACGACGGAACGGCCAGCGTTCTCGCCAGCCCGACGCCGAAGCCGTTGACGCTCGCCGAATCGCTAAAGAAGGCGATCCAGGAACCGATCCAGAAATTCGCGACAGAAGTGATCGGGCCGAAGACCGCCGCGACGGCGCGGCAGCAGGGACTGCTCACGACATTCGCCAAGGAGACCGAGCTAGAGATCGCTATCCGGGCCCCTGATCCGATCACCGCGCCCATGACCAAGATCGGTTCGCATCTCCAACTCGCCGCCAAGCCGGAGGCCATCAAGGCGAAGTCCGTCTTCGGCCTGTTGCGGCATCCGGAGACCCGCACCTTGCTGCGCAGCGACCTCGATCTGGCCTGGGTGCGCGACGTCAAGACCGGCAAGTACCTGAGCAACCAGGAGATCCTGGAGCGCGTCGTCGACCCGCTGAACCGCCGCCTCATCCTCGCAGGTGATCGCCACGGATCGATCATGCACGGCGCCCACTTCACGATGGATGCGGCGCACGGCGGCTATGTCAGCAACTTCAAGATCGCAGAAATTCGCGGGCCTGGGCCGATCAACGTCTTTTCCGGCCGTGGCGTTTCGACTCTCAGCTCGAAGGCTGTGCGCGAGCTCGCGATGGCCCAGGAAGGCGGGTTGCGGTGGTCATCTGGTTGGGACAAGGTCAACGTCGCCGCGCGCGTCGACGCCGTACCGTTCGCGGGGGTTCGGGTGCCTGCCGCCGAGAGTGCGCTGGCGGCACGCGAGGCGGTGCTCGAGCGTCTCCGCGCAAGCGCCGCGCTGGAGACGTCGACGCCAGCGCAACTGCAAGCCCGCCTGGCGCATCGAGATCAATACAGATACGTTGGTGGGGCCTACGCATGCAATCCGACCACGGCAGCTGCTCTGCTGGATCTCACCGGTGCAACCGTGAAGGGACGGTCGGCGATAAGCCCTTCCTTCAACGAAATGAACCGTCTCATCGTCCAGTCGGGAGTCAGTGCGGCCAATAGGGGAAGTTCGGGGCAAGCGGTCGTCAAGGCCTTCAACGCCGCTGGCTACCAGAACCTCAGATATGTCGCGGCGAACCCAAATACCTTCCTTTTCAGGCTGGGCAATACGTTGGACGCAGGCTTGCCGGTGTCCATCGGGTTCAACGACGCCAATGGTGGTCATCGTGTTCTGGCGCTGGCTTTGCGGAGCAATTCGAGCGGAATTCACCATCTTACGTATTTCAATCCGGCGACTGCGAAGGTCACGACGCAGACGCTTCAGGATTTCGCGAAGACCATGGGGCGCCCGAAGGGCGGGTTCATCCCCGATGCGATCGTTGCCCACCCGGTGGGGTCTATCCCAGGCGGCTTCCTCCGAGTCGATAGCGTACCAACGTTCGACACGAGAGACGATTTCATTGGACTCAAGCACCAGAGCCTTGCCGAGGTCATCCGATTGGAAAACGACGCCATGGCGCTTTGGCGTGGTGCTTTGGGGGGCGCGTCTGCCTCCGTAAGGATCTCTCTTGCGGACCTTCCCCCCGGCGAGCTCGGCTACGCCACCATCACTCAGCTCGACGCCGATGGCCAGCCGTCGGAAGGGCGAATCGTCATCGACTGGAACGCCGACGGCCACGGCTGGTTCGTCGATGCGACGCCGCTCGACGCTTCCGAATTTGCCGATCCATCGTCGCATGCCTTCGGCCGCTACGACCTCTTCAGCGTCCTTGCCCATGAGGTCGGCCATACCCTCGGATTCCTGAGTGGCTACGTCGGCTTCGACGCCCACGTCGTCGCCGGCCCCGACGGTTCCCTCGTCTTCTCGGCGCCGGGCCTCAACGCTTCGCTCTCGGCCGATGGCAGCCACCTGAACGACTCAATCCACGTCGCCGACCTGATGGCCGACAGCCTCGGTCTCTTCCAGCGCAAGCTACCCTCGCCACTGGCGGCACAGATCGTGTCCGCAGCACGCGACGGCACGAGCGGCACCGGAACCGAGCAGCAAGTCGACCTTCCGACCGCCGCGGAGGGCGGCGATCCACTTCCGGTCGGCATCGTCAACGGCACGCTCGACATCGCCGATCCGGCTATCGCCGGTTTCGGCTGGACGACGAGCGGCGCGGCCAGCGTGGTCTCGGGGCATGCCGTCCTCGCCGAAGCGTCGACGATCGCTTCGCGCTTCACGCAGAGCATCACGATCCCCACCGGGGCGCGCCAGCTGAGCTTCACCCTGCTCGCGCTCGATCTCGGCAGCCCGGGGAACGGCCCTCTGGATGCATTCGAGGTCGCTTTGCTCGACCCGGCGACGATGACACCCCTGACCGGCCCGCTCGGCCTCAGCTTGGCCGACGCGGCGCTCAACATCCAGGCCGACGGCACGATCTACGCCGCTTCGGGCGTCCGCCTCGACGGCGCCTTGCCTCCGCTGGCCCTGTCGCCGGTGCTTCAGCCGATCCGGGTGACGATCGATTTGACCGGCCTTGCCGATCACCAGGACCTGGCGCTGTACTTCGACCTGCTCGGCTTCGGTGCGCGCGGCAGCCGGGTCGAGATCGACGACATCGGTTTTGTCTTCGTGGGCGACAACCTCGCCCCGATCGCCCGCGACGACGCGTATTCGTTGCTCGAAGACAGCGCGATCGTCGTCGACGTTCTCAGCAACGACCGCGATCCCGATGGCGACGCGCTCGGGGTCCGCATCGTCGCCGGTCCGGCCCACGGCACCGTCGAGCAACTGGGCGACGGCACGTTTCGTTACACGCCGGCCCCCGCCTTCAGGGGCGCCGACCGATTCACCTACACGGTGTTCGACGGCGTCGCCGAAAGCGGCACGGCCACGGTCATGCTGAACGTTGTGCCGGTGAATCATGCGCCGCATGTCGAGACGGTCGTCGCGTCGCCCATCGAGGAAGGCCGAGCCTTCACGATCGGCATCGTCGCCGCCGATCGTGACATCGGCGACACGCTCGTCTATTCGCTGCTGCAAGCGCCCCCTGGCGCCACGATCGATCGGGCCACGGGGGTCGTCGCGTGGACCGCCGGCAACGGTGACGCAAGGTATGCGTTTGTCGTTGCCGTCGCCGATGATTCGGGCAGCGTGGTGCAGCTCGGGTTCGACGTCGAGGTCTTCAATGCCGCTCCGCGCCTGTCGGTGACCGGCGCTGCCTCGGTGCTCGCCGGGGTGCCCTTCACTCTGGCCCTGTCGCTTGCCGACAACGCCGGCGACACGCTCGACCACTGGCTGGTCGACTGGGGCGACGGCCAGCGAAGCAGCGTCGCCGCCGGCGAGACCGCTGCCAGTCACGTCTATCAGTCGGCGGGGAGCTTCGGCGTCATCGTCCAGGCCATCGACAACGACGGCATTTGGGCCGCCCCGGCGCTGTCGCTGCTCGTCCTGAACGCCGCGCCCCCACCCGCTCCGGCGCCCGGCCCGGCACCCACGCCGTCGCCGTCGCCTGCTCCCGCCCCGTCGCCTGGCCCGGCTCCTTCGCCATCGCCGATCCCGGCGCCTTCGTCGAACCCCGCGCCGTCGCCCGGCCGCGTCCCGACACCGGTTCCGGGCGCGCCCTCCGAATCGACGTCCGACGACCCGGTGCCCGCCGCCACCCTGGCGACACTCCTTGGCGACCGTCCCTTGGAGTCGGGCTGGCTGGCGGGCAGCGCGCGTTTCCTGGACCGCGACCTCGGCGGCCCGGCCCCCGGTCTGGGCGCCTGGAGCATGCTGAGCACCGGCGTCGGGGTGACCCTTACCGACCAGAGCGCGCACCCGTCCGGCCAGGCGCTCGGCTTCGTCGTCGTCGAAAGCGCGCCGCCGGGCCAGCCCGGACCTGCCGGAAACTGGCGGTCGCTCCTCGAGGACATCGACCCGGCGGCACCGACCCTGCAGGTGCGCGGCATCGTCGCCGGCGGAAGCGGCCTGCACGTTCGCTTCAACCAGGTCATCGACGTGCGGGCGCTGCTCGCCGGCGACCCCGGGTCGCGCGTCGTCGTCCTGCGCGATGGCCTGCCGGTCCGGGGGCGGATCGTCCTCGACCCGGATCGCGCCGGATTCACGTTCGTCGCCGAAGGTGCGCTGCTGGCCGATGGGGCGTACACGGTGCTTCTGCGCTCCGGGCCCAACGGCTTCGCCCGGCCCGACGGTGCCGCGCTCGACGGCGACTACGACGGGCAACCCGGCGGCGACTATCGCGGCCGGTTCATCGTCGCCGGGGCAAAGCTGCGCCTCAGCCTGGCCGACGGAGACCAGCTCGCCCGCGCGGCGGCGTCGTCCAGGCCGAACGATGCGATCGAGTTGTCCTGCGACCAGAACTGGGTCGCGCAGCGCTGGAGCACCGAGGCCAATCCGGGCGACGGCCCGCCCTGGACGGTGCTGACCGGTGGCGTCGGCGGCCTTGTCACAATGGTGGCCATGCCGCGCGGAGTGAACGACAAGGGACTGGTGGCGCGCGCGTTCGCCGCCGGCAGGCGCCAGCGGCGAGGTGCCGGCGGCGAGGCCGATCCCGGACGCGATCCCGACGACGGCTTTCGCATCGATACGAAGGCGCCGCCGCCCGACCCGACCCCCACCCCCAAGGCTCCGGCCTGGGTGTCGCGCTGGCTCGGTCATCGCAATCCGGACCGCAACGACTGGCGCATTCGCCTCTAGCTGGTGACCAGCCGCATCCTGTCGATCGAGGGCCCGCTGGCCCGGACTCCCTTTCCGGAGCGCGAGGACAAGTCGACCTCGTCGCCCGACCTGTGGGCGCGCGCCCTGGTCGACCGGCTGAGCGGCGTCTGGGCCACCCCGGCGGCGCGCGAAGTCCGCTCGCTGGCCGGTACGATGGCGCGCGGGCAGGCCGCCCTCTCGGCCCTGCCGGACGCCGAGCTGCGCCGGCAACTGCAGGCCAGCGCGGGCAGGGCGGTGCACGAGCTGCGCCGCGCCGATCTTCACCAGGCCTTGCTGCAGGTCGCCGAGATCGCCTGGCGGACGCTGGCGATGCGCCCCTATCCGAGCCAGCTGGTCGGCGCGGCGACGCTCTTGCGCGGCGAGCTCGCCGAGATGCAGACCGGCGAAGGCAAGACGCTGACCGCCGGCCTGGCGGCCTGCCTGGCCGGCGCCGCCGGCGTGCCGGTGCACGTCGTCACCGTCAACGACTACCTGGCGCAGCGCGATGCCGACAAGCTGGCGCCGCTGTTCGCCTTCATGGGCCTGCAGGTCGGCGTGGTGGTGCACGGCATCGACCCGCCCGAGAAGCGCCGCGCCTACAACTGCCCGATCACCTACTGCACCAACAAGGACCTGGTGTTCGACTACCTGCGCGACCGGGTCGCCGCCGGTGGCCGCGCCAACGAGGCGCAGATGCGCGGCCGCTCGCTGTTCGGCGGCGCCGCGGAGCCGCTCATGCTGCGCGGCCTGCACCTGGCGATCGTCGACGAGGCCGATTCGGTGCTGATCGACGAAGCCCGCACGCCGCTGATCCTGGCCGAGAAGGCGGGGGCGATCGCCCACGCCGAGCAGTTTCCGCGCGCCCTGCAGATCGCCGCCGGCCTCTCGCCCGGCCAGCACTTCACGATCGACGCGGGACGACGCGAGCTGCACCTGAGCGCCGCCGGCCGGGCCCACCTCGGCGAGTTGTGCGGCAGCGAAGGCGGCCCGTGGCGCGCCGCCCATGCGCGCGAGCACCTCATCACGCAGGCGCTGCGAGCGACCCGGCTGTTCCTGCGCGACCAGCAGTACCTGGTCGACGACGAGGGCAAGGTGCAGATCATCGACGAGTACACCGGGCGGGTCCTGCCCGGCCGCAACTGGGAGCAGGGGCTGCACCAGATGATCGAGGCCAAGGAGGGCGTCGAGCTGTCGGAGCAGACCCAGACGCTCGCCCGCATCACCTACCAGCGCTTCTTCACCCGCTACCTGCGCCTCGGCGGGATGACCGGGACGGCGCGCGAAATGGCCGTCGAGCTCGCCTCCGTCTATCGCCTGCGCACGGTGACGATCCCGACCCACCGGCCGAGCGCGCGCCGGCGCCTGCCCGACATCGTCTGCGTCGACGAAGACCACAAGTGGCGGGCGGTGGCCGAGCGGGTGGAGCAGTGGCACGGCGAGGGCCGCCCGGTGCTGATCGGCACCCGATCGGTCGACGCGTCGGAGCGCCTGAGCCGCGTCCTGGCCGGCTACCGCCTGCCCCACCAGGTGCTCAACGCGCGGCAGGACGCGCACGAGGCCGAGATGGTGGCCAACGCCGGCCAGCGCGGCGTGATCACGGTGGCCACCAACATGGCCGGCCGCGGCACCGACATCGAGCTCGGCCCGGGCATCGCCCAGGGCGGGGGCCTGTGCGTCATCCTCACCGAATACCACGAGTCGCCGCGCATCGACCGGCAGCTGTTCGGCCGCTGCGCCCGCCAGGGCGACCCCGGCACTTGCGTGGCGATCGTGGCGATCGACGATTCCCTGTTCAAGCAGCACGGCGGCACGGAGCTGGCCATGCTGAACCAGGCTCGGAGCATTCCGGGCGCGACCCTCGAGGCCTGGGTGGCGCGTTGCCGGCGCAACGCGCAGGCCCGCGCCGAGCGGATGCATGCGCGCACCCGGCGTGATACCTTGCGGCGCGACCGCGACCTCGACAAACTGATGGCTTTTTCCGGCGATCCCCTATGAGAAACGTTCCTCTCCTGGCCCTCGGCCTTGCCTGTGGGGCGGCGGCCGCCGCCGCCGCCGATCCCGGCTATGCCTGCCTGATCGAGCCCTTCCAGCGGATCGAGCTGCGCAGCTCGGTCGAAGCGCGCATCGATTCCATCCACGTCGACCGCGGCGCCGAGGTCAAGCGCGGCCAGATCCTGGTCGACCTCGACAGTGCGGCCGAGAAGGGCGCCCTCGAGGGCGCCCGCTACCGGGCGGTGATGGAAGGGCAGATCAAGACCGCCGAAAGCAAGCTGACCGGCGCCAAGGAGAAGTTCCGGCGTCGCGACGAGCTGGTCGCCGAGAAGTTCATCGCCGCCCAGGATCGCGACGACTCGCTCGCCGACATGCGGGTCGCCGAGGCCAGCCTGGTCGAAGCCAAGGACAACCGGCGCCTGGCCGCGATCGAGGAGCGCAAGCTGGGCGAGATGCTCGAGCAGCGGCGCCTGCGCAGCCCCTTCAACGGCGTCGTCACCGAGCGGCTGCAGCACGCCGGCGAGATCGCCCAGACCGGCGAGAATGCCCGGCCGATCCTGCGCCTGGCGCAGACCAATCCGCTGCGCGTGGAAGTGGTGCTGCCGGTGGCCTTGTATGGTCAGCTCAAGGCCGGCCAGAAGGCCAACGTCGAAGCCGAACCACCACTGACCGGCCGTTACACGGCCACCGTGGCGATCGTCGACCGGGTCGTCGATTCGGCGAGCGGAACCTTCGGCGTGCGGCTCGAGCTGGCCAACCCGAAGGGCGAGATCCCGGCCGGCGTGAAGTGCCGGGTGACCTTCCCGAAGTAGCTTCGCGCCGGCGCTGGTCGCCGATCCCTACTCGACGTTCTGAACCTGCTCGCGCAGCTGCTCGATCGCGACCTTCATGTCGACCGAGATCGCGGTCATCTCGATCGAGGTCGACTTCGAGCCTAGCGTGTTTGCTTCGCGCAGCAGCTCCTGGATCAGGAACTCGAGGCGCTTGCCGATCTCGCCGCCCTTGTCGAGCAGGCGCGCCACCTCGTCGAGGTGCGAGCGCAGCCGCGCCAGCTCTTCGGCGACGTCGATCCGGATCGCGTAGGCGGCGGCTTCGTTGAGGGCACGCTCGCAGGCCGCGTCGCGCGACACCGTCTGCGCCGCGCCGGTGGTGTCGAGCGCCTCGTTCCAGCGCTCGACGAAGCGCTGCTGCTGGCGGGCGACGGCGGCCGGAACGAGCGGCTCGGCCGCCGCCGCCAGCGTGTGCAGGCAGGCGACGCGCTCGGCCAGGATCGCCGCCAGGCGAGCTCCCTCGCGGGCGCGCGCGGCGACCAGGCCGTCGATGCAGCGCTTTGCCGCCTCCAGCACGTCGGCCCCGTCGCCTTCCTGGCGGGCCGCGCCGCGGCACCACTGCAGCGCCTCGTGGACCGAGAGCGGGCGGGCGTTCGGCAGCAGCTCGCGGACCCGGCTTTCGAGCTGGCCGAGGTGGGCCAGCTGCTCCGGCTGCGGCTCCGCGCCGGTGCTGTCGGCGTCGGCCGCGCCGGTCACGCGCAGTTCGATCTTGCCGCGCTTGAAGTGTGCGGTGACGAGCTCGCGCAAGGCCGGCTCGAGGCTGCGGAACTCGTCCGGAAGGCGCAGGCCGATGTCGAGAAAGCGGCCATTGACCGAGCGCATTTCGACGCCGACCGGCGGGCCGCAAGGAGCACTCGGACGGAGTGCGGCACGCGGTTCGTGCAATGCTGCCGGAGCCACCGCGACAGGGCGCGCGGAGGCGTTCGCATAGCCGGTCATGCTGTAAACTGCCACGCTCTTTTGCCCCCTGTTTCCCGACCCATGTCAAAGCCCAAACCAGCACCTTTGCCTTCAGGCACGGTGGTGGGCGGCTATCAGGTTATCAAGAAACTGGCGGCCGGGGGATTCGGTGTCGTCTACCTCTGCGAAGACGCCGACCGCAAACTCGTCGCGCTCAAGGAATACCTGCCTTCCTCGCTCGCCGAGCGCTCGCCCGGCGAGCTGACGCCGCGCGTCAAGCCCGAGAAGCAGCCGCTCTATCGGCTGGGCCTCAAGAGCTTCTTCGAAGAAGGCCGCTCGCTCGCCCAGATATCGCACACCAGCGTGGTGTCGGTTCTCAATTTCTTTCGCGAGAACGAAACTGTCTACATGGTGATGAACTACCTGCAGGGCGACACCCTGCAGGATTTCATCGTCACCGCCCGCGACCTGAAACGCGACAAGGTATTCCGGGAATCGACGATCCGTTCCCTTTTCGACGAAATACTGCGCGGCCTGCGCATCGTCCACCAGCACAAGATGCTGCACCTGGACATCAAGCCGGCCAACATCTTCATCACCAACGAGAACAAGGCGGTGCTGCTCGACTTCGGCGCGGCGCGCGAGGTGCTGAGCAAGGAAGGCAACTTCATCCGGCCGATGTACACGCCGGGCTTCGCAGCGCC
>JBDTUG010000006.1:0-34349 GCA_040007855.1 Caldimonas sp.
ACCAACTATTCCAACCCGCCGACCCATGGCGCCGCCGTCGTCGCCCACGTGCTGGCCACGCCGGCCCTGCGCGCGATGTGGGAAGAGGAGCTGGCCGGTATGCGCGAGCGGATCAAGCGGATGCGGGTCGAGTTGCAGCGCCGGCTCGAAGCGGCCGGTGCCCGGATCGACACGGCCTTCATCACCCGGCAGCGCGGCATGTTCAGCTACTCCGGGCTGGCCAAGGCGCAGATGCAGCGCCTGCGCAGCGAGTTCGGAATCTACGGGGTCGATTCCGGGCGGATCTGCGTGGCCGCCCTGAACGACCGCAATCTCGACGCCGTCGTCTCTGCCATCGTCAAAGTCAGCTGAGGAACCCTACCCATGATGCTTTACGAATGGTATGAAGCGCAGCGCGCGCTGCTCAGCCCGTTTTCCGAGTTCGCCAGCGCCTCGTCCAGGCTCTACAACCATCCGCTTTCGCTGTTCGCCCACACGCCGATGGCGCATCGCGTCTCGGCCGGGCTCGAGCTGATGCACCGCCTGGCCAAGGACTACGAGAAGCCGCAGTTCGACATCCGCGCGGTGCAGATCGAAGGCAACGAGGTCGCCGTCCACGAGCAGGTGACGATCGAGAAGCCCTTCTGCCGGCTGCTCCGCTTCAAGCGCTTCACCGACGACCTGCCGACCCTGAAGCGGATCAAGTCGCAGCCGACCGTGCTGGTGGTCGCGCCGCTCTCCGGCCACCATTCGACGCTGCTGCGCGAGACCGTGCGCGAGCTGCTCAAGGACCACAAGGTCTTCATCACCGACTGGACCGACGCGCGCATGGTCCCGCAAGACAAGGGCGCCTTCCACCTCGACGACTACGTCGCCTACGTGCAGGAATTCATCCGCGCGATCGGCCCGGAAGTCAACGTGATCTCGGTCTGCCAGCCGACCGTGCCGGTGCTGGCTGCGATCTCGTTGATGGCCAGCAACGGCGAGCCGACGCCGCGCACCATGACGATGATGGGCGGCCCGATCGACGCACGCAAGAGCCCGACTTCGGTCAACAACCTGGCCACGAACAAGAGCCATTCCTGGTTCGAGAACAACGTCATCTACCGCGTGCCGGTCAACTACCCGGGCGCCGGGCGGGCGGTCTATCCCGGCTTCCTGCAGCACGCCGGCTTCATCGCCATGAACCCCGACCGGCACTTGAATTCGCACTACGACTACTTCCTCGACCTGGTTCGCGGCGACGACGAAAAGTCCGAGTTCCACCGCGACTTCTACGACGAGTACAACGCCGTGCTCGACATGCCGGCCGAGTACTACCTCGACACGATCAAGACCGTGTTCCAGGACTTCGCGCTGGTCAACGGCACCTGGTCGGTCAAGGGCCGGCTGGTCCGCCCTCAGGACATCACGACCACGGCGCTGTTGACGATCGAAGGCGAACTCGACGACATTTCCGGCGCCGGGCAGACGCGCGCCGCGCACCAGTTGTGCACCGGCGTGCCGGCCGGGCGCCAGTTCCACTACGACGCGATCGGCGCCGGCCACTACGGCATCTTCTCGGGGCGTCGCTGGCGCGAGAAGGTCTATCCGAAAGTGCGCGATTTCATCGCGACTCACCAGGCGCCGGCCGGCGCGGTGAAGCAAAGCCGGAGCACCCGGCTGGTGGCAGGAACCTCCGATGCCGGAGCCTCGGCACCGGCCCGCAAAGCGGGCCCCGCGGCGCACAGCAAACGGCCGGCGGCGCCGGCCGGAAAGGCGCGCACGGCAGCGGCCCGAAAGCGCCCGGCCGCCTGAGAAGCTGTGCGATGGCCGGGACCGCGTCGCTCGCCGACCATCTGGAAAATGCACTGCCGCAGACGCAGTGCACGCGTTGCGGCTACGCCGACTGCCGCGCCTATGCGGAAGCGATCGCCGCGGGCGCCGCCGAGCTGAACCGCTGCCCGCCGGGCGGTGCCGAAGGCATAGCTCGGCTGGCGCGCATCGCCGGCCGGGAATCGTTGCCGCTCGACCCGGCCTGCGGCCACGAAGCGGCACGGGCCGTGGCGCTGATCGACGAAGCCGCGTGCATCGGCTGCGCGCTATGCCTCAAGTCCTGCCCGGTCGACGCGATCGTCGGCGCCGGCAAGCGCATGCATGTGGTGATCGGCGACCTGTGCACCGGCTGCGAGCTGTGCCTGCCGGCCTGTCCGGTCGACTGCATCGCCCTGGTCCCTGCCAGCGGCACGGCGACCGGGTGGAGCGCCTGGAGCCCGCCCCAGGCGTCGGTCGCGCGGGCCCGGTACGCAGCGCGCCGGCAGCGCGCAACACCGGTGGCGCCGGACGATGCGGCGGAACCGGCCGGCCTCTCCGCGGCCGCCAGGCGCGAAGCGGTGGCGGCGGCGCTGGCACGCGCGCGCGCCGCGCCCACCTGAGCGGGATCGCGCGCATGGACGACGCCGCGATCGTGCCCTTCTTCGCCACCCTGCGCGACGCCAATCCCGAGCCGGCCAGCGAGCTCGAGTACGCCAGCGTCTTCGAGCTGCTCGCCGCCGTGCTGCTGTCGGCGCAGGCCACCGACCGCGGCGTCAACAAGGCGACCCGGCGCCTGTTCGCGATCGCGCCGACACCGGCGAAGATGCTGGCCCTGGGGCTGCCGGCGCTCGAAGATGCGCTCCGGACGATCGGCCTCTTCCGCACCAAGGCGAAGAACCTGCTCGCTACCTGCCGGATCCTCGTCGAGACGCACGCCGGCCGGGTGCCGACGAGCCGCGAGGCGCTCGAGGCCCTGCCCGGGGTCGGCCGCAAGACCGCGAACGTCGTCCTCAACGTCGCCTTCGGCGAATCGACGCTCGCCGTCGACACCCATGTGTTCCGGGTCGCCAACCGGACCGGCCTGGCGGTCGCGCGCACGCCGCTCGACGTCGAGACTCGCCTGCTGCAGCGTGTGCCGCCCGCGTTCCTCGGGCATGCGCACCACTGGCTGATCCTGCACGGCCACTACGTCTGCCTGGCCCGCCGCCCGCTCTGCGAGATCTGCGCCGTCGCCCGATGGTGCGACTCGGCGCCGGCCTTTGTCTCCGCGGCGAAGCCGGCTTAGCGTGGCCGCGCGGCGCGCTCCCTGCGCACCTCGTCGAGGGCGGCGCAGACGGCCGCCACGCCGCCGACGATGCGCGGCCCCTGCCGGCTGATCGCATCGCCGTTCAGGACGTACATCCAGCCGCCCCTGAGGGCGGCAAGGCGCGGATAGCGCCGCCACACCGCGAAGGGCGCGGCCTCTACGTCGCGCCGGATCAGCGCCGTGCCGCCGCGCTCGTCCGCACTCAGGATCGCTTCCGGATCGGCGGCGAGGACCGACTCGGTGCCGACCTGCGGCACCAGCGGCGCGAGCCCGGCGAACACGTTGCGGCCGCCGCACAGCTCGATCACTTCGCTGACGATCTGGCTGCGGTTGATCGTCATGAGCGGGCTCGACCACACCTGGTAGAAAACCCGCACCGGCGGGTCGCCGGCATGGCGGCGGCGCTGCGCAGTCAACACCTCGCGCATCCGCGCAGCCTCCGGCCCGGCAACCGCCTGGCTGCCGAGCACGCCGCCGAGCCGCTCGATCGCCTGGACGACGTCGTCGAGCCGCTGCGGCTCGAGACGGAACAGGCGCAGGCCCGCCGTTTCGAGCTGCTCGAGCTCGCGGGCGGTATTGCCGTGCCGCCAGACGACCACCAGGTCGGGCCTGAGCGCGAGGATTCGTTCGACGTCGAGCCTGCCGGCGTCGCCGATGCGTGGCAGAGCGCGCGCCTCGGGCGGGAAGTCGCTGCTCGTGTCGGTGCCAACGATCGTGGCGCCGCCACCGGCAGCGAACACCAGCTCGGTCAGGCTCGGGGCCAGCGTCACCAGGCGGGTTGCCGGGCGCTCGAAGCGCAGCGTGCGACCGGCGTCGTCGGTGACGCTGAAGGCGGCCTCGGGCAGCGCCGTGGCGGGCAGCGCCGTGCCGGGCAGCAACGTGCCGGGCGGCAACGTGCCGGGCGGCGCGGCAGTGTCGGGCGGAGCGGCGGTGCCGAGCGACGCGGCGAGTGCCAGCGCGACCGCCGATGCCGCGAGCCAGACCCTAGTCATGGCGGCCTGGAACACCGTCGACGACGACGAAGCGCCGGGCGCCATGCAGCTCGATGCTCTCGATCGAGACGCCGAACACCTCCGACAGGCGCGCTGCGGTGAGAACCCGGTCGCGCGGCCCGGCGCCGGCGCCGCCGCGGCCGTCGAGCAGCACGCAGTGATCGCAGAGCTCCCAGGCGAGGTCGAGGTCGTGCAAGCTGGCGACGACGGCGCCGCCGCGCCGGGCGTGCTCGGCAAGCAGGCCGAGCAGCAGGCGCTGGTGGGCAGGATCGAGGTGCGAGGCCGGCTCATCGAGCAGGAGCAGCGGCGCGCCTTGCAGGAGCGCCGTGGCGATCGCGACGCGTTGCCGTTCGCCACCCGACAGGCTCTGCACCTCCGCCCCGGCCAGCCGGCCCAGGTCGAGCCGGTCGAGCACCTCGGCCAGCGTCCAGTCGCCCGGCCGGTCGGGCGCGGCAGGCGGACGGTCGAAGCCGCGACCCTGCGCCAGCACAGCCGTCTCGCGCACCGTCGCCGGAAAGGGATCGGACCAGAACTGCGGGCTCCAGGCGCGCCGGCCGGCAAGCGCATCGGCACGCCAGTCGGCGAGCGCCCGGCCGTCGACGCGGATCTCGCCGGCGGCCAGCGGAAAGACACCGGCAATCGCCGCCAGCAGCGACGACTTGCCGGCGCCGTTGGGGCCGATCACGACCCAGCGCTCGCCTGCCCGGACCCGGAAATCGAGCCCGCCGAAAAGCTCGCGCGCCGTGGCGGCGCCGCCGGCGCGCAAGCGCAAGGCAGATACCTCGAGCTCGACCCCGAAAGCGGGCTCGCGGGCCGCGCTCGTCATTCGACCCGTCGGCCGGGTGGCCGCCGCAGGAGCATGGCGATGAAGGCGGGTACGCCGATCGCCGCGGCGAGCACCCCCACCGGCAGCTGGACCGGCGCGACCAGGGTGCGCGCCGCCGCGTCGACGAAGACGACGAAGGCGCCCCCGCCGAGCGCGCTGGCCGGCAGCAGCCAGGCGGCCGAGCGGATGCCGAGCAGGCGCAGCGCATGCGGAACGACCAGGCCGACAAAGCCGATCGCGCCGGCCGTCGCCACCGCCGCGCCGGTCGCCAGCGCCGCGGCGACGATGGTCAGGACGCGGCGCCTTCCGACCGGCACGCCGAGGGTCGCTGCCCAGGCATCGCCGCGAGCCAGCCAGTCGAGCTGGCGCGCGGTCGGCCAGACGATCGCCAGCGCCAACGCCAGCGCCAGCCAGGCGATCTCCCAGTGCGCGGCGCCGTTCAGGTCGCCGAGCAGCCAGAAGACCATGCCACGCAGCTGGCCCTGGTCGGCCACCGTGAGGATCAGCGACACGATCGCCGAGCAGCCCGAGCCGATCATCACGCCGACCAGCAGCAGCGAGGTCGAGCCCGAGCCCTGGGTGGCGGACGCGGGGCCGGCAAGGCGCCGTCCCATCAAGGCAAACAGCAGTCCCGCAGCGAGGCAGGCGCCGGCCGCGGCACCGAGGGCGATGCTCCACTCCGACAGCACGGCGCCGCCGCTGCCGGCGACGAGCAGCGTGCCGAGCGCGCCGACCGAGGCGCCGCCCGCCACGCCGAGGACATAGGGATCGGCGAGCGCGTTGCGCGTCAGGAGCTGCATGAGCGCGCCGGAGACGGCCAGCGCTGCGCCGGCGCCGAAGCCGGCCAATACCCGCGGCACGCGGATCTGCCAGAAGATCTCCGCCGACGCCGCGCCCAGGCCGGTCGAGCCGGCCAGCACGCCCAGTCCGCACGCCCCGGCCGCCACCAGGATCGTCAGGGCCATCAGGGCGCGCGGTCTCATGACGTCGCGGCGCCGAACGACAGAAAGAGAAATGACAGAAAGAGAAATGACAGGCGAGACGCAGCCATCGGCGTGCGCAGCCCTTTGCGGTGGATCGACATGACTGAGATGAACCCGGCAAACGGCATGTGACCCGCTTCCCCGCGGGCACGTGCGACATGGCCGGAGCACGAGGCTGCGGCCGCTCGTTGGCCGGTATCCGGGCTGGTGGAGCGACCCCGGCGACCTTCCCGGAAGCGTGAGCTTCCAGTGGCGTGTGCGCCGGGATTGAAACCGGCTCTCGAGGCGAGAGCCGGCTTCGTCCACCGTACCGTTGCGGGGGCAGTGCGGGTTCAGCGGCGCCTGCGCACCGCGTTTCGCTTCCCGTTTAACTGTGAAGGCATGAACGCCTTCACGAGCACCAACGATTCGCATTCTATGCAGCACGATCGGCGCGGAGGCGACGCCTACAATTCGCCACCCGCCTTTCGCCGGAGCGCCATGTCTCAGATCGAAGAACTCGCCGAGCGGGTCGAGCGCTTGCTGTTGCGACACGAGGAAGTGCAGCGAACCAACGGCTTGCTGCGCGAACAGCTGGCTTCGATCACCCACGAGCGGGACAACCTGCGCTCGCGGCTCAACGCGGCGCGCAGCCGGATCGACGTGCTGCTCGATCGCCTGCCGCGCGACGCCGAGGCTTCGACGGCGCCCGTCGCCGACGGGCGCGCCGACGCGGAGTTGCGAGGCCTCGGATGAAGCAGGTCGAGGTGACGATCCTCGGCCAGAGCTACCTGCTCGGCTGCCCCGACGGGGGCGAGAAGGCTCTGCTCGAAGCCGTCGCCGCGGTCGACCGCGAGATGAGCTCGATCCGCGACGGCGGCAAGGTCAAGGCGCGCGAGCGGATCGCCGTGCTGGCGGCGCTCAACCTCGCCTTCGCGTTGGCCGAGCGGCCGCAGGCGCCGGCCTTGCGCGGCGAGCCTGGCGGCGGCGCGCCAAGCGACGCAGACGAGTCGTCGTCGGTCGATCTCGGCCAGTTGATCCGGCGCGTCGACATGGCCCTCGGCGCCGACGGACAACTGCTCTGATCGCCCCTTTTTTGCGGATGCGCGGCGTAGAATGATTTCGTCCGTCGCGCTCGCGTGAACTTTATATTTCCTTGAACCGATGCTCGCAAGAGCAAGGGCTTGGAACATCGCCCGGTAGGTGTGATCGTCTCGCGTCAGATGAACCCGAAGCCGGGCTGACCTCGCCCACCTGAACTGCCTGGGTTCAGGAATGCGGTTCACGGTGCGCGGCGGACACCTTATTCCGCCTGCCGCGAGCCGCCATGCGCTACTGGTTGATGAAAAGCGAGCCGAGCGACGTCTCGATCGACGACGTCGCGGCGATGCCGAAGCAGACCGTCTCCTGGTATGGGGTCCGCAACTTCCAGGCCCGCAACTACATGAGCAAGGAAATGGCGGAAGGCGACGGCGTCCTCTTCTATCACTCCTCGTGTCCCGAGCCCGGCATCGTCGGCCTCGCCAAAGTGGCGTCGAAGGCCTATCCCGACGCGACCCAGTTCGATCCGAAGAGTCACTACTACGACGAGAAGTCCCGCCCCGAGAACCCGCGCTGGATGAACGTCGACGTGCGCCTGGTCAAGAAGACGCGCCTGCTCGGCCTGCCCGAGATGCGCGCAACCCCGGAGCTGGCGACGATGCGGGTGCTGCAGAAGGGCAACCGCCTGTCGATCACTCCGGTCAGCGACGCCGAGTGGCAAGTGGTCACGCGGTTGCTCGCCTGAGCGGCGCCCGGCTGCCCCTCGGCGGCCCGGAAATCGCGATGACCGGCGTGGTGACGAACCCATGAGCATCGCCCGCTACATCCGCGAGATCGGCCGGGGCCGCGACGGCGCGCGCTCGCTCTCGCAGGCCGACGCGCGCGACCTGATGGAGCAGCTTCTCGATCGCAGCGTCTCCGATCTGGAGATCGGCGCGTTCGCCCTGGCGATGCGCATCAAGGGCGAATCGGTGGCCGAACTGGCCGGCTTCCTCGCGGCGGCGAACCACCGCTGCATCGCCATGCCCACCGCGGCGCCGACCGTCGTCCTGCCCAGGATGCCTGGAGCCGGCACGAGCCGGCCTTCATCGACACGGCGACGCTTTGTCCGCCGCTGGCGCGACTGCTCGAGGTGCGCAAGGTGGTCCGCGCGCTGGGCGAGCTGGGCCGCCCGGCCAGCCACGAAACGTCCGCCTGAAGAGGGCCCCGGCCGGCCGCAGCGAGCCCGATAATTCCGGACCACGCGAGGCACTTTCGCCGCGAAGGACGCCCATGGAACCGATCCACAAGCTCAACCGCCTGAGCCGGTCGCACGGCGCGCTGAAGCCCGGCAAGGGAATGGTGTCGGGGGTGATCGCCCTGTCGCTGGCGATCCTGTGCTTTCTCGGCGTGCTCGCCTTCCACTTCCCCGAGTACCTGACGACGCCGCAGCTGCGCAAGGCCTACAGCGTCGACGTGATGCGCCTGCTGCTGTTCTGGTCGCTGGTGCTGTCGGGCGCGCTGGCGCTCTTCAACATCGTCATGGCGCGGGCGCGCTGGCTGGCGCTCGCCGCCTTCGTGCTGATCGGCCTCAGCCTCGCCCTCGGCGGCCACAAGGTGCCGGTCAACGACTTCGCCGACAACACGCCCTACATCGGCCTCGACTGGTTCATCCTCGACTTGCTCGGCTCGACCCTGATCTTCGTCTTCATCGAGAAGCTGTTCGCACTGCGCAAGGACCAGCCGGTGTTCCGGCCCGAATGGCAGACCGACTTCCAGCACTTCATCGTCAACCACATGATCGTCGGCTTCGTCCTGCTGGCGACAAACCTGCTGGTGCACAAGCTGTTCGGCTGGGCGGCCAAGGACGGGGTGCGCGCCTGGGTGCAGGAGCTGCCATTCTGGCTGGCCCTCTTCCTGATCGTGCTGGTCGCCGACCTGGTTCAGTACTGGACGCACCGCGCCTACCACGAGGTGCCGGCGCTCTGGCGCCTGCACGCGGTACACCACAGCGTCAAGAGCATGGACTGGCTGGCCGGGTCGCGCCAGCACATCCTCGAGCTGATCATCACCCGCACCCTGGTGCTGGCGCCGATCTTCGTGCTCGGCTTCAGCAAGGAAGTGATCGACGCCTACATCGTCATCGTCGGCTTCCAGGCGGTCTTCAACCACGCCAACGTCAGCGTGCGCCTCGGGCCGCTGCGCTACCTGATCGTCACGCCGAACTTCCATCACTGGCACCACTCGCAGGACGCCGAGGGCATCGACAGGAACTACGCGGCGCACTTCGCCTTCCTCGACTACACGTTCGGCACGGCGCACCGGTCGGACCGGGCGTGGCCTGACAAGTACGGCGTGGTCGGCGACTACGTGCCGAACGGCTTCATGAAGCAGCTGGCCTTCCCGTTCACGTGGAAAGGCTGAGCCGCGGGCCTTCGCCGGCGCCGCTGATCGCCGCCGCGCTGATGGCGGCGCTGACCGTGTCGGCCTGCGCGACGCGCTTCGAGCCGGGCACGGCGCAGACTCCGGCGCGACTGCGGCTGCAGGACTCGGCGCTGGCCCCCGGTCAGGGCGGCGAGCTGGTCGACGCCGCCTCGCTCGAGCCGGGCGACATCCTGCTCAGCGCGGTCGCCACCCTGCAGTCGGTGGGCATCCAGCTGGCCACCTTCGCGCCGGTCAGCCATGCACTCGTCTACATAGGTGACGGCGTCGTCGCCGAGGCGGTCGGCGAAGGCGTGCGGACGCGCCCGGTCGAGGCGCTGCTGGCGAGCGAGAGCATGGTCGTCGCCTTCCGCGACCCGCAGCTGACGGCGGCACAGGCGGCGCGGGTCCGCGACTGGTCGCTGGCTCAGGTGGGCACGCGCTACAACACGTTCGGCGTGGTGCTGAGCGCGCCGTTCGTGATCAACCGGCGGGTCTGCGAGCTGCCGCTCGTGCCCGGGCCGGTGCGCGATGCCTGCGTGCGCGGCTTCGCGACGGTGCAGCTCGGCGCCAGCCGCAACGACCGCTTCTTCTGCTCGCAGTTCGTGCTCGAGGCCTACGCGAAGGCCGGCGCACCGCTGAGCGACGCCGATCCGCGCTGGGTCAGCCCCGCCGACCTGTTGCACATGCGCGAAGGCGACGTCGCCACGCTCGCCGCGGCCCGGCCGCTGCGCTACGTCGGCCACCTCAAGTACACGGCGGCCGCCGCTGCCGCGGCCGAGGCGCCCTGAGCCTGCCGGCCCGCTTCGACGCCGTCGTCGTCGGCGCCGGCGCCGCGGGGCTGTTCTGCGCCGCCCTCGCGGGCCAGCTCGGCCTGCGGATCCTGCTCGTCGACCATGCCGAGAAGGTCGCCGAGAAGATCCGCATCTCCGGCGGCGGGCGCTGCAACTTCACCAACGTCGACGTCGGCCCGGCCAACTTCGAGTCAGCCAACCCGGACTTCTGCCGCTCCGCCCTGGCCCGCTACACGCCACGCGACTTCATCGGCCTGCTGGGCCGCCACGGCGTCGCCTGGCACGAAAAACACAAGGGGCAGCTGTTCTGCGACGGCTCGAGCGCGCAAGTCGTCGACCTGCTGCTCGCCGAGTGCGCGAGCGGCGGCGTGCAGCGCTGGCAGCCGTGCCGAGTCGAATCGGTCGCACGCGACGCGGACCGGTTCCGTCTCTCGACCACGCGCGGCGAGGTCGACGCGCCGCGCCTGGTCGTCGCCACCGGCGGCCTGTCGATTCCCAAGATCGGGGCCAGCGACTGGGGCTACGCGCTGGGCCGGCAATTCGGCCACGCCCTCGTCGAGCCACGGCCGGCGCTCGTGCCGCTGGTCTGCTCGGGCGCGCCCTGGCAGCGCTTCGAGGGCCTGGCCGGGGTGTCGCTGCCGGTCCGGGTCCAGGCGGGCGGATCGCGCGGCGGGGTCGCCTTCGAGGAGGACCTGCTGTTCACCCACCGCGGTCTGAGTGGCCCGGCGGCGCTGCAGATTTCGACCTACTGGCGGCCTGGCGAGACCCTGTCGATCGATCTGGCACCGGGCACCGACCTGCCCACCGCCCTTCGCGCTGCCAAGGCCGTGCCCGGCCGGCGGGTCGGCGCCCTGCTCGCCGACGTGCTGCCGCGCCGCCTGGCCGAGGCCTGGCTGGCGGCGACGCCCGGCCTCGGCGAGCGTCGCCTGGCCGACCTTCGCGATCGCGATCTCGGGGCGCTCGCCACCGGCCTGCATCGCTGGCAGGTCGCTCCCGCCGGCAGCGAGGGCTACCGCAAGGCCGAGGTGACGGCCGGCGGCGTCGACACCCGCGAGCTCGACTCGCGCAGCTGCCAGAGCCGGCGCGTCCCGGGCCTCTACTTCATCGGTGAGGTCGTCGACGTGACGGGCTGGCTCGGCGGCTACAACTTCCAGTGGGCCTGGGCGAGCGCCGCCGCCTGCGCCCGGGCGATGGGGCAGCGGAGTTAGTGGTTAGTGGTCTGCGCCACTAGCCATTTCCGAGCGCAGGACAGAGGTGGTATGCCCACGCCAGAACGGCGGGCTATAATCGATATCCTCCTATTTTTGCCAGCGCTACATGACCACCGTCCGTGTCAAGGAAAACGAGCCGTTCGACGTCGCTCTCCGCCGATTCAAGCGAACGATCGAAAAGCTGGGGCTCCTGACCGATCTGCGCGCCCGCGAGTTCTACGAGAAGCCCACCGCCGAGCGCAAGCGCAAGAAGGCCGCCGCGGTCAAGCGCCATTTCAAGCGCGTGCGCAGCATGCAGCTGCCGAAGAAGCTCTACTGACCCGCATCGCGCGGTCGCCCCGAAGCCCGCGAAACGCGGGCTTCGTCGTTTGGCCCCCGACACTTTTTCTTCTGCAGGCACCGGCATGACCCTCAAGGAACGCATCACCGAAGACATGAAGGTGGCGATGCGCGCCAAGGACGCGCCGCGCCTGCTGACCATCCGCGGCCTCCTCGCCGCCTTGAAGCAGCGCGAGGTCGACGAGCGCATCGTCCTCGACGACGCCGCGGTCGTCGCCATCGTCGACAAGCTGGTGAAGCAGCGCAAGGATTCGATCGAGCAGTTCACCGCCGGCGCTCGCCAGGACCTGGTCGACAAGGAAGCCGCCGAGTTGACGGTGCTCGAAAGCTATCTGCCGCAGCGCCTCGGCGCCGAAGAGATCAAGGCCGAAGTTGCCGCCCTCGTCGCCGAGATCGGCGCCGCCGGCCCGGGCGACATGGGCAAGGCGATGGCCGCGGCCAAGGCGCGCTTCGCCGGCCGCGCCGAGATGTCGCTGGTTTCCGCGGCCGTCAAGGCCGCCCTCACGAAGTGATGTCATGACCCTGCCGATGCAACGCCTCGATGACCACGTCACCGTCGCCCCGCAGCTCGCCCCTGAAGCGATGGCCGAGGCGGCTGCTGCCGGCTTTCGCAGCGTCATCAACAACCGGCCCGATTTCGAGGGCGGGCCGAGCCAGCCGAGCAGCGCCACCATCGAAGCCGCCGCCCGTGCCGCCGGCCTCGAATACGTCTGGCTGCCGGTGGCGTCCAACTTCCAGAGCGAGGCAGAGATCGCCCGCTTCGCCGAGCTCATCGAGACGCTGCCGAAGCCGATCCTCGCGTTCTGCCGTTCCGGCACGCGCTCGGGCCGACTCTGGCAAGCCGCCCGACAGCGCTGATCACGCCGTTCGTCACTCGCAGTCGCGCGAAGCGCAGACCACTAGCGCAAACACGCATCGAGGCGCCGAAAGGGCAAACCTAGAATCGGCGGCGCTTCGAGGGCCTCCGGTCGCCGCTCGCGGCGCACACCGCTCACTTCCGGAGGCTTCGTGTCGCCCCTGCTCACCCTGTCGCGGCTCATCGATCGCTGCAGCGAGTTCATTGGCCGCTGGGTCGCCTGGCTGGTTCTCGCCGCCGTTCTGATCAGCGCTGCCAACGCGATCGTCCGCAAGGCGTTCAACACCAGCTCAAACGCCTATCTCGAGATCCAGTGGTACCTGTTCGCGGCGGTGTTCCTGCTGGCCGCGGGCTACACGATGCTGCGCCAGGGTCACGTCAAGATCGACGTCGTCTCCGGCCGCTTCTCCAAGCGCACCCAGATCTGGATCGACATCATCGGCCTGGCGTTCTTCGTCCTGCCGCTCGTCTTCACCGTGATCCAGCTTTCGTGGCCGCTGGTGGTGCGCGCGTATGTGATGAAGGAGTATTCGCAGAATGCCGGCGGCCTGATCCGCTGGCCGGTGTTTGCCCTGCTGCCCCTCGGCTTCGTCCTGCTCGGCTTCCAGGCGGTGTCGGAGCTGATCAAGCGGGTCGCCTTCCTGAAGGGCCTGATTCCCGACCCGACCCGCAAGGCGCAGGAGAAGACCGCCGAGGAACAACTCGCTGATCTGCTGAAGAAGGAAGTCGCCGCCCGCGAGGCTGCCGCCGGAGGCAAACCATGATCGAGTTTCTGAGCGTCAACATGGCGCCGATCATGTTCGCCAGCCTGGTCGTCTTCCTGCTGTTCGGCTACTCGGTCGCCTTCTCGCTCGGTGCCTGCGGCCTGTTCTTCGGCTGGGTCGGGGTCGAGATGGGCCTGATGCCCCAGACCCTGCTGCAGGCGCTGCCGCTGCGCATCTTCGGGATCATGCAGAACGACACGCTGCTGGCGATTCCGTTCTTCACCTTCATGGGCCTCGTGCTCGAACGATCGGGAATGGCCGAGGACCTCCTCGATACCGTCGGCCAGCTGTTCGGGCCGGTGCGCGGCGGCCTCGCCTACGCGGTGATCCTGGTGGGGGCGATGCTGGCGGCGACGACCGGCGTCGTGGCCGCGTCGGTGATCTCGATGGGCCTCATTTCCCTGCCGATCATGCTCCGCTACGGCTACGACCGGCGGCTGGCCTCCGGCGCGATCGCCGCCTCGGGCACGCTGGCGCAGATCATCCCGCCCTCGCTCGTGCTGATCGTCCTCGCCGACCAGCTCGGCCGCAGCGTGGGCGACCTGTACAAGGGCGCGTTCCTCCCGGGATTCATCCTGACCGGCCTCTATCTCCTCTATGTGCTCGCGGTCAGCGTCATCCACCCGACACGCGCGCCGGCCCTGCCGCCCGAGGCCCGGACCATTCGAGAGGACGACGGCTCGGCGGGATTGCGGTCGCTCGGCGTGCTCGCCATCCTGTCCACGGCGGCGGCGATCGTCTTCGCGCAGACCCGACCGGCGACCACGCCGACCGACGAGATGGTGGTGATCTCGATGTGCGTCGGCGTCGGCGTCGCCTTCGGCCTGGCGCTTCTCAACAGGCTGTTGCGCATCGGCCTGCTCTCGCGCATGGCCGAGAAGGTCACATTCGTCCTGATACCGCCGCTGGCGCTGATCTTCCTGGTGCTCGGCACCATCTTTCTCGGCATCGCGACACCGACCGAAGGCGGGGCGATGGGCGCGGTCGGCGCGCTTGCGATGGCAATGTTCCGCAGGCGCATGGACCTCAAGCTCATGCGTCAGGCGCTAGATGCGACCATGAAGCTCTCGTGCTTCGTGCTCTTCATCCTGATCGGCTCGACGGTGTTCAGCCTGTCGTTCCAGGCGGTCGACGGCCCGATCTGGGTGGAGCACCTGCTGACCAGCCTGCCCGGTGGCCAGCTCGGCTTTCTCATCGTCGTCAACATCCTGGTCTTCCTGCTGGCCTTCTTCCTCGACTTCTTCGAGCTCGCCTTCATCATCATCCCGCTGATCGCACCGGTCGCCGACAAGCTAGGGATCGACCTGGTCTGGTTCGGTGTGCTGCTGGCGATCAACATGCAGACCTCCTTCATGCACCCGCCCTTCGGCTTCGCACTCTTCTACCTGCGCAGCGTGGCGCCGACGGAGGACTATGACGACCGGATCACCAAGCGACCGGTCGCGAAGGTCACCACCGGCCAGATCTACTGGGGCGCGGTGCCCTTCGTCTTCATCCAGGTCGTCATGGTGAGCCTCGTGATCGCCTTTCCTTCGGTGGTTTCCCGGGATCTCGGCACCGGACCGAAGATCGACGTGGACAAGGCATTCCAGCAGATGCGCCAAGGCGCCCGGGGTGGCAGCGGCGGTGCGGGCGGGGCAGCAGGATCTCCCGGATCGGGGGCCTCGGGTCCGGCCAGCGGCGCCACGAGCTCCGACGACGAGATGACGAGGCTCCTGCTCGAGTCCATCAAGCGCGACGCCGAGAAGAAGCCCTGACCGCGGCGCCCGCGCGCAGGCAAAGAAAAACCCCGCCGAGGCGGGGTTTCCTGTGCGGGAAAAGGTCTTCGCTCAGAGCTTCTGGTTCTGCATGAAGTCGTCGAAGCCTGCTTCGGTGAAGCGGAACCAGAGGTTGGCATCGCGCCGGAATGCCGAGAAGTCCTCGTAGATCTTCTTCCAGCCCGGGTTGGTGCCGCTCAACTCGCTGTACAGCGCCATCGCCTCCTTGAAGGCGGCATCCATCGTTTCCTTGGGGAAGCGGAACAGCTTGGCGCCGCCCCCCACCAGCCGCTTCAGCGCTGCCGGATTGCGGGCATCGTACTTGGCAAGCATGTCGGTAGCGGCGTACATCGCAGCCGCCTCGATGATGGCCTTGTACTCGGCCGAGAGACCGTTGTATGCCGTGCTGTTGACGTAGAAATCAAGCTGGGGGCCACCCTCCCACCATCCAGGGTAGGCGTAGAACGGCGCCACCTTGGCGAAGCCCAGCTTTTCGTCGTCGTACGGGCCGACCCACTCGGCGGCGTCGATCGTGCCTTTCTCCAGCGACTGGTAAATCTCGCCGCCGGGGATGTTCTGCGGCACGCCGCCGATCCGCTCGAGCACCTTGCCGCCGAAGCCGCCGATGCGGAACTTGAGTCCCTTGATGTCGGCCAGCGACTTGATCTCCTTGCGGAACCAGCCGCCCATCTGCGCCCCGGTGTTGCCGCCGAGGAAGTTGACGATGTTGTACTTGGCGTAGAACTCGCGCATCAGCTTCATGCCGTTGCCTTCGAGCATCCAGGCGTTCATCTGCCGGGCGTTCAGGCCGAACGGAATGGCGCAGCCGAGGGCGAAGGTCGGATCCTTGCCGAAGAAATAGTAGGGCGCCGTGTGCGCCATCTCGATGGTCGCGCTCTGCACGCCGTCGACGACGCCGAAGGCCGGCATCAGCTCGCCGGCGGCATGGGTCGTGATCTGGAACTTGCCGCCGGTCATCTCGCCGACCTTCTTGGCGAACACCTCGGCGGCACCGAAGATCGTGTCGAGCGACTTCGGAAAGCTGGACGCCAGGCGCCAGCGGATAGCCGCCTGGGCATTGACGACGGCAGGCGCCGCCCCGGCAGCGATGATGCCGGCGAGCCCGGTCTTTCGGATGAATGAACGACGCTGCATGTATTTCTCCAGTAAACGTGGGGGATTTTAGTCGCGCCGGGATTCTAGGAAGCGCCCTTTCCCGCACTCACCGGGATTTACCCGCGCGGCGAGTCGCCGCGTGCGGGCCTACGAACGGCAAGGGGGCATGGCGTCTGCCGCCCAGGCTCCTAGGCGCCGGCGATCTTCATTCGCTCGACCAGCACCGATCCCATCGTCTTGCTGCCGGTCGTGTACGTGTCGGCGCCGACCGCGACGATCGACTCGAACATCCGGCGCAGGTTGCCGGCGATCGTGATCTCGTGCACCGGATAGGCGATCTCGCCGCCCTCGACCCAGAAGCCGGCGGCGCCGCGCGAATAGTCACCGTTGACGTAGTTGACCCCCTGCCCCATCAGCTCGATCACGAACAGGCCGCGGCCGAGCTTTCTCAGCATCGCCGCGAGATCGTCGCCCGCACCAGTGTGGCGCGAACTGAGCACGAGATTGTGCGAGCCGCCGGCATGGCCGGTCGTCGTCATGCCGAGCTTGCGCGCCGAATAGGTGGACAGGAAGTAGGTCTCGGCGACGCCGGCGACGACGATGTCGCGCGCGCTCGTCACCACCCCTTCGTCGTCGAACGGCGCGCTGCCCTTGCCGCGCAGCACGTGCGGGTCCTCGCGAACGTCGAGGTGCGCGGCGAGCACGCGCTTGCCGAGGCATCCCTCCAGGAACGAGGACTTGCGGTACAGCGAGCCGCCGCTGGTCGCCTGAACGTAGGCGCCGAGCAGGCCCGAGGCGAGCGAGGCCTCGTAAAGCACCGGCACCTCGCAGGTCCTGATCTTGCGTGAACGCAGGCGCGACAGCGCGCGCTCCGCGGCGTAGCGGCCGACCGCCGCCGGCGCCGCCAGCTCGGCGGCCGAACGCATCGACGTGTACCAGGCGTCGCGCTGCATGTCGTCGCCGCCCTTGCCGGGCAGCGAGGCGATCGGCGCGACCGACACCGAGTGGCGCGAGCTGGCGTAGCCGGCGCCGAAGCCGCGCGTGTTGGCGGCGTAGAAGTGCGATTGCTGCGCCGAGACGCCGGCGCCTTCCGAGTTGGTGATGCGGCGGTCCACGGCCAGCGCCGCGGCCTCGCATTCGGTGGCGATCCCGATCGCCGCCTGGGCGTCGATCGGCCAGGGATGGAACAGATCGAGGTCGCGTTCGGCCGCGGCACCGGTGGCGAGCTGATCGGCCTCGGGCAAGCCGGCGGCGCTGTCCTCGGCGGTGAAGCGAGCGATGTCCCAGGCAGCGCGCACCGTCTGCTCGAGCGCCGCCGCGGAGAAATCGGACGAGCTCGCGTTGCCGCGCCGCTGGCCGGCGTAGACCGTGACGCCGATCGACTTGTCACGGTTTCGCTCGACGTTCTCGGTCTCGCCCTTGCGCACCGAGACCGAGAGGCCGACCCCTTCCGACACCTCGGCGACGGCGTCGCTGGCGCCGAGCGAACGCGCGGTTTTCAGGGCGCTTTCGGCCAGCTCGCGGAATCGATCGCGCGAATAGGCGAAGTCGGTGGGCGACAGGGTTCGGGCAGGGGAGCGGGAAGGCATGGGGAGGGGTCGAGGCGCCGGCACGCAGGTCGGCCGGGCAAGGGGCGGCGGCTATGATAACGACGACCCCTCCGCACCCCGTCGCGCCCTCGTGCGAACCCGCCCCGACCTCCTCGAACCCACCGCCGAAGACGCCACCGCCGCCGAGAACCTGGCGCGCCTTCAACGGCCGAGCAAGACCCGCCGCAAGGAGGCCTCGCACGAGTTGCAGGCGCTCGGCGCGTCGCTCGTCGAGCTGTCCGACGACCGCCTCGCCGGGCTCGGCCTGGGCGAGCCGCTGATCGACGCGATCCAGGCCTTCCGGCGCATCCGGACGCACGAGGCCAAGCGCCGCCAGATGCAGCTGATCGGCAAGCTGATGCGGCTTTCCGACGTCGACGCGGCACGCCTCGCGGTCAACGAGCTCGAGCTCGGCAGGGCCCAGGATTCGCTCGCCCTGCACCAGACCGAGCGCTGGCGCGTCGAGCTGATCGCCGACGACGCCGCAGCCACGCGCTTCGCGAGCGAGCACCCCGGCGCCGACTCTCAACGCCTGCGCGCCCTCGTGCGCAACGCCCGCAAGGACGCGTCGCTGGTGCCCGAGAAGCGCAGCGGCCGCGCCTTCCGCGAACTGTTCCAGTTCGTCCGTGAGCAAGAGCGGCCGGCCGATGAGTGAGAGCACGGCGCCGACCGGGCTCGCGGCGCCGTCCCCGGGCCGCGACGCCGTCCGGATCGGCCTGGTGTCGGTCAGCGACCGGGCCTCGTCGGGGGTCTATGAAGACAAGGGCATTCCAGCCTTACGTGACTGGCTGGGCAAGGTGCTGCTCAACCCGGTCGACTGGCAGACTCGCCTCATCCCCGACGACGAAGCGACGATCGCGGCAACGCTGCGCGAGCTCGTCGACGATGCCCGCTGCGATCTCGTGCTGACGACCGGCGGCACCGGGCCGGCGCCGCGCGACCTTACGCCGGAAGCGACCCTCGCGGTCGCCACCCGCGAGATGCCCGGCTTCGGCGAGCAGATGCGGCGGATCGGCCTGGCTTTCGTGCCGACCGCGATCCTGTCGCGCCAGGTCGCGGTGATCCGCGGCAAGGCGCTCATCATCAACCTGCCCGGGCAACCGAAGGCGATCGCCGAGACGCTCGAGGGCATGCGCGATGCGAACCCGCCGGTGCCCGGCATCTTCGCCGCGGTGCCCTACTGCATCGACCTGATCGGCGGTCCCTACCTCGAGACCGACGCCACGCTCTGCAAGGCCTTCCGGCCGAAGTCGGCGGTGCGGGCTACTTCACCAGGCGGCTGAGCCGCTCGGCGTCGAAGTTCTCGGTGGTGTGCGCTTCGCCCGGAACGCAGTCCTCGGTGGGCAGCTCGCGCGAGCGCAGGGAGAGCTTCTCGATCGTCTGCCAGAGCAGAGCGATCTGGTGTTCGTGCCCGGAGGCGTTGTCGATCAGGCCCTTCATCGCCTGCGAGACCGGGTCGTCGCCCTGGGTCAGGCCGTAGGCAGAAAAGCCCATCTTCGCGGCGATTTCCTCGCGCGTGGCGTCGGCCTCGGCCTGGATGATCCGCGCCGGATTGCCGACCGCCGTGGCACCCGGGGGCACCGGCTTGAGGACGACGGCGTTCGAGCCGACCCGGGCGTTGTCGCCGACCGTGAAGCCGCCGAGCACCTGCGAGTTGGCGCCGACGATGACGCTGCGGCCGAGCGTCGGATGGCGCTTGGCGCCCTTGGCTAGCGAGGTGCCGCCGAGCGTCACGCCCTGGTAGATGGTGCAGTCGTCACCGATCTCGGCGGTCTCGCCGACCACCACACCCATGCCGTGATCGATGAAGACGCGCCGGCCGATCGTCGCGCCGGGATGGATCTCGATACCGGTCAGAAAGCGCGCCGTGTGCGAGACCCAGCGCGCCATCCAGTGCATGCCGTGGCGCCGCCACCAGGCGGCCTGGCGGTGCAGGACGATCGCGTGCAGGCCCGGGTAGCACGTCAGCACCTCCCACCACGACCGGGCAGCCGGGTCGCGATCGAGGATGCAGGCGATGTCTTCGCGCAGGCGGGAGAACATGACGATGTCGCAGTAGGTGATGCGGTCGAGTCAGTTTATCGGGATCGCTCGTCGACTGCTCGGGCGATGCCACGCAGGATCTGCACCTCCTCGACGGTGCGGCCGGCGCGGTCGGCGAGCCGGTGCAGGCGCGACATCAGCTTGCGCGGCGCCTTCGGATCGAGGAAGCCGACCGTGGTGAGGGTTTCCTGCCAGTGCGCGAGCAGGCCGCGCACGACAACGGCGTCGGCCAGCGCACCGGCATCCGCCCGCGCCTCGACCGCAAAGCCGCCCAGCGCCTGGCGCCAGTCGTAGGCGATCAGCTGCACCGCCTGGGCGAGGTTGAGCGAGCCGTAGCGCGGATCGGTGGGGATCGAGAGGCAGGCGTGGCAGGTGTAGAGATCGTCGTTGGAGAGGCCGAAGCGCTCCGAGCCGAACACGAACGCGACCCGATGCGCGCTCGCCGCCAGCTCGCCGAACGCCGCTCGCGGCGCGAAGGTCGGCGGACCGAAGTCGCGCGGCGTCATCGCGGTCGCGCCGGCCCAGGTGATGCCGTCGAGCGCTTCGCCGAGGGTGGCGACGACGCGGGCCGTGGCCAGCACGTCGGTTGCGCCGCTCGCCATCGCGATCGCATCCTCGCGCTGCAGCACGTCGTCCCAGCGCGGCGCGACCAGCACCAGCTCGTGAAAGCCCATCACCTTGAGGGCGCGCGCCGCCGCACCGACGTTGCCGGCGTGGCTGGTCCCGACCAGCACGAAGCGCGTCGTGTCGCCGGTCGAGCCCGCGCTCCCGCCGCTAAAATTCATCGTTCCCCATTTTGCAGCCGCAC
This sequence comes from Caldimonas sp., assembly GCA_040007855.1. Lineage (GTDB taxonomy): Bacteria > Pseudomonadota > Gammaproteobacteria > Burkholderiales > Burkholderiaceae_C > Schlegelella_A. Next base: position 20,578 of record JBDTUG010000006.1, read on the forward strand.
CGCAGCGAACCGCACCTGCTGCGCCTCGCACCCCCGAAGTCCACCATGTCGCAAGCGCTGCACCCCATGCTCAACATCGCCATCAAGGCGGCGCGAGCCGCCGGGGCGATCATCAACCGGGCCTCGCTCGACCTCGACCGGCTGCAGGTCAACACCAAGGCGCCGAACGACTTTGTCACCGAGGTCGACCACGCCGCCGAAGCGGCGGTCATCGACGTCCTGCTCGCCGCCTACCCGGGGCACGGCATCCTGGCCGAAGAGTCGGGCTCGACGCGCGGCGCGCGCGACAGCGAGTACGTCTGGATCATCGACCCGCTCGACGGCACGACCAACTTCATCCACGGCCTGCCGACCTACGCGGTGTCGATCGGCCTGGCCTTCCGCGGCCAGGTCCAGCAGGCCGTCGTCTACGACCCGGCGCGCAACGACCTGTTCTACGCCAGCCGGGGCCGCGGCGCCTTCCTCAACGACAAGCGGCTGCGCGTGTCCAAGCGCACCCGGATCGCCGATGCCCTGATCGGCACCGGCTTCCCGTTCCGCAAGGGCGACGATCTCAAGCGCTACCTGCGCCTGCTCGAGACGGTGATGCAGAGCTGCGCCGGCGTGCGCCGCCCCGGCGCCGCGGCGCTCGACCTGTGCTACGTGGCGGCCGGCTGGTACGACGGCTTCTTCGAGACCGGCCTGTCCCCGTGGGACGTCGCCGCCGGCTCGCTGATGGTTACCGAGGCCGGCGGGCTGGTCGGCAACTTCACCGGCGAGGCCGACTTCCTGCATCGCCGCGAAGTCGTTGCCGGCTGCCCGAAGATCTACGGCCAGCTGGTCCACATGCTGTCCCCCTATTCCAGCCTGGCCGAGCTTCCGGGCAGCGCGTCCGCGACCCCCTGAGCGGGCCGGGCCGCGGCGCACCGATGAGCGCATGCCAGACCCGTTCCGCCGCTGACGCGCGCTGCGCCGTTTCGATCCACTCCCGGGAGATCCAGTCGTGAGCACCTGCCGCCGAATCGCCGCCGCCCTCGCCCCCGTCCTCGTCGTTCTGACGCTGCTGGTGCCCGCGGCCGCATCGGCGCAAGCCGTGATGTGGCTGTCGGTGAACGGCGACGACACCAATCCGTGCAGTCGCCCCCTGGCCTGCCGGACCTTCACCGGCGTGTTCAGCAAGCTCCCGGTGGGCGGTGAAGTGCACTGCATCGATTCGGGCGACTTCGGGCTGCTGCAGATCAACAAGTCGATGACCGTCGACTGCCGCGCCGCGCCGGCGGTCGTGCGCAACAGCAACGGCTTCAACGGCGTCGTGATCTCCCTTCCCGACGCCAGCGGCGGGGTGGCGATCCGCGGGCTGACCATCGACGGCGGCAACAGCACCGCCAGCGGCATCCGCGTGGTCAACGCCACCGACGTGCAGATCGAAGACGTGACCATCCGGCGCCAAGGCGCCAGCGGCATCCTGGTGGCGAACACGGCCAACACCTGGCTCACGGTCGTCAATGTCGTCAGCCGCGAAAACGGCCAGCACGGCGTGCTGGTCGCGCCGTCGGCCGGCGCGGTCGCCTACGTGTCGGTGTCGAACTCGGTGCTGGCGGCGAACCACCTTTCCGGCATCCGCGCCAACGACAACGCGGTGGTCGTCGTCAGCGACAGCGTGCTGACCGCCAACTACACCCACAACGCGATCGCCGCCTCGGCGGCGCAGCCCACCAGCCTCACGCTGGAGCGGGTGACCTCGTCGTACGGCCTTTCCGGCGTGCAGGCGATCGGCGCGCAGGCGACCGTCTATCTCTCCAACGTGACGACGGTCGGCAACCTGTCGAGCCTGCAACCGGCGATCGGCGGCGCCCGCTACGTCTCGTTTGGCAACAACCGGAGCGCCGGGAACACCGCCCCGGGCGGCACGACGACGCCGTTGGCGCAGTTCTGATGACGAGCGCGCCGCTCGAATCCTCAGCGCGGGCGTGACCGCCGCGAGCAACGCCGCCGGCGAGCGGCAGCCCGAGCCCTCGGCGCACACGCCCATGATGGCCCAGTACCTGCGCATCAAGGCCGACCATCCGCAGACCTTGCTGTTCTACCGGATGGGCGACTTCTACGAGCTCTTCCTCGACGACGCGAAGAAGGCGGCCCGCCTGCTCGACATCACCCTCACCGCGCGCGGCGCGAGCAACGGCGCGCCGATCCCGATGGCGGGCGTGCCGGTGCACGCCGCCGAGGGCTATCTCGCCAGGCTGGTGAAGCTCGGCGAGTCGGTCGCGATCTGCGAGCAGGTCGGCGAAGTCGGCGCCGGCAAGGGGCCGGTCGAGCGCAAGGTGGTGCGCATCGTCACGCCCGGCACCCTGACCGAAAGCGACCTGCTCGCCGCCAAGAGCGACGCCCTCCTGCTCGCCATCGCCGCCGGCCCCGGCCGATTCGGCCTGGCCTGGACGGCGCTCTCGAACGGCGAGATCGGCCTGTCGGAATGCAGCGGCGCCGAGCTGTCGGGCTGGATTTCGCGACTGGCGCCGGCCGAGGTGCTGGTCGCCGGCGATCTGCCCGAAGGCAGCTTCGAGCCGGGTGCCCTGACGCTGACGCGCCGGCCCGAGTGGCAGTTCGACGCCGCCCTCGGCCTGCGCAAGTTGCTCGCCCAGCTGGGCGTGGCCACGCTGGCCGGCTTCGGCGCGGAGAGCCTGCCCGTGGCGCATGCTGCGGCGGCCGCGCTGCTCAGCTACGCCGAGCACACCCAGGGACGAGCGCTGGCCCACGTGCAGCGGCTGGCCGTGCACCGGGCCAGCGCGCTGATCGACCTGCCGGCGACGACCCAGCGCAACCTCGAGCTGACGCGCACCCTACGCGGCCACGACGCGCCGACCCTGCTGTCTACGCTCGACGGCTGCGCCACCGGCATGGGCAGCCGGGCCTTGCGCAGCTGGCTGCTGCAGGCGCCGCGCGAGCGGCGCGTCGCCGGCCAGCGCCACGAGGCGATCGCCGCCCTGCACGAGGCCGGCCTCGACGCGCTGCGCGGCGCGCTGCGCCACCTCGCCGACGTCGAGCGCATCACCGCCCGGATCGCCCTGCGGCAGGCGCGCCCGCGTGAGCTCGCCGGGCTGCGCGCGACCCTGCTCGCCCTGCCCCGGGTGCGCGCCGCCGTCGCGACCGGGGGCTCGCTGCTGCTGGCGATGTGCGCCGAGGCGCTGGCCCCGCCGGAGAGCCTTGCGGCGCTGCTGGTCGCCGCTCTCACCGAGGAGCCCGCGGCGCTGCTGCGCGACGGCGGCGTGATTGCTGCCGGCCACGACGCCGAGCTCGACGAGCTGCGCGCGATCGGCCGCGACAGCGACGCCTTCCTGCTCGAGCTCGAAGCGCGCGAGCGGCAGCGCAGCGGCATTGCCACCCTGCGCGTCCAGTTCAACCGCGTCCACGGCTTCTTCATCGAGGTCTCGCAGGGCCAGGCGGCAAAGGTACCCGCCGACTACCGGCGCCGCCAGACGATGAAGAATGCCGAGCGCTTCATCACGCCCGAGCTGAAGGCCTTCGAGGACAAGGCACTGTCGGCCGGCGAGCGCTCGCTGGCACGCGAGAAGCACCTCTACGACGCCTTGCTCGACGCCCTGGCCACCCGGCTCGAGCCGCTCTCGGCGGTGGCACGCGCGCTCGCCACGCTCGACGCCCTGGCCGCGCTCGCCGAGTGCGCGAAGCGATCCGGCTGGTGCCGGCCGCAGTTCGTGCGCGAGCCGTGCGTCGAGATCGAGCGCGGCCGCCATCCGGTAGTCGAGGCACGCCTGCAGGAACGCGGCCAGGCCTTCATGCCGAACGACTGCCGGCTCGACACGAAACGCCGGATGCTCGTCATCACCGGTCCCAACATGGGCGGCAAGAGCACCTTCATGCGCCAGGTCGCGCTGATCTGCCTGCTGGCCTCGATCGGCTCGTACGTTCCGGCGGCGAGCTGCCGGCTCGGCCCCCTCGATGCGATCCACACCCGGATCGGCGCCGCCGACGACCTGGCCAACGCGCAGTCGACCTTCATGGTCGAGATGACCGAGGCGGCGGCGATCGTCCACGGCGCCACCGAGCACTCGCTGGTGCTGATGGACGAGATCGGGCGCGGCACCTCGACCTTCGACGGCCTGGCCCTGGCAGGCGCGATCGCCCACCAGCTGCACGACCGGAACCGCTCGTTCACCCTGTTCGCGACGCACTACTTCGAGCTCACCGACTTCCCGGCGAAGCACGAGCGGGCGATCAACGTCCACGTCGCCGCGGTCGAGAGCGGCGACACGATCGCCTTTTTGCACGAGATCGAGCCCGGCCCGGCCAGCCGCAGCTACGGCGTGCAGGTGGCGCGCCTGGCCGGCATGCCGGCGCCGCTGCTGCGCCATGCACGGGCCACCCTCGAGAACCTGGAGGCCGAGCGACTCGCCCGGCAGCCGCAGAGCGACCTGTTCGCCGTCGCGCCGGCCGCCGCCGAGCCCGCCGAGCCGCCCTCCGCTTTCGAGGCGGCGTGGCGCGAGCTCGACCCCGATATGCTCACCCCCCGGGAGGCGCTCGAAGCGCTCTATCGCCTCAAGGCCCTCGGCGGCGCCGGCAACAAGGAAACCCCATGACCTACTGCGTTGCGGTCAAGCTCGACGCCGGCCTCGTCTTCCTCTCCGACTCGCGCACCAACGCCGGCCTCGACCAGATCAGCACGTTCCGCAAGATGATGATCTACGAGCGGCCGGGCGACCGCTTCATGGTCATGCTCTCGGCCGGCAACCTGTCGATCTCGCAGCAGGTCCGCGAGATCCTGCAGATCGAGCAGATCGAAGAAGCGGACAAGCCGCCGATCACGATCTGGAACGCGACCAGCATGTTCGACGCCGCCCGCGTACTCGGCTCGGCGGTGCGCCGCATCCACGACCAGGACGGCGAATCGCTGGCGAAGGCAGGCCTCGACTTCAACGCCTCGATGATCTTCGGCGGCCAGATCGGCGACGAGGCGATGCGTCTGTTCCTGGTCTACTCGGCCGGCAACTTCATCGAGGCGACGCGCGAGACCTGCTTCTTCCAGATCGGCGAATCGAAGTACGGCAAGCCGGTGCTCGACCGGATGATGCGGCCCTCGACCCCGCTCGCCGAGGCCGCCAAGTGTGCGCTCGTGTCGATGGACTCGACCCTGAAGTCGAACCTCTCGGTCGGCCTGCCGCTCGACCTCGTCGTCTACGAGACCGGCAAGCTCGAGAGCTCGCAGATCGTCTGCATCGACGACAAGAACCCCTACTTCCAGATGATCCGCAACAGTTGGGGCGAGAAGCTTCGCCAGGTGTTCGAATCGATCGACGACCCGCAATGGGACGGCGCGGGCGCGGCGCTCGCGCCGCTCTGCGTCGCCTCGGGGCGCTACGAGCCGACGAAGAAGATCCACACGCCCGAAGAAAAGGTCGTCTAGCGGCGTCGGGCGGCGTCGGTGAGGCGCGCGCGGTACGCGTCGTTGCGTTGCGCCCCCGGCCGGCCGCGCTCCAGAGCGGCGCACGGCCGGGCAACGCGTTCTATGCTGTCGGCATGCCAGCCCGCTATGCCCTGAATCTGCTCGGCGCGCCGACATTCACGCAGGACAGCGGCGAGCGCCACCTGCCGAGCCGCCGCGTACTCGCCCTGCTCGCCTGCCTGGCGATCGACGGCCGCTCGAGCCGAGCCCGGCTGGCGTCGATCCTGTGGGGGCAGACCGAGGAAGCACGGCGCAATCTGAGGCGCGAGCTGGCACGGCTGCGCGAAGCCGGCCTTGGCCAGACATTCGATGCCGATCTCGAGACCGTCCGCCTCGGCGACGCGGTAGCCAGCGATGTGGCTCTCTTTCGGGCGGCGTGCGAGCGTGGCGATGCGGTTGCCGCGCTGGCGCTGTGGCGAGGCCCTCCCATGGAGGGCTTCGCGCTCGGCGGCGAAGCTCCGGCATTCGACGACTGGCTGGCCGAACGCCGCGAGGCGCTGGTCCGGCGCTGGCGAGAGGCCGCCGCCAGCGTTGCCGCGCACCGCGAAGCGATCGGCGACGGCCGCGGCGCCCTCGAATGGCATTTGCGGCTCCTGGCGGAAGATGCGCTTCAGGAGAGCCACTACGCCAGCGCGATGCGGCTGCACCACCTCCTCGGAGAGCGCTCCGCGGCCCTCGCCGTCTACGAACGTTGCCGGCGCTTGCTGGCCTGCGAGCTGGGCCTCGAGCCGCTCGCCTCGACCGTCGCCCTGGCAGAGACGATCCGGGCCGCAGAGCGCCTCACGCCGATGGTGGCGCGCCCGATCGAGAGCGTGCTGCGCCCGCTGGATGTGCCGCTCATCGGGCGCGCGGCCGAGGTCGCCGCCTTGCGCGAGCGAGGCGCTGCCGTGCTGCTGCTGCAGGGCGAACCGGGTGTCGGCAAGACCCGGCTGGCGCAGGAGTGCCTGTTGGCACGCTCCACGGTATCGATCCGCTGCGAGGCCGTTGCGCAGGGCGCGGCGCTGCAGTCGATCGGGGACGCGCTGCGTGCGGCGCTCGAACGACCGGATCGCCGCGAGCGTCTCGCGACGCTGTCGGACGCTGACCGCCACGAAGCGGCCCGTCTCCTCCCGACGCTCGATCCGGGCGCGCAGTTCGACTCCGTTCGCGAATCCGGCGTCATCGACCGCAGCCGCTTCTTCAATGCCCTGGGCGAAGTGCTCGACCGCCTGGTCGGAACCGGCGGCACCCTCTGGCTCGACGACCTGCACTGGGCCGACTCGTCGACGCTCGCGCTCGTCACGCACCTGGCGCATCGCCATGCGGCCGACCCCTCGGCGCACGCGCACATCGTCGCCGCCGCGCGCCCCGAGGAGCTGATGGGCAACGCGGCGGCGCGCGACACCGTGCTCGCTCTCGAGCGGGGACGCTTGCTCGCCCGCATACCGCTTGCCGTGTTCGACGGCACCGAGACGCTGGCGCTGGTGAGAGCGCTTTCCTCGAGCCCGGGTGGCAATCTTTTCGGAGCGCGGCTGCAGAACGCGACCCGCGGCAACCCTTACTACCTGCTCGAGACGATCCGCTTCCTGTTCGACGCCGGTGAGCTGCAGCTCGATGCCCGGGGCGCATGGGCGACACGCTACGACGACGCGACCGCCGACTATGCCGAGCTGCCGGTGCCGCCGACCCTGGCAGCCACCGTGATCGAACGCGTCGAGCGGCTCGGCGCGGCGGCGCGACGGGTTCTGGAAACCGCCGCCCTGACCAGCGCCGGCTTCACCCTGGCGCAGGTGCAGCCGGCCACGGCGTTGAGCGAATGGGAAGCGCTGGACGGGCTGGAACGCGCCGTCCAGGCCGAACTGCTCGCGATATTCGACGGCGGCTACCGCTTCGTCCACGATCTCGCGCGCGAGGCGATCGCGACGCAACTGGGCGCCGAGCGCCGGCGCCTGATCCACGACCGGCTCGCCGCCGGGTTGATCGCGCAGCAGGCACGCGCCGACCTGATCGCCATGCACCTGCAGGGAGCCGGGCGTCCGGCGGAAGCGATGGCCTGGCGGGTCTCCGCCGGACGCGACGCCGAGCGCCTGCTTGCCTGGAGCGATGCGCTTGCCCAGTACGGACAGGCCCTGGCCCTCGGCGCCTCGACCGAAGAACAGATCCGTGTTCGACGTTCTCGTGCGGCCGTCCTGCGCACCCTTCACGACCTGGCGGCGATGCAGATCGAGCTGGAGGCCCTCGACGCATTGGCGGCCGAGACCCTCGACGCGGCGCTCGCGCTCGAGGTCATCGCCAGTCGCATCGAGCTCGCGGGCAAGCTGCACCGATTTCCCGAAGCCATCGCGCAGTTCCGACTGGCCTGTGCCCACTCTGGCTGGCAAGGGGCCGAGCAAACGGTGCGCCAGCGCGTCATCCAGTACGGCGCATTCGCCCTCGTCGAGAGTGGCGAGTATCCCGAGGCACTCGCCCTGTACCAGCTCGAGCTGGCGTCGGCCGACGCTCAGCCGGCCGCCTTCCTGGGCGCCTTGCACCACGGCATGGGCAACTACCACATGAGCTTTGGAGAGGAAGATCTGGCCAAGGAGCATCTCCTGCGCTCGGTCGCCTACTGCGCCGCGGCAGGCGAGGACGAGCAGCGCCTGCGCTCCATGAACAGCCTCGCCTACTGTCAGTTCTTCACCGGCAACGCCCGCGCGGCGATCGATACCCTGCAGCGCGTGCTCGACGAGGCCGAGCAGCTCAAGCACGTGTCCTTGCTCCGTTTCACGCTGCTCAACTTCATCCTGTACGCGGTCGAGACGGGCGATGCCGATCGCGCCGAGCGGCAGCTCGCGCGGGCGGTTCAACTCCTGCAAGGTATCGATGATCCGGCGACCCAGAGCCGTCTGCAGGTTCGCATGAGCGAAGTCGCGGCCCTGCGCGGCGACCTTGCCGTGGCGTTGCGAGCGGCGCGAAGCGCGATCGCCTTCTTCGAGGCCAATCGCGGCGGCGTGCCCGACTTCTGGCCCTGGCTCGTCCTGTCGCGGCTCCTCTGGCAGATCGGCGATCGCGAGGGGGCGGCGCGAGTCTACGAAGACCTGCCGCGCTCGCCGGCCTGGCGCGCCGCGGGCGCGGCCGCGGTCCGATTCTTCGCTGCGGCCTGGCGGCTTCCGGACGACCGGGCCTCGGCCGAATCGCTGGTCGAGCCGTTCGAGCCGTCCGCCGACGTCCTCGTCACGCAGGTGGTCATCGACTTCTTCCGCACTCTGGCGATGCATTCGCTCGGCCGGGATGCCGAAGCATTGGCTCTGCTCGAAGCGATGAACGGCCGGGTACGAAAGCCCAGTTTCGTGACCCGCATCGAGGACCGCGCCACCCTGCTTGTCGACGTCCGCGTCGCCCTCGGCCTCGACGCGACGCAGGCGCTGGCAGAAGCACAGGCGCTTGTGCCCGCGGCAGCGCCGTTGCTGGCCCTCCGATTGCACCGCAGCATCGCCGCGGCATTGCACGCGGCCGGCGCCACGGATCGCGCGGCCGAACATGACGCCGAGGCGCACCGTCACGCGAGCCGCCTGGAACAGAGCCTGGCCGACGAACCCGATCTCAGGGCTCGCTTCCGCGCCGAGTACCTGCCGGGCGACGCCGGCGAGGGTCCCGCCGGCGCAGCGCTGAACTCCCCGACCCTGGGCTGAGGCCCCCGAAGTAGCGAGGGCGCACCCGTTCGGCGCGCTTTGCTACGCCTTTGCAACGCCATGGCGCTTACGGTGCCGCCATGGAACCCCGCGAGCCCGCTTCAGCGCCTGCAGACCGCGACGGGTTGCGCTTCAACCTGTGCGTCTATCCCCAGGAGGCGGAGCGCCCCTGGCGCGCCGAGTTGCTCGACGAGGCTGGCCGGCAATGCGCCTTCGCCACGCCGCTCGAATTGATCCGCCATCTCGTTCAGCTCGGGTCGCCCCCGGCTGGCCTCGGCGGCCTGCGTTAAGGAGACAAACATGAACCCAATGCGAATCCTCGTAGCCTCCCTGGTGTCCGCCCTGCTCATCACCTTGGTCGCCTGCGGCGGCGGCGGTGATGTCACGCCTCCTCCCGCGGCGGACCAGACGCTCGGCCCGGCGGGCGGCAGCGTCAGCTCGAGCGATGGCGTCGTCACCGTCTCGGTCGGCCCGAATGCCCTGCAGGCGCCCGCCGCGGTCAGCATCGTCCCCGCGACCCCCGATGCCGAGACCGCGGCCGACCCCTCGCTGGTGCCCGGGACGACCTACGCCTACAGCGCGCCCGACATCCAGGTGCCCGATCAGGTGCTGATCGAGATCGAGTCGGCCAGCGCGGCTGTGCTGGCCGGGCGCAAGGTCGCGCAGTCGCTGCCGAGCGCCTGGCTGCCGCCGGCCACGTGCGCAGGAGGCGGCGCGTCGGCGATCAACATGTACGTGACCGGCCCCGACTGCCCGACCCTGCCCGCGCCGGCCTGCATCAAGGTCTTCGAGACCCCGCTGCACAACGCCTTCTGCGCGCCGGCCAACGAGCTCCTCTTCGTGCCCGGCGTCATGCAGGTCGGCTGCCCCGACGAGTACCGCGAGGTCACTGGCGATCCGGCGTTCGCCGACGTCCTCGCCCTGCACAACACCGATCGGATCTGCCACCGCCAGACGACGTATTCGCCGCCCCAATTCGGCGGCGCGGGGCTGGCCAAGCTCAACTGCGTCACCTCGAAAGGGAAGTTCTTCTGCCCGTCGTCCAAGCTGCCGTTCGGCGTCTACTCGGTGATGTGGGACAAGACCCCGCCGGCCAAGCCCGACTTCGACGTCAGGGGCACGAGCGGGGGCACCGGCGTCTTCATGGAAGAGATCGGCCCCGGCGCCGTGGTCAATTTCAAGATCACCGCAAGCGACCCCAACGGCCTCGGCGGCGTCGAGGTGCTGGAGCGGATCCTCATGCCTGACGGCGGCCCGAACAATGGTCCCTACCTGCGCACCGTGCAGCGCTGGCACGCCGATCCGGCGCTCTTCGCCGGCCCGACGCCGCTCAAGGACTACGTCAGCGGCACCTTTCAGATTCCCTACCTGCAGAGCGATCCGCTGACTCGCCACTTCTTCGCCCGCGTCTACGACCGGGCCGGCAACAGCTCCATGCAATACAACGACCGCGTGGTGCAGAAGTACATCGGCCAGATCACCGTCAACTCCTTCACCGTCACCCCGGCCAGCGTGGCGCTGCCCGGCGGCCCGGTGACGATCGCCTGGAGCGTGAGCGGCGCCGAAGCGGCCAGCATCGACATGGGCGTCGGTGCGATTGCCGTGGGCGACAACCCCCTGCCGAGCTCCGGATCGCGCGTCGTCGACGTCAGCGCCGACACCACCTTCACGCTGACCGCGACCCATCCGACCCGCAACACCAAGACGGCGAGCGCCACGGTCACGCTCGGTGCCGACACGACCGCGCCTGCGGTGTCGCTGGTCGCCAGCCCGGCGATCGTGGTCGCGCCCGGCACGACCCTGCTCACGGCGACGGCCAGCGACGCGGTCGGCGTGACCAAGGTCGAGTTCTATCGCGGCACGACCCTGCTCGGCACCGACACGACCGCGCCCTATACGCAGTCGGTGGCGTTCACGGCGGCCGACATCGGCGCTGTCGGGTTCACCGCGAAGGCTTTCGACGCGGCCGGCAACAGCGCCACCAGCGCGGTCGCCAGCGTGAGCGTCGGCGCCGACGTCACGCCGCCGAGCGTGAGCCTGCTGGCGAGCCCGGCGACGGTTCTGGTGCCCGGCGCGACCACGCTGCTCGCCACCGCCAGCGACGCGATCGGCGTGACCCAGGTCGAGTTCTATCGCAACGGGCTGCTGATCGCGACCGACACGACGGCGCCCTACCAGCACAGCCTGAACTTCACCGCCGCCGACGTCGGCAGCGTCAGCTTCACCGCCAAGGCCTTCGACGCCCAGGGCAACAACGCCACCAGCGCCGCGGCAATCGTCGCGGTGAGCACGCCGACCTCGGGCGACACCTATGCCGGACCCTCAGGCGTCGATGCCGGCAACACCACCTGCGCGCAGGCGACGCCGTGCCGCTCGATCGCCAAGGCGGCCAGCCTGGCCCAGGCCAACAAGACCGTCTGGCTGCAGGACGGCTTGTACACCGAGGCCCCCCTGGCGACATTGATCGACATTCCAGCCGGCCTGACCGTGCGCGCGCTGACGCCGGGGATGGCGGTGCTGCAGCAAAGCCTCGTGCTGCAGGGCAGCGCCACCGTGGTCGGCATCGTCCTCGACCGCGGGCCGGGCAACAACTACGGCAGCTCGATCCAGGCGTCGACCGGCAATGTCACGCTGGACGGCCTCAGGTTCACCGGGCTGCTGAGCAGCGCCAGCCCGCCGCTGGCCATCAGCGGCAACGCCATCGTCACCCTGAGCCCGGGCAACGTCGCCGACTACACCGACACGATGACCGGCGCGGCCGGTTCCGGGAACATCTTCGCCGTGCTGACCGGCAACGCGCAGCTCACGATCAACGGCGGCAGCCTCGGCGGCACCGGGCTCGGAGGCGGCTCGGGATTCGGCTTCTTCCAGAACTTCGCCGCCTTCCAGCTGCAGGGCAACTCCCGGCTGGCCATCAACAACGCGACGGTCAAGGTCAACAGCAACGGCATCTACATGAACGGCGCCGCGACCCAGCTCAGCATGAGCAATTCGACCTTGATGGCGATCGGCATGGACGGGATCGGCCGGGGCATCAATCTCGCGACCGGCACGCCGGTGGTGAGCCTGACCGGCACGACCGTCAGCGGCTTCGTCTACACAAGCAGTTCGGCGGCGCTGGGCGTCGGCTCGTTCGGCCAGGACGGCCCGAACGCGACCGTGTCGCTGACCGACGTGGTGCTCTCGGGCAGCTCGATGGGGCTGCTCGTCGACAACGGAGCGACCGCGACCTCGGCGACGATCACCGGCAGCAACCTGGCAGTCAAGAACAACTACTTCGGCGGGCTGGTCTGCTTCGCCGGATGCGCCATCGACCTCACGGGCGGCGAGGCCAGCGGCAACGGGACGACGATCCCGGGCCTGGCCGGAGGCTTCGGGTTCTATGGCGGCATCTGGCTCGGCGCCAGCGGCAAGGACTACAGCGCGAAGCTGCGCAATGTCTCGGTGATCAACAACACGAGCCTGTCCACCAACAACACCAACACCGCCGACAACTCCGGAATCACCCTGGGCGGCACGGCCGCGTCGAGCTACGACCTGGGCACGGTCGCAAGCCCGGGCGGCAATGTCTTCACCGGCAACACGACCGGCAACCAGACCAGCGGGATCAACGTCAGGGTAGCCGCCGGGGTCACGGTCGGCGCCGCCGGCAACACATTCATCGCCAACCAGCAGAGCGCCAACGGGGCCGGCAAGTACGTGCTCGGCACGAGCCCCTGTGGCGCCTCGACCTGCACGGTGACGAGCGGCGCGGGCGCCAACTACCGGGTGACGAGCGGCGCGCTGGTGCTGGCGCCATAGCCCCGCGGCATCCTCGAGCGACTGCGTGCCTTGCTCGGCACGCCGCGACGCCGGGCGGGTAGTGGCCGACCCGCCGGCGGCGATGCTCGGCCGCCCTTAGAATCGCGCTTTCCACAGGGCGCTCGTGACGGCGCCAATCGCAATGACCAAGTTCGTCTTCGTCACCGGCGGTGTGGTGTCCTCGCTGGGCAAGGGCATCGCTTCTGCGTCCCTCGCCGCGATCCTCGAATCGCGGGGCCTCAAAGTCACCCTCGTCAAGCTCGATCCGTACCTCAACGTCGATCCGGGCACGATGTCGCCGTTCCAGCACGGCGAGGTGTTCGTCACCGACGACGGCGCCGAGACCGACCTCGACCTGGGTCACTACGAACGCTTCATCACGACCCGGATGAAGCGGACCAACAACTTCACCACCGGCCAGATCTACAAGAGCGTGCTCGAGAAGGAGCGGCGCGGCGACTACCTCGGCAAGACGGTGCAGGTGATCCCGCACGTCACCAACGAAATCCAGGAGTTCGTGCGCCGGGGCGCCGGCGACGAGGTCGATGTCGCCATCGTCGAGATCGGCGGCACGGTCGGCGACATCGAGTCCCTGCCCTTCCTCGAGGCGGTTCGACAGATGAGCCTGAAGATGGGCCCGGGCAACGCCTGCTTCCTTCACCTTACGCTGGTGCCGTGGATCCCTGCTGCGGGCGAGCTGAAGACCAAGCCGACCCAGCACAGCGTGCAGAAGCTGCGCGAGATCGGCATCATGCCGGACGCCCTGCTCTGCCGCGCCGACCGGCCGATCCCCGACGAGGAGCGCGCCAAGATCTCGCTGTTCGCCAACGTCCACGAGTTCGGCGTCATCTCGGTCTGGGACGTCGACACCATCTACAAGGTGCCGC